>JBGSJB010000482.1:0-1978 GCA_041742175.1 Pirellulaceae bacterium
TTTAGAAAACCTCTTATCTCCCCCTTGGGGAGAAGGGCCGGGGATGAGGGGGTCGCACCGGTCGCACCGGTCGCACCCGTCGCACCCCAATCCCCAATCCCCAAGCCACGCGCCACGCGCCACGCGCCACGCGCCACGCGCCACTAAAATTTGTGTAGTCTATGACTAACCCCAACGACTACCAAACTCAGCAAAAACATCCGCCATGATTCGAACTCTCGTAACATGCGTTGCGCTATTCAGCCTGCACTTGCCGTCAAATTGTACCGCAGTTGAATCGCGGCCGAACATCATAATGATTGTCGCTGACGATTTAGGCTATGGCGACGTGGGATGTTACGGAGCGACCGATATTCGCACGCCTCACCTCGATCGGATGGCGCAGCAGGGGATTCGCTTCACGAACTTCAACGTCGCTCAAGCGGTCTGTACGGCGTCACGTGCTGGGTTGCTGACTGGATGCTATCCGAATCGCATCGGCATGTCGGGCGCATTCAATCACACCAGCACGACGGGCATGCACGCGGACGAGAATCTGCTCTCTGAAATCTGCAAGTCGCAGGGCTATGCGACCGCTTGTTTCGGCAAATGGCACTTGGGCACCAAGCCCGATTTCGATCCGCTAAGGCACGGTTTCGATCAATGGCTGGGGCTGCCTTATTCGAACGACAACGGCCCGTTGCACCCCAGCGTCCGCGGCATCCCTTCGCTGCCGCTGATCGAGAACGGCAAGACCATCGCGCTCGATCCCGACCAATCCACTTTCACGAAAATGTTCACGGACGCTTCAGTTCAATTTATCGTTGCGAACAAGGATCGGCCCTTCTTTCTCTACGTTCCGCACGTCATGCCGCACGTTCCCATCGCAGCTTCGCAAGACTTCAAAGGCAAATCACGCCGCGGATTGTACGGCGATGCAGTTGAAGAAGTTGACTGGTCGGTTGGTCAGATTCTCGCGGCGCTTGCCGAACACCATCTCGATGAGAGTACGATCGTGCTGTTCTTTTCCGACAACGGACCGTTCCTCAGCTACGGCGATCACGCGGGTTCGGCAGGTCCGTTTCGCGAAGGCAAGTTGACCGTGTTCGAAGGCGGAGTGCGGATGCCGTTTATCGTTCGCTGGCCAAAACAAATAACTGCACCGAAGACTAGCGAGGCGTTCATTGCGAGTATCGATCTGCTGCCAACGTTGGCCAAGCTGATCGGTGCCCAGTTGCCTGAGCGAAAAATCGACGGCATCGATTTGTCGCAGTTGTTTCTCCAACCGGACAGCGACCGGAGTCGTTCGACTTTCGCTTACTACTCCGGATCAGAATTGCACGCGGTCCGCGACGGGAACTGGAAATTGCATCTGCCGCACAACTATTTGACCGTCAACGGTCCTCCCGGAACCGGCGGGCGTCCCGCGAACTATGCGAACATGAAGCCCAATGCGATTGAGCAGTCCGGAGTGATGGGCATCGCCAGTCGTCATGGTTACCGCGTCGAGTCGCTGGAGTTGTCGTTGTTCGACTTAGCCAGCGACCTGGGCGAGAAAGTGAACGAAGCGGACCAGCACCCCGAGATTGTCGCACGACTGCAACGCCTCGCCGAAGGCTTCCGCACCGAACTCGGCGACTCCCTAACCAATCGCACCGGCACCGGCAATCGGCCCTTGGGAGTAGCGAGTAGCGAGTAGTTGCTAGTTGCTAGTTGCTGGTTGCCAGTTGTTGGTTGGGAGTGTTAAGTTACGCGTGACGAGCGGTGAGTATCAAGAGACAACTTATCTCCCTTCTCGCTACTCGCTACTCGCTACTTCGGAAAAACCATGCCTACCCTAAATCGACGCGACTTCGCAATCCGCTCCGCGATGACTTCAGCTCTCGCGACGCCGCTCATGACATCGCTAATCCCGAACGCTCAAGCTGCAACACGCTCGCTGCAGCCGGCGAAGATACGCGTGGGGCAGATCGGCACGATACACGCGCATGCGAGCGGC
>JBGSJB010000483.1:0-12383 GCA_041742175.1 Pirellulaceae bacterium
GCCTTACCGTGATGCCGCTGCGTTCGTGGCAAGCCAGACGGACAAACGCATCGGTGTGTCGTTGCCAACAGGTTGCATCGCTGCGATCAGTTTGTCGATTGAGAGTCGTTGATGACTGGTTAAGTCAGTCGCAATCGCATCGCGCAGACTCGTCTCCGCAGCTAATCCTAAATTCTGCAGCGCGAGAAAAGCGACGGCGCGCTCCGCCGCAAACTCGGAATTCAGTTGTTGCAACAGCACCGCGACTTGCTCTGAATCACTCTGCTTTGATTCACTCTGGTGCAAGCGATTGTTTGCTGCGAGGTCAATTTGCGCTGTCAATCGCTCCAAGTCCCAACTGGGATCGATCCGATTGAGAATAGGCCGCAGATGCGTGTCGAAGAACTTGCGATCTTGAGACGCGATATGCCACAGCGATCGAGCTTGCACCTCGCGCTTTGACCTCCCATCGGTGAACTCAACTTTGGCAATAACTGGACCAGTGCTCGGCTGATGATAAGTCAACGTTCGCTTGCCGATCGAGTCGCTATCACTGAAGACGATATCAACCAAGTTGTCCGACTTGAAAAACACCGACCAAGTTTCATTGCCGCCGCGATCTTGGAACTGCAAAGTAGGTTTGCCGCGCATCACAGAGATAGAAACGGAGCGAACGCGGTGGCGGCCATCGGCGAGCTCGGTGTGTTCGTGTGCGGTTCCGATGCGAAAGTACTCAGGGGACAGTTGCAACCGCCCGAGAACCAATTCGAATCGCACCAAGCGGCTTGGCAACAGGCAATTCTCGGGCGTCGTCACTGGCGGTTTTGAAGTCGGCTGGGAACTCGGCGGCTGGGCGGTCGCGAGCTTGCCCAAAGCTATCATCGCAACCAACGTACAGGCAACTTGCGTCCAAGCTGCATGACCTATCTTGGTTGAAGTCAGTAGCATCGTTCGAATCCCTAATACGACTTCCTCTGAACCTGTCGAGTAGAGCCAAGATGTATTCTTGCTATCGACCACATTCGCTGTGCGCGTCGACGAAAACTTCAGATAGAAAACCTTGCCAGTACAATGCGAGCTAAAGAGAAGCTCGCTGATGAAACATAAATTCGCGTAACGATAGAAGCTAACTTTCTTGCGAACCGGTCTTTAAGCCCACGAGTGCCATGTTGTCGCGGTGAACCACTTCTTCGTAGGGACGCTGCCCCAGAATCTCAGCGATGCGGGGCGAACGACAGCCGCGGATTTGTTGAACTTCGGCAGCGCTGTAGTTGACCAACCCGCGAGCTATTTCTTCACCCTCAGCATCGATGATCGCAACCACGTCGCCCTTCTCAAACTCGCCGGTGATGTTGCTGATGCCGATCGCCAGCAGACTGCGGCCTTCATATACGATCGCTTTGACGGCTCCGCTATCGATATGAATCTTGCCAGCTGCTTGGGCTGTAAAGCCGATCCAGCGCTTGCGCGGTGCAAGACTGCGGGCTTGTGGTAGGAACAGAGTGCCAACTTCTTCGCCACTAAAAATGCGAGGCAAGATATTGTCCATGCGGCCGCCAGCGATGAAAACCGGCGAACCGCTGCTGGTGACAAACTGCGCCGCCCGCAATTTGCTGCCCATACCGCCTTTGCTCAGTCCCGTGCGACGATCGATTACCAAGTTCATAATCGACTGGTCAATCTGCTCGACAGTTCCGATGACTTTGGCATTCTCGGCGGTCGGATCGCGGTCGTAGAGTCCTTCCACATCGCTGAGGATCACCAGCACCGGTCGCGGCAGAAGTCCCGCAACCATGGCGGCCAGTCGATCGTTGTCACCAAAAGTCGTCATCAGCTCGTCGACGGCCACGGTGTCGTTCTCGTTGATGATTGGAATCACACCCAAACGCAGCAGTGACAAGAGCGTGTTGCGAACGTTCAGGTAGCGCGTGCGGTCGTCGAGATCGTCTGCAATCAGAAGCACTTGGCCAGCGTGTTTTCCTCGAGCTGAGAAGAAATGCTCGTAAGTCTGAATCAGATGCGCTTGGCCCACCGCCGCAACGGCTTGGAGCAACGCGAGATCGGTTGGTCGAGCTGGTAAGCCAAGTTTTCCGACACCGCTAGCGACCGCTCCGCTACTGACCAATACCACGCGTCGACCTTGTTCGGCCAAAGTTGTCAACTGCGCCGCGAGGTTGCCAACTTGATCGCGGTCTAGACGTCCGTCGGCGCCGGTGAGCACGCGTGAACCGACTTTGACAACACAAGTCTGCGACGATTCAAGTACCGACTTTCGTGTCGACAATTCCATGACAACGCCCTTGCAACCGCCTTCAAACCACTTGCGTAAACTGATCTGCCGGTGGGATTATCCAACCAACCTGTCACTTCGGATAGGAGACAATTGCCGAAATTCTGACATTCGAATTTGGGTGGTCCTTAATAGCGAGAATTGTTCTAGAACGCGACTTCAATCTGTGTAGCGAACGTTTGTGTAAGATGCGGAGCCTTCTAAATCTGTTACAAGTCGCTTGCGAACCGTTTGCTGCGATTAGTTCTGCGGATACACTTAGGCCAACGGCAGCGGGTTCATCGCTTTGCCGCAGATCAACTGACCTCTTTCTTCGAACCTCAAATACAAATTGCGAAGAAAGTCCATTAGGAACCGGTTCAAACGATGAGCGAACTGCATCACGAATGCGGCGTGGCTGCGATTTATCACCTGCCAAGTGACGAGCCGAGTCCGTTGTGTACCGAGCATGGACCGAACGAGATCTCGCGACTGCTACCGCGAATGTTGCAGGATATTCAGAATCGCGGTCAGCTAGCCGCTGGAATGTCTACGTTTAATCCAGAGCGATCGACGTTGCTCGACACAATGAAGGACGTCGGCATGGTCGCCGAAGTCTTCCGCATGTCGCATCGAGGCAAGAGCGAAGCTTTGATGACGGAGTATGCCGGTCGCGCAGCTATCGGTCACGTGCGTTACGCAACTTGCGGCAAAGACGACCGCAACTACGCTCAGCCGTTCGAACGCCAACACATTCATAAGCACAAGTGGTTCAGTTTTTGTTTAAACGGACAGCTGGCCAACTACGCCGAGCTTCGCAGTCGGCTGTTACGCGAAGGCGAACATCACCTGGCACGCGATACCGATACTGAAATCATTATGCACGAGCTCGGGCGCGAGCTTTCGTCGGGCGCACCCGGCCGTGATATCGCTGAAGTGTTCGCCAAAGTTGCAACACAGTTTGATGGAGCTTACAGCCTTGCGTTTCTAAATGCGCGCGGCGAAATGATGCTGGCTCGCGATCCGCTAGGCATCAAGCCGATGTGTTACGCGCTGCAAGGTCCATTGTTTGCCGCCGCCAGCGAAAGTGTCGCGCTGCTGAATCTCGGTTTCGAACCCGACAGCATTCGATCGCTTTTGCCAGGACACTTGATCGTGGTTCGTCCCGACGGCGTGAAGGTGACTCAGTTCGCCAAAAGTGTACGCACAGCACATTGCTTCTTCGAGTGGATTTATTTTGCCAACGTCGCTTCCACTTTGGATGAACGCAGCGTTTACTTGTCGCGCACGCGCTTGGGCGAAGAGTTGGCGCGGATCGAGCGAGCTGATGGACGCGTGCCGATCGATAAAGACACGATCGTAGTTCCAGTTCCGGATACGAGTAAAGCCGCCGCCGACGCGATGGCTTACGAACTTGGCGTGCCCAGCCGCGAAGGTTTGATTCGCAATCGTTACAGCGGACGAACGTTTATCGAAGGTGGTCGAGCTCGTGTGTCGAAAGCCGCCAGTAAGTACACGCCGCTGCGCGAAGTGCTCGAAGGGAAACGCGTTTTCCTGGTTGAAGATTCCATCGTGCGATCGACAACGATGAAAGTCCTGCTCGACCGCATCCGTACTCTGGGCGGCGCGAAAGAGATTCACGTACGAGTTGCTTGTCCGCCGATCATTGCGCCTTGCTTCTATGGCATCGACATGTCGACCATCGACGAACTGTTCGCTCCGAAGTTTCTCAAAGGCGGACCGCTGACGGAAGAAGTGCAAGCCGAGATGGCGGCGGTTCTAGGTTGCGATTCGCTGCGTTACTTGCCGGTTTCATCCATTGCCAACGCCATCGCACTTTCTGAAGACCAGCTTTGCCGCGCTTGTATAACTGGCGATTACCCGACACCGCACGGTCAGCAACTGTATGATATAGCGCTTTCCAATGTCGGGAACTTAGCGAAAAACCAAAGCCGGACGTACGAAAAAGCGGTTGCAAGTGCTGCGGCAGATATGGTTTGAGCGTGAGGACCAATTAAACCAATCAAAGGATGCGATATTGAGCATCGATGAATCCTCTGCAGAGCGTAGTTCGATTCGGTTTCTTCCGTGCGAACGAGCGTTGCGATTCGCGGACTTCATAGCGACCCTGCAGATGCTGATTCGAGAACCTTCAGTGGTTGGAACTGAGGATTCTTTTTTTCGCGTTGTGCGGCGGGAGTTGGAAGAGGCAGGGGCGAAAGCCAGCTACTTCCAAGGAGCCTTGGTTGCGCACGGAGCTGACCCGTATCACTTGATTTTATCTGCCCACTTGGATCGACACGGACTGTTGTGCACTGGGCCGAACGAATTCCAGTACGCTGCCTTTATCGCTGGCAATCAAAGCGAACTTACGGGCGACTCCGTTTCCGAACAGATGATGTATACGATTCAGGATCGGTTTCGGGGCGAGCGTGTTCAAGCTCATCTGCCCTACAGTGGCACTTATCTCGGTCAGGGCTGCATCACGCGTTCCTACGTCTGCCCAGTTCGCAAGAATCTCATCTTCGAAGTGGAAGGACTGAACTACGTCCAACCCGGTACGCCGGTCTCGTTTCTTGATCGTTTGAAGATCGATGACGATCACTTTTCTGCGCAACTGGATAATGTGCTCAGTGTCGCGATGCTATTGCATCTGTTCCGCTGCGGTTTCCAAGGCACAGCGATCTTTACGGCTCAGGAGGAAGCCGGGCGAAGTTGGCGGTACGCGCTCGCTTGGTTCCAGCGACAGCGTTTGACGACGCAGCGTTTGTTGGTTCTGGACACGAGCCCTTACCCAACTCGCGAGTTGGCAGATGCACAGTTAATCGTTCTCCGCAAGCAAGACGCTGGTGGTTTTTTCGCAGTGGACTTGACGCAAGAAATCGCGCGTCGTTGTCAGCAGCTCGGTATCGCATACAGTTTCAAGGACGAATACGTTCTCGCGCAGAACGCGAACCGTATCAAACCGCTTTCGCTGGGCAGAACTGAACTCGGTCGGCTCGTCACTGCAACGGCAGGCGAAATCAACGGCACAACACTGCAAATTCCAACTACCGGCTATCACACAACTCAAGAGACCGCTGCCATCGCATCTGTTAAGGCCGCGTTGCAGTTGTTGTTCGAATACATTTGAGAAGCACAAGGCTTTTTTCAAGCTCGGTGAGTTCCTAACACAGGTCAACGTCAGATTTCGTATCTTGGCTGAGCAGCGAATCGCAATCGGACCGACGAGCCGCCCCTGCCTGCACTCGAGCGATTCGATAAACGCTATTCGCTTGCTCTGCGGCAAGCCATTCGACTTGAAGCTCAATTCCACCGAATGCAAACAGCGATACCGTTGAACAAACGATATCTTCTTTAATCTGAATAGCTTTGACATCTTGCCAAAGCAACTCCTGCAATGTGGAGCGGCCGAAACTTTCTTGCTGCACTAGTAAGAAGCGGTGATTTGTTAAAACAACGGCTTCAAGTGCAAGTTTCGTGTTTCGACGCGACTGAATTGCAGTGAAGTGTGGGTTCTCTTCCGATTCAGAAATGCAGCTGAGTACTTCAAGCAGCTTTAGGACCAATTTCGATTGTCCATCTGCAATGAGTTCAGTGGACTCCTTGGTCGCTTTCTGACTATTCGACCCTACTGACTTCGACGCTCCGCGAAGTTTAAGCGAACTTGTAGTGTGTTGCGTCGGTTTCGAAGCGATCTTCACGCTTTCTATTGTGAGCATCTCGCCCGATACCGATCCACTTTCGGTCTTTTCGTCTTCGTTTATTTGTTCTGCAGAAAGCGGTTCTAGTTCTTCACACTGCGAGTCAAATATTAACTTGAGACGCTTGATTGATCGCGCGCGAACTTGCTTGCCACCGGTATGTTTCGCATGAACTACTAGAGTGTCCCCTGCTATTTGCTTGGCGTTCGCCATTTCAACTAGTTGTTGCGCTAGAAAAGGCCCATGGTGTTGGGCACCCCTCATTACCAACCAACCTAGTGAATTGTCGCTATCGCTCATTCTGTTGTCTCGGAGTTCTGTTTGGGTTGGTGGCGAGTTTTCGACTCGTAGCTAAAGTAAGGAGCTCTTCCACAAAAGTCAATCGGTAACAGTTTATTAACGTCGCGATCACACTCATTAGTCGCTAGTCACTTTGCCACCAGCAACCGGCGACCAGCAGCCCAGATGCAATGAACGCCGCCAATTCACTTGCCTGTAACAAAGGTATTGTGAAGGGCAGATCAGGGACATAGTCGGCCAAGAGCGCCGGACCGAGCACGGCCACCGAAGCCGCTCCAAATGCCAGGGCGATTGACTTCACGCCGCTGCATGGAGCGGTGAGAACTAATGAGAGTCCTGCCAAGGTCGTACCGATGCATCCAAGCAGTTCACCGAGTTCCGCCGGTAGGAAGGGAAGTGCTTGGTAGTTCGACCGGTCGGATAGGTTGCCCGCAACGCTCGAACCTATTTCCTTAACATCTACATTTGTTAAATGTGAAACGCTTCCGATCGAGGATGCAGTCTGTTGAAGCTGACTAAAGACTTGATTGTGATGTAGCCAGGCGAGCCCCAGCACGAGCAGGGCGATGCCAAGCGCAAACCTCACTTTTCCACCAAACGCTGAGCGCGATAACTTTCGTAAGCGAACAACGATTGAAATGTTACGTCGCGTGTTGCCTGCCCTCGCCGAACTGACCAAATTTTTAAGAGCCCTTCGTCGCTCTGCACTTGCCATCGCAAATTCGCGAGCGGAAGCTCGCAGTGCCATCGAATGCTCAATCGCGACTTCGCTTTCCGCGTACGCACGCTTGCGAGCATCGGATTTTGGAACACCCTGCGCCATCAACTTAGCCATTTCGACCTTGCGCATCCGCTTGCGCTGGCGGCTCATTTCGAGTTCATCCAAGCGGCTGTCGATTGCGTCGACAATTTTGTCGCGCCAAACGGCATGTTTACGAAAACGCACTCCAGCTCGTTCGTTCTCGAGCAACTTACGCATGCTTCGCTTCGCTGGATAACCAAAAAGCTGCTCGAAAAACTCTTCCCAATGTTCGCCGCAAGCTTCCGCCACAATGCGTTGAATAGAACTTTCATCCATGCCTTCCAATCGCATTTGGCGGACAGTGTCGTTTGCTCCCTGCAACGTAGGCTGGCGTTCACTTTCAATAACGCGGTCTACGCCGAAGTAAAACCCAACCGCTGCAGCGATCCCAAAGACACTGGCCAGAATCGCTGGAACATACAGATTGAGAACGGCGATGCCCCCGCAGAACACACAGAGGCATAGTAGAGCAACTGCATAGTCCATCCAGCGGCTTGAAAACAATAGCTTTCGAAGTTGACCAATCAGATGCGATCGATCGAGCAAACCGCGCACAAAGACATATGCCACTGTGCCCACCAACGGGATCGCAATTATCGACAAAGCCGCAATCAACTGTAGTCGCGCACAAAGGAAAACAGCGACAATCGCCGCTAAGCCGTACAGGCCTTGAATGACCCGCGGACGCATCATTGCTAATTTACAGATTCGGTACTTTGTCATCCAATGCGAAAGGGTGTCCGCGTATTGTGCAATTGGCGACGCACCTTTCTCGAGCATTCCTTCCAGTTCGGCGATCACTTGTGCCAAGTCGGCTGGCCGCTCCTCGGGTCGCTTGGCAAGCATGCGCACATTGAGATCTGAAAGTGCTGGCGGTAGCGATGAGACCAAATTGATCGGGGGCGTGACTGGCGCGGTCATGTGCTGTTTGATCACTTCATCGGACGATCTTCCGACAAACGGTGGTCGTCCGGTCAACAACGCGTACATAGTGCAACCGAGTGAGTAGACATCTGCGCGGTGATCTACTCCCGCCGCATTTTCACACTGCTCCGGCGACATGTAGGAAGGCGTGCCAAGCGAATCTCCGACCGTTGTAATCCCGGGAGCACTACCACCTGGCGACTCCACGGTCGCGGCGGCTTCGTTATTTAGCGGATCCACGGAGTCTTGCGTCTTTACCAAACCGAGGTCAGCGACTTTGACGATACCATGTTGGTTAAGCAGCAAATTTGCGGGCTTAACATCGCGATGCACCATTCCGTGCTCGTGCGCGAACTGCAACCCGCGGGCAGCTTGAAGTATGAAACCGATCGCGGTTCTCGGCTCCAACTTCTTTCGCTCGGCCAGCAGTTTGTCGAGTGCTGTGCCGTCGATGTATTCCATGCTGAAGAAGTGAATGTTGTGATCTTCGGCCAAATCGTAGACCTGCACAATGTTGTGATGTGTCAACTGCGCTGCCGCGTAAGCTTCCCGAGTAAAGCGGCTAATGAAGGCTGGATTACTCGCTAACTGAGGGCGAATTGTCTTGATGGCAACTTGTCGGTTCAAAGAGTTTTGCTTGGCCAGATAGACCGCTCCCATGCCGCCACGGCCGAGCTCCTTTAGAACGCGGTAGCCGCCAAGTGAATCCGGATGCGAGCCATCGTTTGTTTGAGAACCGTTCTTCGAAGGTTCGTGCAAGCCAGCGTCTGAACTAACGAACGCCGACGCGGAGAAGGGAATTGAACTCGACTCGCCGCCAGCCATCATGGTTGGAGCAATATTTTCAGCGGCGATTTCATTCAACGTTAGGACTGCGTCTTTCGGCTGTCGATCCAGTTTCTTCAGTTTTCTTACCGCGCGCTTCTCACGCGAACGCTGCTTTCTATACTTCGCAAATTCTTCTTGGCTCAACACCTGAATTCGAACCACAAAGGACGAACCACAACTTGGGCACTTTGGGTCAAATCGCCCCGCGCGTACATGTCTAAGTCCAAGTTTTTTCAAACAGTGTGGACACTGGATCGCCACGGTTAGTCCCGAATGTTGCACAGATCGCTAAAAGCAAGCACCATAAATTTGGATCGAGCCAATATAGCGATCGGAACTCAGTATTGCGGCAAACCGCCAATTCTTCACGTATTCTTCACCTCTTTCGTCGCTTTACACGTCGTGAATCCGGTTCAAATTCGTTCCACCCATCCCGTTTTTTGAGGCATGCGATGTCCATTGCGAGAAGCGAAACTCCGCAGAGTCTGGCTGCTGTGCACGCGTTTGCCAAGAAGCACACCGCTTCATCGTTCTTGCGATTCCTCTGCAAGTTCAGACCGCCAACAGTCGAGCAAGATATCGCTTCGCAACTGCAGACACTGCACCGAGTGAGAGTTGGCCACGAACACGCGGCGCAGCAAATTGAAACGGTCGATCACAGGATTGCGAAGAGACTTGCAACCAATAAGCTACATGCCACCGAACTCATCGAACTGAAGCTACAACCACCAAGTGAAAAAGCGGCCGCCCATTTCGATGCCGATGCCCATTCTCTTGCCACCCTCGTCAAGCATGCTCGCGATGTTGAGAAAGCTTCCTCGCTTGGCTTGGCGTTCGCGATCTGGTTTCGCACGGAGTTGAACCAACGGGGATGCGATTCTCAGCTCGTGCGACAAGAATCGTATTCACGAATTCATCAGGTCTTCAAGGCTCTCGACGCTCAGGGCCTTTTGAACAATCGGCCTGCAGTCGCCTTTTGCCAAGCCGCACTCACTGCCAAACAGCCTATTACTCAGCAGACCGGTGCTACGCAGACCAGTGCTACGCAGCCAAGTGCTAAACAGACCGGTGCTAAACAGACTAGTGCATTGCGCGGCGAGTCCGAAACGCTCGTCGAATGTTTAAAACTCGACGGATTCGTTGAATGGCTATTGCGAGCGAGCGGCGAAACCAAGAATGTCCAATTGCTGCTCGCGTTCGCAAGCTTCTTGATCGATCAAAATCACAACTACAATGGCTTTGCCGCAGTCGAATTTCTCAAGCAGCTTGCGAACTTCGATGAAGCGAACGACATCATTCAAAAGTTATCTTGGATGCAGCGCAGATCGACGGAGCCCGTGCCAGACCTCCCTGAAGTATTCGCCACTTTTCGGTTCCCAAGCGGATTGAGCAGAGAGACCGTTGAACTTTGGAACAACTCACAACGCGGGAATGAATTGCTTGCGCGCATCGCGAAACTGTTGAATCCTTGCGCGAAGACCCGCATACCCTATCTCTCGCCGGACGCGCAAACGCTTGCGTACTTCGCTGACCAAACGCTGCATTCGCACGCGGCGGATCCAGCCGGTCCAGCGGAACCAGTCTCGAATGAGGATTACACGCGTCGTTGGGAACTCTTCCTAAAAAGCATTGCAGGCATCGAACTCAGTCGCGACGGCGTTCGCAGTCGATTTATCGAGATCGTATCGGATCCAAGTTTGCTCAAGCAACTGTTGCGTCAAAGTCTCCGGCCCAAGCTGATTCGGAAGATTGCTGACGACGGAAGCGACCGCGAATGCTGGGTACTGTCGAAGCTGCTTGAAGCTGCCGGAAAGTTGACTCCCGAAGACTACAGCATGTGCTCGATCTGTCTTGGCAGCGGCTATCTGTTCGACACCGAAGGCAGGTTTTGCAATCGCAAAACGTTTCGCGATTTTGCGGCGTTCGTTGATCGCGACATTCAGAACTTGAGGGCTTTCATCGACCCAAAGCTTGAAGCGGGTTTGGAAGGCGAAAGTGGCGGGCACGTGCGGCGACTTATGTCATTCATACGCGACTTTCTCATCGATCCCGACAATGCGCACTACACCAATTTTGAGGTATACCGCACAAAGGCATTCACCGTGAAGTAGCTCAAGAGTGACTGTTTTCTCTAACTATATCGAGCAAATGGCGCGTTTTTGAAGATTCAATTAATCGCGGAGTATGCAGCGTGAAAACGCTAGCAACTTCGTGCCGGTTGGTTAACTTAGCAGCCAACGCTTGAGGGCCTGCCAACCTGTGAAAGTGCTAAGCGGCAGATCTTTTTCAGCGGGCTGCTAGCGGGACGTTCGCTAGATCAGCTAGGAGAATCAATTGAGCCGACTCGAGGATGGGAGTTCTATTGTGCCACGTGATTCAGATTCAAATCGAAATCGTCCTGACCGTATCTCCGCCCGCAACGGGCTGCCTTCCCGGTGTTTTCTTGACTCGGTGACGACCTGCAAGGGGAAGGGAATATACGGAGTTAAAGTGCTCTTCGGTTTCGTCGAAGTCGCTGAGTACTACGTAGTGAAAGGCTTCGCCAAGAAGAGCTATTGGAGTGTGCTCAACAGCGAAAGCGAACCAGCAACGAATCAGCATTTCAAGTCGCTAAATGCCGCAACCAACTACTGTGTCGAAAAATCAATCTGATCTACTGAGTCTAATCTAGTGAGTCGAAAATCGATCTGATGTGAGGGCCGCGTCTCGGTGTTAGACAGAGTGACAAGAAATCCGCGACTTAGTCGCAGAGAAATGTGTGATCGTCAGTTGATGGTGTTCAAACGCGAGCAACTTGAGGCGCTCGCACTTCAACTCGAACACACCGCCAACCAGCTCCGATCGGCGATTGAGAGTACCGAACGGAACGAAGTTTGGCTTTCGGATGCTAAACATGTTGACTTGATCATCGAGTCAAACGAATTCTTGCTTCGTGAGATAGCGCGCTGTAATTCATCCAACAGTCGGTTTGAATTCGACACTTTTGCTCATCGCTCGGGTCGTCCGCGCCGTTCACGTCGTCGACGACCATAACTTCGGTTTGCCTTTGAAAAAGGAAAAAATTGTAAAATGAGTTTACAAATCCAGAACGTTTTCGATGCAATAATTGAATTCGGACATGACGAAGACTTCATGCCACGAGCTCTTGCAACCTGGGAGCCGACTGACGCAATCGCTGGTACTGCTCAGAAGGTACAGATTCTTCGCAGTCGAGTTGAGATGGGTGTTCCATTGTTCCATCCGAACGACAACCAGGAGTGCCTATGTTCGAATATCGGAACTCCAAGCAAGGCGCCCTCGATTCGCATCGTCAAACTCTGTGCTCACCGCGGCGCTCTCCTTAGCGAATGACCCGCGGCATGAATCGTTCCGCGCGCCATCAGTGGCTCCGCGCAGCTCAAAGCTTCTAATTTTCAATGCTCCCAATTTCCGGGCTCTTACTTCCCGGGCTCACAGATCGCGGGACTTCCCTCGCAGCTTGCAGTTCAGCGGCCATATCGCGAGTGCTGGTTGCGACCGCTTCTTGCCATGCGAGTGCAGCATAACGCGGTGACTGGTAAGCGAAAATGATTCCGCG
>JBGSJB010000484.1:0-1763 GCA_041742175.1 Pirellulaceae bacterium
CGAAGCCGAACACCGTTGTTCTGACGAACACTGAGAAGGTAAAGAAGGCGCAGGCGCAGACGCTCGAGTTTCTGTTGCTGAATCATCCGCTCGATTGTTCGATCTGCGATCAAGCGGGCGAGTGTTACTTGCAGGATTACACTTACAAGTTTGGCAATGCCGAAAGTCGACTGAACGAGCAGAAGGTGCAGCGCGTCGACAAGTATCACATCGGTGAACAGATCGCTTTGTTTACCGACCGCTGTGTGATGTGTACGCGTTGTGTGCGTTTCACTCGCGAGATCAGCGGTACGGCTGAGTTGCAAGTTACCAATCGTGGCAGCGTAGAAGAGATCGATATTTTTCCGGGCGAACCGTGCAACAACAAACTGGCTGGTAATGTCGTCGATCTATGCCCAGTCGGTGCACTGTGTAGTAAGGATTTCTTGTATAAGAAACGGGTTTGGTGGCTGAAGACGCAAGACAGCGTATGCCAAGATTGCAGCACGGGATGCAGCATTCACGTAGATCAAGAAGACAACCGACTTTATCGTCTGCGACCGCGAGAAAATGCGCAGGCGCAAGGTTCGTTCATGTGCGATGAGGGACGATTCGGTTGGAAGTATGTGCAGAGCGAAGCGCGGTTGACGGCGCCTCGCATCGGCAAAGCACTGGCAACGGTTGGTCATCATGCCGAGTCGTCGACCGCAAACGCTCATTTGGGAGCTCACCTGGGAAATGGTCAGTTCGAAAACGGTCATATCGGCAACGGTGAAATTGGACATGGCCGCGTTGGCTCGGGCAGTTCCTCGGGGCGGCGTCATATTCACGATCCCGGTGAGGTCAACGAGTTTGCGAAGGTCGATCCGTGGCCTCAAGTTTTGAGTGAAACGCGTCAAGCGATTAGGTCGGCTGTTGAGGCAGGTGCGGACCGTTTCGCGGTCGTGCTTTCGCCGATGATGTTTTGCGAAGAAGCGTATCTGTTAGCCAAGTACATTAAATCGATTAGCAAGAAAGTTACGTTGGCGCTGGGGCCTGTGCCGATTGTTGGTGAAGATGATCAGTATCCCAAAGGCCCGAAAGGTGAACCGCCTGCAGAGGGCAAAGTTAAGTTTACGATTCGAGCTGAGAAGTGCCCGAATCGGCTGGGCGTTGAAGCGGTGCTTGAGCACTTCCAGGGAGAAGTGATTGGCTTTGACGAGGTGGCTGGCCGATTGAACGCGAAACGGCTCGACGGACTGTATCTTGTCGGTGGCTATCAAGGCGCTTGGATCGACGAATCTAAGTTGTCGATGTTTGATGCGCTTTCGACTTTGATTGTGCAGGACTTTTTGAGTTCGTCGCTGACGGATGTGGCGACGATCGTGTTAGCCTCAGCGACTTTTGCAGAACGACATGGCACGGTTGTGAATCATGCTGGTTGGCTCAAGAGGTTCACCCAGTGATTCGTGGAGCGACGGATGTTCGACCGGATGGACGGTTGTTGTTTGATCTGGCGCAGCGACAAGGCTTGTTCAGCGCGCCAGCAATTCGTAAAGAGATGGCTAAAGAGATCCCGGCGTTTGCGGCTTTCGATGGCGAAATTGGTGCTTTGGGAATCCAGCTGTTCAATATTGTTGAAGGGAAGCGTGCATAACTATGCTTGCGCAATTTAGCTGGGACGAAATTTGGCCATTGGCCGTTGCGATTGGCATCGTGATGGCTGTGATTCCTGGGCTCGGACTGTACATGACGTTCATCGAGCGCAAAGCGGCGGCTTACATTCAGGATCGGATCGGTCCGAA
>JBGSJB010000485.1:0-3245 GCA_041742175.1 Pirellulaceae bacterium
CTCGCAGGGATCGGAATGTTTGTAGCTCGCGTTTATGCCCCTCGCCCCCAATCTGCCAACGTACCCAGCCACGAGCCTCATGTACCACAACACAGCAAATAGCCAATAGCGATGACGTGTGACCTTAGTATTATCATCCCAGTCTTCAATGAACAAGATTCGTTGCAGGAACTTGTGAGTCAAATTCGACAAGCAATGGTCGGCTCGGCGTACGCCGCAGAAATAATTCTGGTCGACGATGGTTCCACTGATCAATCTTGGGACCGGATCGAACGCCTCGCAGCAACTGAGGCTTCTGTAAGCGGGATCCGTTTCCGTCGAAATTTTGGAAAAGCTGCGGCTCTTTCAGCCGGATTCGAGCATGCGTCTGGAGCAATCCTCGTAACCCTCGACGCAGACTTGCAGGACGATCCGCAAGAAATAGCACAACTCTTAAGTAAACTTGAGCAAGGATTTGATTGCGTGAGCGGCTGGAAGCAACGCCGAAACGATCCGTGGCATAAAGTGTTCCCCTCCCGGATCTTCAACTGGATGATCACCAAACTTACCGGCGTGCGACTACATGACCACAACTGCGGGCTGAAGGCGTACCGACGTGAAATATTCAAGGAAGTTCAGATCTATGGCGAAATGCATCGCTTCGTCCCAGTCCTCGCCGCCTCGCGCGGGTTCCGTGTTTGCGAAGTTCCAGTAAACCATCGCCCTCGGACGACTGGCTATTCGAAGTATGGATTCGAGCGATTCTCGAAAGGTTTTTTAGATCTTCTCACCGTTTATTTTCTAACAGGTTTTCGCTACCGACCTCAACACTTGCTTGGATCTGCAGGCTTGGCAGTCTTCGCGGCTGGATCCATCTCTTTGCTAGGCTTAGTTGTTCTGTGGTGCCTTTCCAGAATAATTGATTCCTATGAACCGATCCACCTTCACCAGCGTGCAGTCTTCTATTTTGCATTGGTCGGTATGTTACTGGGCGTTCAACTTATTTCAATCGGCTTCTTGGCTGAATTGATCACCGCGATGGCGAGGCCACAGAATGCTCCTTACTCAATCGTCGCCAATACTAGAACGATTTCCTTGCACCGCGACTCCTGAAACAAGACTCCATCGACATGCATCCTTCCTCGTCGCCCGCAAACCAAGACGCAATGGACCGACTCTTCCAATCGGCCTCGCACCTGCTGATTCTCACGATCATCGCAATTAGCATTGCAAGAATCGTATCAGTAACCGCATCCAACGGCGAAACGCCATTCTTGAGTGCGAATGATCGTAGTCGCTGGTCCGCAGTCGCTGCGCTGCTGGAAGACCAAACGTTCGCCATCGACCGCTTACTGGAGAAGCGTGATTCAAAAGGTCGGTCACGAACGTGGTACTCGATCGACATGGTCCGCCACGCCGACGACCAAGGTGTGGAACGGTTTTACTCTAGCAAACCACCGTTGCTCAGCGTCATCTATGCTGGAATCACTTGGCCAGTGACGATGATTTTTCAAAGCCGGCTTAGCGATTACCCTTTGTTAATCGGCCGATGCGTACTCGCCATCACAAACCTCCTTCCCATGATTTGGTTATGGTACTGGTGGCGCCGTACAGTCTTACGCGACATAACGGATGCTTGGCCGCGAACGATTCTTTTGCTATCCGGTTTATTTGGCACATTCCTCACGACGTTCATAGTCACGCTGAACAATCATCTGCATGCCGCGATCTTCTTTGCTGCAACGATTATTTTGATTCGGCAGATCCTTTCTTTGCCACTGGGCACTGCAAAGGCCGCTGGAAAAATTCTACTGACGGGTATTTTTGCTGGACTTACGGTAATGTGCGAGCTTCCCTCGCTTGCGTGGGCAGCTACTATCCCTCTCATACTTTTCCAGCGAGACCATTTCCTCAAGACTTGGTCCATTTATCTAGCAGGCCTCGCACCCGTTTTGCTCGCTATCGTTGGAATGAACTGGTATGCCCATGGAGATTGGCGTCCACCCTATTACCATCGTGAAGCTCTCGGCAAACTGTTGGCTAGCGTGAACAACGAACAACTAGCAACGGAACTCAAGTCGACCGGAGTACAATCGATTACTCCCGAACAAGCAGCTAGACTTGTGGCGACTTTTGACCAAGAACTAGTAAAGCAAGAATTGAATGCGACTTCCTTCGTAGCAGTTGAACCTGCACGACGCGAATCGACAATGCGGTTGATTGCGTTAGATGCAGCAGATCAAAGCATGCAACGACGGTTCGCCGTTGTCATCGCGGATGGCCGATTCGATATCCACGCCTGGAACGATTGGTATGACTATCCAAGCTCCTATTGGTTGGCAGAAAACAAGCGTGGAGTAGATTTGGGCGAAGCTTCTGTCGCAGTATATGCGTGGAACTCGCTGCTTGGACACCACGGCATATTCTCCCTCACACCAATTTTTCTTTTGGTCATTCCAGGTGTTTGGCTATCGCTTCGCCACGATGACGCAGTCACACGCCGAATTGTCGCCGGCATCGCAGTCGTAAGTACCGTCTGTATTGTCTTCTATCTTGCACGAGACCAACTAGATAGAAATTATGGCGGAGTCTGCAGTGGTTTTCGCTGGCAGTTCTGGCTAATTCCTGGCTGGCTTTACATTGCTTGTCGAGCTTTTCAAACCACAAACGCAACTACAAAATGGTGGCAAAGCGTTTGGGCCAAGCGATTGGTAGAAGTCTGCTTGGTGATCAGCATATTTTCCGCTTGGTTCGCTGCGGCCAATCCATGGCAACATCCATGGATGTACCAACTCTACCTTCGGCTGCTAGGACTTTAAACCAGCTCATCGACAGGCAGAGCTCTAGCCCTCAAGGCCCTAAGAAATTACCGTCATCGTCATATCGAACCATCGCGAAATACAAGAAAACGCTGACCAGGACCGGTATCATAATGACAAAGATCACGTTCACAAACACGATCAACAAGGTTGCCACAAACGCAAAGGCCAACCATAACCACCAAGTGTCACGAAGTAATTGTCGGTATCGATTCATTTGTTAACTACAAACTCTGAATCAGTCGTAGGCAGATCTCTTGGACAATACGTGGATCTGCGTTGGAGTTGCGTTTTCGTGCTTGACCAACCAATGCGCCCAGCGCTTTGACGTTTCCGTCGCGAACCTTCGCAACTACATCAGGATTCGCTTGTAACAACTCTTGACAAATCGTTTCTAATTCATCCCCCGACACACGTTCTATCCCCAGTGCCTTTACACCATCGGCG
>JBGSJB010000486.1:0-17042 GCA_041742175.1 Pirellulaceae bacterium
GCTTTTAATCTAGGCGATGACGGCCTTTTGGCGTTTAGCTATTTAGCCTGGATCGCCACAAAAGGCCTTAGATCGCGATATGAAGAACGTAAATACATTTTGACCGTCTCAAATCGATTTCGAGTCGCTTGAGCTTACCCCGGGCCACCGAACGCTGATCGCTCACGAAAATGGCATTTTTCAACGGGCTGCTAGCGGAACGAATCGACAGACTGACATCCTTGGTCGAACAAGCGGAATCGAGCGCCGGCACTCCAGAGTGAACCGTTCCGACTCGGATCAGTTTGCACCGCAGTTTGCACCGCAGTTTAAGTCGACTGAATCGGATCGCTTGCGCAACTGGTGTAGTGTCATTCGACCCCGATTTAGATTGGATGCTTTTGAGGTCTATCAAGTTTAATAGTCGACCATCCCAGGCAGCGTGTTAAGAACTGCATGTACATCTTTCGGTCCTACCAGGGTCTTTGAAGATTCGATGAAGCGCACCCTTTCCTGAATCAAAACGCTCGCAACTCTGCTGCGAGCATGTAGGCTACCGAGGGTAGATTCGAACCTCGTGAGGCTTTGACTGCGAGGAAGCGCCCAGTGATCGATAGAGTAGCGAGTTGCCGTCAAATGATCTTGCTGAAGCCATACCAACTCCGGGCTATCGCACTTCAACTGGAGCAAGTCGCCCGTCGAATTTCGTGCAGCGACTGGCGGTATCGAGCAGCGTGAGTTGCGGGTTTCGGATATGCGGCACTGTGAGTCGATCGTCGAGTCCAAAGTGTGCTTGCTGCGCGACCTGCGTTTGAGCAGCTGGGATCGGAGTCAGTCGGTGGATGAGTTCCTTCCAAACCGCATCTGGAGGCCTCGCCGAACGCGCCGTCGGACCTAAATCAAGCTTATTGCAACCCCTGATTAAGGAATCAAATCCCAAGATGAGTTCCCACGCCCAAAACGTATTTGAAGCGATCCTTCGCTATGGACACGATGAAGACTTTCAACCGGAGACTCGAGGAAACTGGCGACCGACCAGCGCAGTGGCCGGTACAACCCAGAAACTGGAAGTTTTAAGAAACCGCTTAGAACTCGGCGTGCCGCTGTTCCATCCGAACGACAATCAAGAATATGTTCGTTCGTCGACTGGATCGCAAACGAAAGCGCCTGCCATCCGCGTTGTCAAACTTGCTCACCACCGCGGCACTCTTCTAACCGAGTGAACGGATCGCTTGCGGTTTCGCTGAGCGACTCCAACGGTGCGAGTCGATTGTTTGCCTCCGCAAGTTGGTTGTTGCTATAACCGTTTGAAATCGAATTCGATACTACCTTCGTCAGTACCGATCCAGTGACTTCAGCCTTCATGAGGACCATGCAGTACCCAGTCAATTGAGTGAAGTCAGCCACCTGTCGCGCCAGTCAGAGATACAACCGCGCCATCTCCCGCCAATACTTGCCGCGATGCGCGCGACCGTCCCATAGGTGTAACGCGTGTCTTACTCCTTTACTCCACAAGCTTTCTGACGTTTGCAGGTTATTATGCAGGAAAGGATCTTCTTTTCCGATTACGAAGACAATGTCCATTTCCCTCAGCGCCCCAAGGTGAAAGTCGCAAGCAAGTCCCGGCAAAAAGTGTGACGGTGAGTGAAAGTAGACAAGGTCGTCGTAGTAGCCATCGAAGAGATTTGAAAAGCACTCAACTTCCAGGCCAAGGTCATAGCGACCGGAGAAGGCAACCAACTTACGAAACAGATGTGGGTGGCGAAACGCGATATTGGCTGCGTGGAAGGCTCCCAGGCTACAACCATGAGCGATGGTACAAGGATGCTGATTCTTGGCAGACATCAGTGGCATAACTTCATTCAGAATGTACTCTTCGAATTGAATGTGTCTTCGAATCCGAGCTGCTGGATGTCGCCAGAAGCAATAGAAAGTCTCGTGATCGACGCTGTCGACGCAGTACAGTTGAAGTTGTCCAGCATCGATTTTGTCTCGTAGAACCGACACTATTCCAAGATTCTCGTATTCGAAGAAACGCCCGTCACGGGTTGGAAAAACAAGCACTTTAGCGCCAGCATGGCCGAATACGAGCAGCTCCATGTCTCGATCTAAACGCTCGCTGTACCAACGATGATATTCGCGGTTCATAATTCAGAGAAAAAGCTGGTTAGTTCGTGAAGTAGTTCTTTCTGCTGGCGGTCGGCATTTGCGTAGTCGCAATGTCCCTCATCGAGCACATACAAGCTAGCCTTGTTTGGCAGCGCATTGTAAATCGCAAACTGTCCCTCCGGCGCGACTACTGGGTCAATCATCGCTGCAGCAATGTGGACGGGACGATCCATGAGTGCAGCAGCGTTCGCAGCGTCAAAATACGCCAGGGTATCAAGCACCTCAACATGACTTTGATAAAAATCTTGCAAAGCTTTTGCGCTGCCACAGCTTGGCAACTTCATACGCAGTTCGTGGTGGCCAAAGGTTGGCACTTGAAGGTGGATGCGTTGCAGTCGTTCATCCCATGGAGCGGCGAGCATCCCGATGCCACCACTGAAGCTAATCCCCATCATCCCTATGCGGTTTTTGACGATTGGGAATAGCCGCTCGAGCGCCGAGACAGCTAGCCACAAATCTTCGACACAGCCACCGAGAATGTAACGCTCCACTTTGTCAATGTCGTAGAGGACGTGATAGAATGGATCGGTTGGAACCCCCGGTATTTCGCTTCGCCCCAGTCCACGGAGGCACGGCCATAGATAGGCTGCATCTTTCAACGGAACATCATCGGTTGGTTCGGGACAACCGCCATACCCGTGCCCAACTACAATGGCTCGACGCACTGGGAACGACCTTGGTACCGTGAGCCAACCGCCAATTCGCACTCCTCCTGTCGAGCTGTAGTAGCAATCGTATTGCTCAAAGTGGACCAACCGTCGGCCGGCATCGTGGCGAATCGTCGGCAGCGGTTCGCTCTGCATCGCCGGATCATAACGATTGCGCCAAAAGTCGGCAAAGTCGTTGGGGGGCGTCGGCGGTTCGATCCGCAGCAACTTCGCGGCGCCAATTGGCAAAGATTGCGATGGCACAGTCATTCGGGGAAGCTCGCAAGTTACAAGTCAGGCAGCAAAGGACAGCCGTCACTCTAAATCTACATTCCGCTGGAACCAACACTCGAGCACTTGATGAAACTTCGCTTAAGATTGCGCAGTTTGAGCGATCAACCAAACAAATCGAGCGGTTGCTGTGTTGGCAAACCCCGACCAACTATTGCCGGATGAACCGTTCCGATCCATGGCAACGCTCATTGCGTCCACAGGCAGACTAGCACACGTCGATTCGACAGCACAGGAGTCTTGGATTCACGCTGCTTTGACCGATAACGGCTCGGGAGCAGCATGAATCGCCTGGCTCTCTGTCGCGCTCGAGGCATCAATCAGTTCAAGTTCGTGAGCGTGGAAGTTTAGGACTAGCGGTGTCTTATATTGATTAAATGGCCACCATCTTGATGAACGGGTTGTTGTTCCAAGCGTTACTGCGTAGTCGTAAACATGTCCCTCGGGAAGCACTTTAGCATCGGCTTCCTGCCCCTGCGTAAATCGGCCCTTGTAGCCGATGGTTAAGATTCTGACTTTCATTGTTACTCAGATGGTCTAGCAACGTTGAACATTGGTAAATTGGCGAGTGGGAGCGGCACTCGCATTAATCGTCGGTTGAGTGGCAGCAATCTCATAAGGATTCCGCAGAAGTCAGCGCTAAGAACGCAAGTCGCTTATCAAATGTCCGGTTTCTTCGGCATTTGCTGACTCTCCGTCGAGAGTTGCCACAGAATTAAACGCAATGTCCAAGTTCGAGCGGGAAGCGGAACCCTCTTCGACCAAAAAAAGAGTTTGCGAAGTAACCCACGCCATGGAATGAAATGGTCGTTGAGACCACTAGTCGTTCCACTGAATACATTGGTTTTCACTCGGGATGATCGCGGCGGGATGATAAGGAACAACGCGGAGCGAAAATTCACTCGGTCGACGCTGCGTTGGAACGGTGCCGCAGTATAGGTAACCATTCACCGATCCAGGTAGCTCCCGACATCTTTTCAAGTTAACAATAGAAACCGGAAAATGTTCGTTGGCCTCGGCGTATAGTTGCACCCGGACCGAATCGAGCGAAATATTATCAAGCCAACACTCGACGTTGACCGTAGTCAATCCATCTTCGTCCGCAAACCTTAATTGACCGACCCGAATATGATGCCACTGCGCGCGAAGTTGATCGGTCCAGTCGCGGATTTCTTTCGCCAGTGCAGCGTTATTGGCTGAGCGGTTTGCAAATCCTGCGGCTGCGGGCAAGTAAGCGTGATCGATGTATTCATGCAACATCCGAGTTGCGCTAAATTGTGGAGTGAGGCTTGCCATACTTGCCTTCACACGACGGATCCATCGGCACGGAATACCATCGAGATCTCGGTCATAGAATTCAGGAATAACCTGACGTTCAAGTACTTCGAACAGACTCGAAGCATCACCTGCACTCAATTGCTCTGGCGAACCGCAATCGCGCGACCCGACTATCCAACCGGGAGGCGTTGCACCACTTTCGAACTCAAATGCTTCGTCCCACCATCCATCGAGTATCGATGCGTTCAAACCGCCGTTTGCAAGAATCTTCATACCACTTGTCCCGCAGGCCTCGTTGGGTCGTAGCGGCGTATTCAACCAAACGTCCACTCCAGCAACTAGGTGTTGACCGAGAATCATGTCGTAATCTTCCAGGAATATCGCCCGACCTCGAAACTCCGGCTTACGGCAGAACTGCGCCAGCTGCTGAAGAATCGCTTTGCCGTACTCGTCCTTGGGGTGAGCCTTGCCGGCAATTAGAAGTTGCACGGGGCGTTGCCTATCCAACAAGAGTCGCGCCAGACGTTCAGGATCCGTCAACATTAGATTGGCTCGCTTGTAGGTCGCAAAACGACGAGCAAATCCGATAGTCAAGACGTTGGGATCGAACAGTTCGCAACGCGAAGAGATAGTCGATGTTGTAGTTGTTGTGTTTGAGTTAGAGGAGCGGCAATAGTTGGCTTCGATGTACTCCAACAATGCGAGTCGCTGCGAAGTTCGAAATGCCCAAAGTTGGTCATCGGGTAGATTGCGAACGCGATCGCTTACGTGTTTCAATCCATCGAGCCACAGATGCCCACCATCCTCATCGCCCCAGATGATGGCCGCTTTATGGGAAGACCACGTTGGAACGTGAACCCCGTTGGTGATCGCGCGCACGGGAACTTCGCATTGTGGCCACCGAGGGAACAAAGGGTTGAATAGTCCGCGGCTAACTTCGCCGTGCAGTTGGCTAACTGCATTGACGTGACCGCAGCCTCGCATCGCCAGCCAAGCCATGTTGAACGGCTCGCTTTGATCGTCCTTAACACGACGACCAAGCCTCAATAGTTCTTCAAGAGGAAACCCTGCTTCGTCGATAAATGGTTGAGCGTAGTACGCAATCATTTTCGGATCGAAGCAATCAAAGGCTGCTTCAACCGGCGTGTGCGTCGTGAAAACATTGCCAGCCCGAGTGGCCGTAAACGCCACTGGAACTGGCACGCTGAACTGCCTTGCGAAACTAGCTGCGCGTGCCAAGACGGCGAACGCAGCATGGCCTTCATTCAAATGGCAGACATCAATATCGAGACCCAAACGCTCGATAAGATTCCAGCCACCGACTCCCAGCACAATCTCTTGAGGCAAACGTCGATCGCGTCGCGCGTCGTACAGCTGCGCCGTGATTCCGCGGTCCCAAGGCGTATTCATCGCATCGTTGGAATCCAGCAAGAACAATCGCACTCGCCCAACTCGTGCCTCCCAAACTCGCAAGTAGAGTGTTCTTCCTGGGAAAGGTAAGCGAACGCGCAGCCAGTGTCCGTCTCGGTCCGCGACCGGCAGAACTGGTAGCGACCCTGGATCGTTGTAGGGATAAGTTTCGCGTTGCCAACCGTCTTCGCCAATCTCCTGTCGAAAGTAACCTTGTTGATAGAGCAGCCCAATCCCGATAAGTGGCACGCCGAGGTCACTGGCGGTCTTTAGATGATCACCAGCCAACATCCCTAAGCCACCTGAATAGATCGGAAGCGACTCGCTCAAGCCAAACTCCATGCTAAAGTAGGCAACACACTTCAGCTTTCTTTCTGGGTCTAGCGAGCTGAATTCGGGCGCTGTGCTGTAGTATTCGTTGACTTCCCTTCGCCATTTCGAAAGGGCTTCCAACAGCATCTCATCTTTGGAAGCGGCGTCGATTTGATTCTGATGCGCGGATTGCAAGACAAGCAAGGGGTTCTCGGTATGCTCCCACATCGCAGGATCAAATCGTTTCCACAGGTGTCGAGCTGCGGGGCAATTGTTCCATCGGAGGTCCATCGCCAAATCGGCGAGATCAGAAAGTTGAGTGGGTAACTGACGTTGAAAGTATCCGTGTTTCATGAGTGAATGCCGCTTTCAATTAAAGTATGGACCAGTGCTTCGGTCTTAATTCAACAATAAAATCAGGCCTTGAGCTGACACAATTCGCAGAATCATCGTCAACGGATAGACTGCCGCGTAGGCTGTTGAACTTGCTTCGGATTCAGCTAGCGAGTTGGCGAAGGCGAGCGCTGGTGGATCAGTCATACTCCCTGCCATGACGCCGCAAAGAACTAAGTAACTTTGCTTCCACCAGAGCCTAGCGATCAATCCTGTTGACATCAGAGGAAGGACCGTCACTAAGAACCCCGTCACCATCCACTTCACACCATCAAGACTTATCATGGCACTAAAAAAAGACGCGCCCGTTGCCAGTCCAGTGCAGGCGAGAAAGAGAATGATCCCCAATTCCTTAAGCGCTCGATTGGCTGACGTGGGAATGTACCAAACTAAATTACCAATGTTCCCTATTAAGCTCAGCACAATTGCGGCCAGCAACGGCCCACCAGCTAAACCAAGTCGCACGGGGAACGGTACGCCTGGGATTTGGAATGGAACCAAACCAAGCATCACACCCAGCAAAATTCCAATGAACAGCGGTAGGAACGGTGTATCGCTAAGCGCCTTGGCGGAGTTGCCTAAAAACTTAGTTGCGCGTTCCAGCGCCACCTCGTCGCCGACGATGTGTGCGATGTCGCCATAGTGAAATCGGCTAGACCCGCATGCGGCAGTTTCGACCCCTGGACGAATGATGCGCGTGACACTGGCACTGAACAGTTTGTCCAACGCTAAGTCGCGCAACGGTTTGTTTAGTGCGCGCGCCTCTGTCACGAAGACTCGACGATAGCTGACACTGCCTGGAGCATTCATCAGATCGATGTCGCTCGGTTGACCAAGTAACGGCGTGATCCGGTCAAGACTGCTTCGGTTCCCAACGACTTGAAGCACATCGCCTGTTTTGATTTCAGTCTCAGCATTGGCCGGCAAAACGCTATCTTCGCCAGATCGCTTGATTCGCGAAATTCGAACTCCTAACTCTTCCACGCCAGGAATGCGTCCGAATGCAATGCCGTGCAAGTGAACATTGTCGACAAGAACGCAATCGCGCTCGATGGACTCCAGCGCGGCGTACTCTAAGTCGTGCAGTTCCTTAGCTTCGGATTCAATGTCAATATTCAGAATACGGCGCAGGAGAACCATAGACAGAATGATTCCCACAATCGCTCCGGGATAGGCGACAGCATAGGCAGAAGCGAGCATAGCCGTTGACGCTTCAGATTTACTTGCGAGCATCGCAACCGCTTGTTCGGCCGCTCCCAAAGCTGGAGTGTTTGTTGTGGCTCCGCAAAAGAGACCTGCTGAAGTAAACACGGACAAATGCAAAACTCGGTGGCAACCGACGACTAGAATTACACCTTGAACGACAATAGCCAGCGCCATGGCATTCAAACGAATTCCCTGCTTGCGCCACATTTGCACGATGCCAGGCCCCAACTGGATGCCTGTCGTGAATACGAACAGGATCAGTCCTAGCTCTTTAGCGAAGTGCGAAATCTTGGGATCGATGTCGGTGCCAAAGTAGCTGAATAAAATCCCCGCAAACAACACTCCACCGGCCCCGAGACCGATGCCTCGGAAGCGCACGCCACCTAACAATAGACCCGCTGCAGCCACCGAAGCTATGACTACGATTGCGAAGGTGACTGTTCCAAGCGATTCACTAGCTGCAGTAAGAAATCGATTCACGCTGTTAGTTGTAACCTTTTGCCGAAGCTCTTCTCAGTGTCCGAGTCGCTACGAAATCCAACTTCAACGCAGTCCGAAATAGAGCAAGTCGACAACGCAACCGCTAGCTAGCCGGAATGAAGTCTTAGTTAAGTTCGTGAAACCCAACTGATGGCTACACGGGCGTCCTGTGTCTTTTCATCAGTCATTAATGTTCGGCGAAGTTCATGTTTGCGGCTTGCGATTCCGCGCGTTCGATGTCACAAATTTGTTTCATTCGAAACCGAGCAACGGGCTACTCCGATGAACGTAAATCTCAACCCAGAAAAGCACCTTTCACCAACTAATTCGCGGGTGAAAACTCAGTTGGTGACCGCCGCGAAGCGAAGCGATGTCGAAAGGCCAACTTGGATTGCGACTGAGGGAAGCGCTGTGCCGTTGGGCGCGCATTGGTTACCTGACGCGCGCTCGTTCAACTTCGCCCTTTACTCCAAGCACGCAACCTCAGTGACCTTGCTGCTCTTTCGTGATGATGATTTAGAGGCACCAGCGGTGTGCCTTGAGCTCAACTACTTGACGAACAAATCAGGCCGCATTTGGCATTGTCGAGTACCGCACGATGTACTTTGCGACGTGTGCTATTACGCATACCGAATCGACGGGCCAGCCAATGGCTCAGACTTTGATTTACATGCCTTTGATCGAGAGAAAATCTTGGTGTGCTTCAGACAAATCCCAATCGCTTCGACTGGGGCGATGACTGCAAAATGCCGGAGGTTAGCTGCAAGACGATCCTTGTGAAATCACGTTCGGTAGTAGTGCTAATCTCGCAGCCTGTTGCAACTTAGACGGAAGTGAATTTTTCGACGAAACGCGGCAACCGCGGTGGTAAGTCAGTTTTAAAGAACTTGAGGCATAGATGGACATTCACCAAAGCTTGGATTCGATACTTGCAAGTGGCAGCCAATTTGCCGAGGGGTTTTATCAGCGCTTTGAACTCGAACACCCCGGGATATTTCGTCACTTCAATGGCATGAACATGAAGCGACAGGCGCACCTGCTGACCACTGCGCTGGTCCTTGTTGTCAGCGACTATGAGAAAGACACCGAGTCGATAAAGGAATATTTGCGAGTACTCGGTACCCGTCATCATCACCGGAACATCGACAAAGCCGACTTCGAAGCTTGGGAGCAAACGCTACTCAGATTTCTAAGCGAATTTCATCAAGCGAACTGGAGTGAAGAGTTATCTAACCAGTGGCAATCCGCGTTGACTAAGGCGATTGATCAAGTCTTACTTGGGTATGAAAATCAACATCACGTCTAGCGTGCACAATCATCTCGCACAGTCGTTTCTATGGAGTGCTGTCCTTGTCTGAAGCTCGACATCGTTTTCAGAATCAATGACAACTCCCCTGGAGCGAAGAAGATGTAGCTCCGCTACTTAGAGTGCTGCGGGATATACGTTCGGACATGCTTCACGTCGAATCGCAAGCGGGCGTGATAACAGAGTTTAAATCGCAGGGACTTCGGCGCATAAATGAGCCTGAGGCGCTAGCCGATTTCAAGCTTTGAGAATCTGTGGTTTATAGATCGGCTAGCTAGCGCCTCAGGCTCAATCTATAGATCGGCTAGCTAGCGCCTCAGGCTCAATTTAGAGATCGGCTAGCGCCTCAGGCTCAATTAAGGTCCTTTGCACAAAAGCACCAACATCGAAACGCTGAGCAAGCATCAGCGACAGAGAGCAAATTTCACCGCGCACTTGCAAATCTTCACCAATTATTCAAACGGCTTGGTTGGTCCGGCCGGCTCGATCGACGAGGGGCAGATCAATGAGAATAGCGGATAATACCCTGGAGTTTGCGATGAATTGGCGGATGGCTCTGGTTGCGAGTGTGTGGGCGTGCGCGGTAGCAGGCTCGCAATGGTCTTCGAATGTTCAGGCATCAACTCCGTTATACTGACCGTCTTACGAACCATCGCTTTCATGGGCTACCAGTTGGAGAGTGTGATATGGAGTCGCGTTTGTCTTCGCACGTGTTGCGTTTGTTGGTTTGGGGTTGTGTCTCTTGCTGGTGCAGTTTGTCGCTGCCAGCGGAAGACTGGACAAGTTACCTCAACGGCAATGACCGGGCTGGGGTATCCAGTGCGCAGCTTTCTCCGCAACTTGAATTAGCCTGGACCTATCGGTCGGCGTCCAAACCGGAGAAGGCTTGGTCGGGTTCGCGCACGGCGCCCATCGAAGGGCATATCATGTTGCCACGCGTGACTTTCGACGCGTCGCCTCAGATGGTCCTAGCTGAGGGGAAGGTCTACTTTGGTAGCACGGTCGACCATCGCATGCACTGTGTGGATGCTGCTACTGGGAAAACGGTATGGAGCTTCTATACCGATGGCCCCATTCGCTTAGCACCCACCTACGCGCACGGCAATGTTTATTTCGGATCGGACGATGGCAAGGTTTATTGCTTGAACGCAGTCGATGGGCAAGTTCGCTGGCAGATGCGAGTTGGACCGAAAGATGATCGCTTACTATCGCGTGGTGAAATGATCTCGCGTTGGCCAGTCAGGACGGGCGTGTTGATCGATGGCAAGACGGCTTACTTTGGTGCCGGCGTTTTTCCGCATGAAACAGTTTACTTGGTTGCGGCCGACGCTTTGACTGGCGAAATCCTCTGGTACAACGATCGCATTAGCCAGTCTGACGCAGGCCGCAACGACCTATCGCCTCAAGGTTACTTGCTGTGCGGTGAAGAGAACCTCTACGTGCCTTCAGGTCGCAGTCTGCCGGTGGCCGTGTCGAAGAAGACGGGTGACATTGTGTTCCAACGCAAATACTCGTGGCGCACAGATGCTGGAGGCGTGGTGGGAGGCACCAAAGCGGTCCTGGGCGATGGTCAAGTTTATGCAGGCGGTCCGCACCATTTTCTCGCCATGGACCAGAACACCGGTGACATTGGTGCTGCGTTCATCGGTGGTCGATTGATGGTTTTGGGTGGCGAGAACGCTTATCTGTTAGACGGAACAAAAGTATTCTGCGTTGATCGTGACGAGCACGCTCGAGCGAGCCAAGAGAAGCAAGAGTGGTATCACCGTTGTGCAGCACGATCTAGATGAGATGCCCTTCGCCAACTACTTTGCGAATCTGATCGTGTCCGAAACGCAACTGCTGACTGGCACTGTACCCTGCAAGCCCGAGAGTGTTGCTCGCTTTCTCAAACCCTGTGGTGGTGCGGCTATCTTAGGCCAGCCAATGAACGTTTCGGAGAAGTCTGAATTGTCTCAAACCGAGGGCGTGCAGTGGATCACAGAGGTGTTTCGCATTGATGAAGGTGAGCTGAGCAGTCATGGGGCATGGACCGTTGTGCGACGCGGAAAATTGCCTGGAGCTAGTTCCTGGACGCATCAATACGGTGACCGTCGCGACGAGGGCCGCCAAGATTGGTTTGGTTTCCCACGTCCAAAGACTGTCGAACGCCTGGAGTTTGTGTTCGATATCCAACCCCAGTTTAGTGAAGGCGGCGGATGGTATAGTCAAAACCCTGATAGCTTGAACATGCCTAGCTACGAGAATCCTTGGCTATTTGCCTCAGGGGCCCGCGGTCTGGAGCGTTTCCAGATTCCGTTACTAGGTGTCAAGGATGCACCGGCAACCTATCGCGTCAAACTGTTTTTTGCTGACATGTCGATCGAGCAAGTGGCAGCGTTGGATGTCAAGTTTCAAGGTCGTGACGCAGTTGGCACTGCGCAGCAACTTAACTTGACAAACGCATCGGACGCGGACACCACGTCACCATCTGATCCAACCGCACGCAAGAACACATCTGTCATCGTGAAAGAGTTTAGCGATGTAGTTGTTGAGAATGATCTGGTTGTAGACCTCAAGTCTCCCGCTCGAGGGACGCTGAGCAACCTGACTGCTATCGAGGTCATTCGTAACGACGCGGCTAAATCTGCTGGGGGAGAATGAAGCTATGAGCGGACGATTCTCGATTGGCAAGAGGTCTATGAAATTGGCCGTCGTAGCGGCGTTGGTGCTCACAAGCTCAGCGATCGCCTGTCAGGTGCCGGTGTTCCGTTACGCCTTAGAGCGTTGGTCTCCGGATCGATATAGATTGATGATCCTGACTGATAAGACGCTGCCGGCATCGACGTTGGAGATGATCTCTCAGAGCGTTCAAGCGCAGCCATCCACTGGATCGACGGAGCAAATTCAACCGAAAGTAAATGTCGATGTCATCGATGTTGAACGCGCCACCGACGCTCAAGCCAAGCAGTTGTGGAATGACTATGGTAGCAGCACTCCCATCGCCATCGCCGTGTACCCTGACAAGTCAAGCTTGCGAGGAAAGGTAGCGCACATCAGTCCAGTCACGGAAGACGGCATCAGGGCTATCGTGGCGTCCCCCGCGCGAGAACAGATTGCACAGCGGCTAGGCCAAGGCCATTCAGCCGTGTGGGTCTTGTTGGCATGTGGTGATAAAGCCAAGGATGAGGCTGCAAGAAATACGCTTGAAACACAACTCGCACTGGATCAAGAATGGCTTAAGCTGCCGACGGCTGAGGAGATGGAAGTAAAGCCTGAGATACTTGACAAATTGAAGGTCAAGCTGCGCATGGAGTTCTCTGTTTTCACGCTATCGAAGGACGACAAGCAGGAGCAATTCTTGGTGGATTGCCTGCTCAACAGCGAACCGGATTTGCGCGAGCAGAATGAGCCACTGGCGTTTCCAGTGTTCGGGCGCGGTATTGTCCTGTACGCCTTGGTGGGCAAGGGTATTGCTCCGAATACCATCCGCACAGCTTCCTCGTTTATATGCGGGCCGTGTTCATGCCAAGTGAAGGAGCAGAATCCTGGTTTCGATTTGTTGCTCGACTACGAATGGGATGCAGCCTTGGGAGATACCATGGTTAGCCGTGCAATTCCAGGGACCGGAGCTGAACCTCAGCTAATCCCCATTCCATCCGGCAAGAAAAAGAAATAGGCCGAAGGTTCCTTTCAAATCGCACGCTTGAAGTTCATCTCCTTAAGATCGAATCCCAAACTATGCTACTTCGTTATTTTGCCGGTCTGCGATTGGTACCTGTTGTGCTATCAACCCTCGTCAGCCTGTGCCTTGGTCTTAATGTTTGGGCGCAGGAAGACGAACGACCGCTGCGTTGGTGGAAGGGCAACTTGCATACGCATTCATTGTGGAGCGATGGCGATGACTTTCCAGAGATGATCGCCGCTTGGTATGCAGAGCGCGACTACAATTTTCTGGCGCTATCGGACCACAATGTACTCAGCCGTGGTCAACGTTGGATGCCATTTGAGAAGATCGTGGCTCGTGCCGACGAGGGTATATTGCTCCGTTACCAAGCGAAGTATGGTAAGGCTTGGGTAGAGACTCGCGGCACACCGGGTCAAGCCAACTTTGAAGTACGCTTGAAGCCACTTGACGAGTTTCGCTGTCTGGTCGAGCAGGCGGGTAAGTTCCTCATGATTGAAGCCGAGGAAGTTAGCGACAAGGCGCAAGGCAAACCTGTGCACATGAACGTGGCCAATTTGTCACAATTAATCGAACCGGTTGGAGGCGCAACGGTGCAAGAGGTGATGCAGAACAATTTGCGGTTGATGTTGGAGCATGAGAAGGCCAGCGGCAGACAGATTCTACCTCATTTAAATCACCCCAATTTCGGCTACGCGGTTGTGGCGGCAGATATTGCCAAGACGATCGAGGAGCAATTCTTCGAAGTTTACAATGGCCACCCCGGTGTCAATCAACTAGGTGACGAAGATCATCAATCGATCGAGAGCATGTGGGATGTTGTCAATGCGATGCGCATCGCTTGGCTCGCTTCGCCTCCGATCATGGGCATCGCAACGGATGATAGTCATGAATACCATGGCAAGCCAGGTTCGCGTCCTGGTCGCGGTTGGGTAAGCCGCGCGGCGTATGCAGTGCTCAAACAACCTCAAGCAAATGGGGTTGGCTAGTCTTAATTTGGAGAGTGCTTATAAGCACTTGCCTAAGGGTCCGTTTGATGGCCACCCGAGGGCGGTGGATTCAAGCGGTGCGCCCGCACCTGCTGGCTACAATTACTCCGCCGGCGTTACCTGCCGTCGAGCTTCTAATCGAGACGGCTACAGCGCGCAATTTCATATTCTGCCCTATATGGAACAAACCAATATTTACAACTTGGCAACGTCGATTCCGCCAGTTTGGCCTATCGTCGCCGGGCAGGGTGGAGAAAACGATGTTGCTCGAGCTTTGGTTCCGACGTTCTATTGCCCATCGCGTCGTGCACCAACGGCTTATGGTTCGAGCTTTGGGCGTACCGACTACGCTGGCTGCGCTGGTTTCTTTCAGGGACGGCCTGACTCCACGATCAACTTCATCCCTGACGCACCTTTGGGTCGACCCGCTCAGCCGATACGCACCGCAACGAACGGTGGTTTGGCGGGCGGTTTACAAGGGGCCATTATTTGGCCAGGTACTAACCGCAAACGCACCTTGGGTGATATTACCGATGGAACTTCGAATTCCATTATATTTTCAGAGAAATCACTCCATCCATCACAGCATGGCCGCGACGGTGGTGACAACGAGCGATGGAACAACGCAGGTTGGGACGAATGCGTGCTGCGTTGGCACTTTGCTCCGCGTCCAGACAGCCAAACTCATTGGGTTGGACCAGCTACTGCGACTACGCCCGAGGGACCTAATTGGAATCGCTACTTTGGATCGTCCCACCCCGGCGGACTCAATGCCGTCTTAGTTGATGGTTCAGTCCAATTTTATTCATTTACAATCGATGCAACCGTCTGGATGAATCGATGCATTATCGACGATGGTCAAGTCATTTCAGGAGAGTAAAATGTTGAGACTAAATAGCGTAGGGCTTGGAATGATCTTACTTGGGTTGGTTACGAGCTTTTCGGGCTGCGGTTCAAGCGTCCCAGCGAAAGACAACGCAACGCTTGAGCAAGAAGCCAAAGAGCTCGATGCCCAAGTCCAAGAAGGTGAGTCCGGGCTTTAGGTTGGGAGTTCGATTTATTAGTGAACTCAGAATCTGATTATTTGATTGCGAAAGCGGCGTAGCAACACGCCGCTTTCGTCGATAACGAACATCCTTATTCGATTGTTGAAACCATGACATTTTCCCGCAAGATTCTCTGTGTTGTTCCGCTTTGGTTCGTATTAACGGGCTGTTCATCCACGAATGATAGCAACCAAACTTCGCAGGCAGGTATGAATATCCCGTCGCCGAATTTACCGGGTGCACCTCTGGTCCCGGAAAGATCCGTACTTCGTCCCTATTTCAAGACTAAACTTGGACAAATCCCAGCGGGAGAATCCGCAGCTACCGCGTTCGCCGTCTCGATCGACGGAAGTTCAAAACCGATCGTACTGACAGCCTTAAGTACGCTAGCCGAAGGCCAGTTCTTTACCGCCCAGCCAACACCTGATCGCCTCAATGCGGAGCTAGAGAGCATCACGCTCTCGGACGCATTCGGGTCAATGGATGGAGTGGTGACTGCCCGCGCGTTCCTTGAAATACCGGAGTCTGGATTCGCCAAAGATGCGAATGCGCCAGCCGGAGATATTCTCGCAATACAACTTGCCGACAAAGTTCCTTTTAAGTCATTGACTCTAAGTGATTCCTTACCGGCTTTGGGTGAAAAGGTTTGGATCTCAGCGGCTATTTTCGGCGGCGCCCCTCCGAGCCAAATGCAGCACGAAGCGATTGTCACAGACCTTCCTTCAGACGGCAGTATCCACTATCGGTTTGAAAACAAAAAGCTTTCGTTGAAGGGCACTCTCGGTGCACCAATGCTCAACTCGGAAGGTAAGGTTGTAGCCATCCACCTGGGAGCCATTGACGCGGCCGACCCTTTACTTGCCGCTGGAAATCCTACAGTTAGATTCGCGCCCTATTTGGTTGCGGCTTTGAAGCGTGAAACGCAAACAGAAAATCCACAAGATTCGCAGAATTGACGAAGGGTAAGTCACTATAGGCACCGAAGACGTCAAAGAGATTGCACTAAAAGACGTCACGTATATCTGAGCTGGTTCACTTTTCCTCGTTGACTTGCCTACCATTGCGGGTCGCGACCTCTTTCTGCTTCGTTCGTTGCTCGAGAAGTTGATCGACTACGGATGTACCTGTATGCGCTTGCGCCATGTCCTCAACGGTAAAAACTGCGTCGGGGACTTCGTCGTCGAGCCACCATTCGATGGCGAGCTTCCAGCCGCTTGTTCCGCCGCGGAATTTTAGGCAACGAACTTGCGAAGGTAGGAATTTCCCGCTGGTGTGCTGAAACCAGTTCGTTTCGTTGCGCTGGTAGAGCTTGGTGCCGTTGGTGAGGTCTTTCAGATCGAGCTTTGTGCGCCCCGTCTTAAAGTCAAACATATGCACTTCGGTAGGCATGTTACCAACTTTGGGATCAAAGACGACAGTGTTGTATCCAAGCTCTGTGGGCTTACCGTGCCTCCATCGACCAACGCTTCTACCTTGACTATCGATATCCGCATCGACCATTTTCCCTGGTGCCATGATGTGAGATGCGATGTCGCGATAGCTGCCAGCGTCGTGGTGTCGCAGACAAGCCCAATAGTTGAGCGGCATCGAGAATGGATCCCAAGTTGTCATGGGTGAGAACTCTTCCTTCTTCACTTTTGAACAATCCATTGGTTTTCCGTCACCATAATCGACCCACAGATGGCTCTCGGTCGTCAACTGCCTTTTGGTAATGGCATGCGTCCAACCACTGGCACCAGCGATGGAGTCTTCCATTTCAGCTCGTTTGATGTCTGCTTTCTGTGACTTACCTTGCAGGAAGGCGAAGACGTAATGAAACTCACTTGTAGAGCTTTCGCCATCATCGGTTGAGTCGGTTTCGCCAGTAACGAC
>JBGSJB010000487.1:0-3230 GCA_041742175.1 Pirellulaceae bacterium
AGGGGAGTTGCTGCAAGTCTTGTTTGTTTCGATCCTGGTTGCGATGGCTATCGCCTTTATGGACGAACGGGGCAAACCGATGCTTGAAGCGATTGAACAGATCGGACAACTGTTCTTCGGCGTGATGCAGATCGTTGTCAAAGCTGCGCCGATCGGAGCGTTCGGTGCGATGGCATACACAGTCGGCGCTCATGGTATCGAGACTCTGAACAAGCTGGTTGCGCTCATGCTGGGCTTCTACATCACGGCTGGTTTGTTTGTCGTCGTCGTCCTGGGGCTCATTGCACTGTGGTGCGGCTTTTCAATCTTCCGTTTTCTAGTGTTTATCAAAGACGAGTTGTTGCTGGTGCTCGGCACAAGCTCTTCCGAATCAGCGCTGCCTGGATTGATTATCAAGATGCAGCAACTTGGCTGTTCAAAGTCGACTGTGGGTCTCGTCGTTCCTACCGGCTACAGTTTCAATCTGGATGGCACCAACATTTACATGGCGATGGCAGCCGTGTTCCTGGCTCAAGCCACCAACACGCCGCTCACTCTGTATCAACAAGTCAGCTTACTTGTGATTGCGATGATTACTTCCAAGGGCGCGAGCGGAGTTACGGGAGCCGGCTTCGTCGTGCTAGCTGCAACCCTGCAAGCCGTCCCAAGTATCCCGATCGAATCACTCGCACTGCTACTTGGCATCGATCGCTTTATGAGTGAATGCAGAGCGATCACGAATTTCATTGGCAATGGAGTTGCCACCGTCGCCATCAGCCGCTGGGAAGGGGAACTTACCAGCTCAGAGTTGCAGCAAAACCTACACGCGGCCCTAAGAGCAACAGAACTGGTACCAGATCAAGCTCACAATAAGTATCAAGCTCACAATAAGTGACGCTTGCAAACCGACTAGCGCAATCGCTTGGCAAGTTTCGCTTGTAACACTTCGATCGTGTCCGCAAGGAACTCAGGTGATTGGCTATCCAGTTCCTCCGCTGTGGCTATCGGCTCGCCTAGCAGCTCTTGCAAAAGTCTCACCTTGCCAATCAGTTCCCAAAGCGGTTTACCCTGTTCAATACCCTGTTCAATACCTTGCTTTCGCCCTTCCTCGCGGGCGTCGATCAAATTGGACTCGAAATCCAATACCGCTTTCTCCCGTGAATCGTACATCGCCTTTTCCTCCGTTATCTCTTGGATAGCACTCAATTCGTTGGTGGCCCGCAAAAACGCTAGTCCTGGAAGCAACTCCCGTAGTTCTTCTGCAGTGTGTTCGCTTGCATTATTGATCCAATAACACCACTGCTCCAACAATGGCGCACCAAACAATTCTCGTACACCGCCATTGTACTTTGCAAGCTCCACCATGTGAACCTCGATGGAGTCCTGGAGAACTAGGTTGGTCGTTCTTTCGACTAGACGGAAGTGATGATGTAGCTGCGAATCAGGCCACAAGTTTCGCATCAATAAGCAAACTGAGTAAGTTGCCTTCAGTGCTTCGTAACCCTGGCCGGCGTGCAGTTGGTCGGTATAAGCCTTGCAAGAATAGTACGCAGCCCGTTTTGCGAAGCTAGCTGGCACAACGATCTGGACTTCAACGATGAAGATCCGTCCCAGCCGATCAGTGGCCTTGACGTCGACACAAGTCAATTTCTCGTCCGCAAAATCCTTGAACGAGAACGGATTGAGAAACTCGACAGCGACCACCGGTTCAGGCAAATCGAGAACTGCATTCAAGAGGCTGATGAGGCAGATTTCGTTTCCATGTTTTCCAAAGATCTTGCGAAACGCAAAATCGATCCAAGCTCGAATCCCAATTTTTCTTGACATGACGTGAGTCCTTATTCCGCTTGGCATTGAACCGCAGCTAGATAAGTAAACGCGCGCTGATGCGAGTCAGTGATGCGAACCAGTATAGTAGGCCACAGCATCATGCGGGTGCTGGTCGATGCATCGACAGCGACCGAGTGGTTACCTGCAAGTCCCTCATAGGTTGATCGGTCAAGCCGGTCGACCGATCGCGCAAGTCATGCAAGCCGTCGCGCTTTCCCAGTGCCGGGGTTCGATCACCAAGAATGCGCGAGCAGGCCGCTGGCTAGCTAGCAATTCAGCAGCCCGCAAACACGACGCAATCGGCAAATCTTGCCAGGTTTACTCGACGCGACTCTCCGGAAAAGCCGAACATTAAGCTGTGGACTCGGTGTCAGCATAACTTCCGTGCTTGCAAGACTCGCTTTCAACGGTTTGAGATCATGCGTTTGAAAAAGCAATTTTGCGTTAGTTTTTTTAGTATTCTGCCGGTCGTCGCCGCATTGGCTTCGCCTGCGATCGCTCAATTGCGAACGGGGCGCGAGCAGCGAACGCTCTATCACGACGAGTTGGTAACGCAGCAGAAGCAGACGAAGAACGTTAAGTCGAAACCGGCGTTGCAAAACGGGGTCGCTCAGGCCTCTTACGATGCAGAAACTGTCCCAGCGAAGTCGATCCTCGAAGAAAAAATTACTGGGTCCAGCATCGCGCAAAACGCTGTCCGCGAAGCTCATCCAGCTCCCATCGTCCATGACGGGATGATTCACGATTCGATGCGCAGCGACAGTTACTCCTCGCCTGCGAACGAACAACTCGTCACAGGCGGATGCGGATGCAGTGCTTGCTCATCGGGTTGCGACGACTTTGCTGAGCTTGCGCCGGCTTGTGCGTCGACTTGCGGGTGCAACGCAACCCGCGGAGCTCGATTCAAAGACTGCAGCCCATTGGGAAGCTTGCTCAGCAACCTGAGCATTCGCGCCGAGGTGCCGCTTTATTGGCGCCGCGCGGCAGGTCCTCCCGCATTGGTAACGACTTCACCACTTGGCACGGCTCAAGGCGTAGCCGGTGAACTCGGACAGACGACGACGCAAACACTCTTCGGCAACGGTCCTCTCAATGACGACGCAACTGCAGGTTTTAGAATTACGCTAGGGACTTCGTTCGGAGGCAGCGACAATTTCGGATTGCTGTTCCGCTATTGGAACGCTGGCGAACAAGATGACACGTCTACCTTTAGTTCGGATCAAAACCCGATCCTAGCTCGTCCCTTCTTGAACACCACTACCGGTACCGGAGTTCAAGATACGCAGCTGGTCGCCTTTCCAAATCAAAGCACAGGCAACATATCGATCGCGACAACCTCGGACGTTCAAGGCTTTAATGTACTACTTCGGCGATTGGCCTACCGCGATCGATTCACCAGAGTGGACTGGTTGTACGGCTAC
>JBGSJB010000488.1:0-3828 GCA_041742175.1 Pirellulaceae bacterium
GCTTGAGGGATTGGATAGTCGGAGTTATCGCCGGCGGTATCAGCGTAGCGAACCCAGTCCATCCAGTGTCGCCCCCAACGCTCGCCGTAAGTTGGACTACTGAGCAATTCATCGACCAGTTGCGTTTGCGCCGCACCCGTGTCGCCTGTACTCGCCGTAGCTTGCGCGAAGTCAGCAACTTGTTTGGTCGACGGTGGCAAGCCGGTCAGCGAATAGGCGACGCGCCGCGCGAGTGCGTAAGGATTCGCATCGGCGGCAACTTGCAAGCCTTGACGTTCGCGCTCGCTTTGAATGAAACCATCCACTTCATTCCAAACCCAATTTGACTCGGCAGCTTCAATGCTGTTGCGCAGTTGCTCGGCGGAAGCGAGAGGTTGAAAAGCCCAATGACGCTGACGCGCGAGTTGTTCTTCACTGGCCATGCTTGCTGAAGCCAAAGATTGGTCCGAGCTGGATGTTGATGACATTCTCGCGGGCCACTTTGCGCCGGATTCGATCCAAGCCCTCAGCGCAGCGATCTGTTCGTCGCTTAACTGCGGGCCGTCGGGCGGCATGCGATTCTCTTCGTTAGTCGAAGCGATGCGTTTCAGCAACTCGCTCTCAGCGGGACGGCCTGCCACAATCGCAGCTCGACCAGAATCGGTGTCAGACTTTTCGCCGGTCAGCGTTACAGCAACAGGATCATCCAGACGCAAACCACCATTGCGTTCTTGATCGCTGTGACATTCCAAACAATGCTCGGCTAAAATCGGCCGCACAGTTCGTTCGAATCGTTCAAACTCGTCGGCCCCGACTAATCCAGGAAATGAGCAAAACAGCAGGCTCGTTGCCGACAATGCAAGTAGCGGAACGTTGATAGCGCGAGGAAAGTAGTCAAACATAGGTGGGATTCAGCCGGAGGGAAGAGACTGATCGAGGTTCACTAAGTTTACCACAGTCGGAACGGGCGATATAGAGTAATCGCTTCAGAAGCTGGCGATGAGTGACCACGGATGACATCGTGGTCCCACGGATGAAGGGAAGCGCAGCAAGGACTTTCTCGCGCTGCAGCACGCCACCGCGTAGTATGTTAGTTACACTTTCTCTGGCTTTCCCGATTCTATCGAACGGGCGATGGCTTCGATAATGCGTTGATCCGCTAACCCCATGCTACCGGGCGTGTCGCAATCTTTATTCTTGAGAATGCACTCCGAGAAGTGATCCATTTCGGCAGCAAAGTGATTGACGGCGGACAGCAGCAACTGTTCTTCGCGCTTGCCATCGTGTACGCGCAATTCCAAGTCCGTGTATGCGAAGGCTGGATCCATGTCGATGTATCCCCTCTCGCAATGAACGCGATACCTACGGCTGACTGCCGATCCAAAACTGCAGTCACAGTGCGCTAATTCGCCGTCAGGATACTTCAGCGTAAACGCAACGCTCTCTGGAACTTCGCGGAAACGCGGATCGTCTTTCGGCTGATGGGCCACCGCGCTCACTTCGACTGGTTCGGCGTTGATACAGTATCTCGCCGCGTTAATGCTGTAGACGCCGACATCGCCGACAGGGCCACCCGCCAATTCGCGGCTGAGTCGAATGTTGGGTGCTTGAACGTTTTGGCAATTGCTTGAGGAGAAGGTCTTGAGCTGACCAAACTCCTTCTCCTTACACAACTCCATCACGCGCTGATTGAATGGTTCGTAATGCAAACGATAAGCGATCATCAGTTTCTTCTCAGCTTCCTTTGAAGCCGCGATCATCTTTTCGCACTCATCGACATTCGCCGCCATCGGTTTCTCGCACAGCACATGCTTTCCGGCTTTCAATCCACGTACTGTGTATTCAGCGTGCATACTATTGGGAAGCACGATGTAGATCACGTCAACGTCATCATTGTCAGCGATCGAATCATAGTTCTCGTAGTTGTAGATATTCTTTTCCGGGATTCCATAGACTTTGGCAACTTGCACGGCTTTGTCGCGATGGCCACTAACCAATGCCGTCGGTTTGCTCCATTTACACTCCGCGAAGGCTGGCATAATTTCTCCTAACGCCAGTTCGCCTAGACCGACAACGGCCCAGCCGATTTTGCGTTCGACCTGCTTGGGAATTTCCAAGTTGGGTGGCTGTTTATCGGGCGGTGCGAGCGGAATTTGATCCGCTGCACGGGCCGCTGCTGCGGCAGTCATTCCGAACGCGGTCAGCGCTTGCATAAATCGTCGCCGCGTTTCCACAGCTGTTTCTGGTGAAGATTCAGGTCGGTTCATAGTGGTTCTCTTATGCAGCTCGAGCCAGTAATGAATCAGTAAGTGCTGGTAATCAAAGTGGCAACAACTTTGTCGCAATCAGTGTGCCGTAGTTCGCGGACAACGCACAGACAGTCCTTGATCGCCCGTGCAACGTAGCTGGTATCCAGTGGTTCAATCAGGGGGATGGATTGGACCGTAAAATGCACTACATAATCTGAAGCATTGATTTCTGACGAACGAGACGAACTTGTGCCTTCGCTGCTTGAAAACACTGACGTGGGTTTGTACTGCGCTGCGGGCGACTTCTATATCGATCCTCGGCGACCGGTACGTCGAGCCGTGATTACGCACGCACATAGCGACCACGCTCGCTGGGGCTGTCGTTACTATTTGACAGCGCGACCGGGCGAGCTGTTATTGCGGATGCGAGTTGGTTCGGAAGCGGAATTTCAGTTCTTGCCGTACGGTGAAGCTTTGCAGGTAGGCGGCGTGTCGGTGAGTTTTCATCCTGCGGGACATATGCTCGGTTCAGCTCAAGTGCGGTTGGAGTCCGGCGGGCGCGTGGAGGTTGTGACTGGAGACTATAAACTTGGCAGCGACTCGACTTGTGAATCTTGGGAGCCGTTGCGTTGCCATCTTCTGGTAACTGAGTCGACATTTGGATTACCGATTTATCGTTGGCCTGACGACGAAGTCACTAAGGCCTTGATCAACCAATGGTGGCGCGATTCGCAAGCGGCTGGCAAGTGCTGCGTGCTGTATGGCTATGCGATTGGCAAGAGTCAACGATTATTAGCAAGTTTAGATGCGAGTATCGGTCCAATTTATACTCACGGAGCGGTCGAACGCGGTTGCGAAGTTTATCGACAGAGCGGCGTCGAGCTGCCGGTGACGCAGTATGTTGGACAAGTGCCAGCGAAGCATGATTGGCGCGGGGCGATGGTCGTGGCGGTCCCGAGCGCGCACGGTAGCACTTGGATGCGACGTTTCGGTGTGGTCAGCACTGCGATGGCAAGCGGATGGATGATGACTCGTGGGACTCGGCGGCGACGCAGTGTTGATCGCGGATTTGTAGTCAGTGATCACGTCGATTGGCCTTCGTTGCTGAAGGCGGTTGAGTTGTGCGATCCGGAAACGGTGTGGGTGACGCATGGTTACTCAGCCATCGTTGCGCGCTATCTCCAAGGCATTGGACGTGATGCTATAGCGATCGATAACCGTTCGCGCAGTGAAGGCGAAGAGGACGCAATCGAAGCTGATGACGGAGTGGTTGAAGAGGTTACCGCAGAAATTGTCAGTGAAACGGCCACTGAGGAGCCTCAAGCATGATGCGCTTCGCTGAGTTGTACACGCGACTTGATTCGACCACTAAGACGAACGAAAAGATTGCTGCCATCGCAGCTTATCTTGATCGCGCGGACGCAGCCGACGCAGCATGGGCGGTGTACTTTTTATCAGGCAACAAACTGCGTCAAATCGTACCGACTAAGCTCTTGCGAGGTTGGGCGACGGAGCGAGCTGAGATTTCTGCTTGGCTGTTCGACGAGTGTTATCAAACGGTCGGTGACTTAGCGGAAACATTAGCTTTGGTGGTTCCGCC
>JBGSJB010000489.1:0-3161 GCA_041742175.1 Pirellulaceae bacterium
GCAATGACAAGAAATGTTTGAAAGTGGAGTTGCCGCCGGAGATGCGCGGTAACCAGATCCATTTGAGCCCGCTGCCGTTTCTCTTCGGCGTGAAAGCACAAGAGATCAAAGAGCGTTATTGGGTTCGTCCGATTGCACCGCCAGCAGGCAGCCGCGATGTGGTCTTAGAGACTTTTCCAAAACGTCCGGACGATGCTGGAAATTACTCGCGCGTGCAAATCGTGCTGGACGCAGTCGATGTGCTGCCAAAAACGCTGGTTGTGTTCTTGCCGAATTTCCGTCCCGATCAACCGCATCGCGAAGTCTACGAATTCACCGATCGCGACAAAGATTGGAATATGCTGGACCAGATGAAGGACAAGTTGTTTCGAGACGAGTTCATTCCAAAGTCGCTGCCGAAAGATTGGGAGATTGTCGTCGAACCGTACTTGGCTCCTCAATCTGGACAAGGGCAGCCAATCGCCGCCCAGCAACCGGGGGTCCAGCAACTTAGTCCACAGCAAGCCGCACCGCAATCAACTGGTCCGCAGCGTACGGCGGCGCAGCCGCGGCCTGCGGGGACTTTTAAATAGATTCTGAAAAGGTACCGACTACCGAATGGCGCAAAAGAATGCCGGAACTGCGCGTTGCTTGTTCCGGCCTACGAATGCTTGGTGTGTCGATGTTAAGGCACTATCGAGTCGTGACGTAGATGCCGGTGTCGGCCATCTGCAACTGTTCGGCTCGGGCTTTGAACAGGTCAGCGCGTTCATCGTCGCCGCCCAGGGCGAGCCAATGAGCTACAGCGAGCATTGGGACAGCGTCGTTCGACTGAGCGAGTGCGTTCGCTGCCAAGCCTTCGACTCGCTGGCCGATCAGACTTCCAGCATCACCTAGCGCTAAACCAAGATCGCCTTTCGGCAAATCGCCTCGGCCGAGTCGGTTACCGTTAGCGATCGCCAAGTCCACGACCACCGCCGCTTGTTCGTAGTCGCCATTGGCGACTTGGGCGATGAACCGGCGCGTGACCAATCGATCCGAATTCCCGTATTTCACGACCAACTGCGCGTAGGCTTGAGCCGCTTGCCGATAGCCGCCCGCGGCCAAGATTGCGTCCGCAATTTCAACCAATTCCGCAGGGGCTGAATCGAAAGCGGGGTTCGAGCTAGAAATAGAAGCCGGAGCCACGACTGCCGCGGGCTGATCTTTTGCAACCAACCGACCGCTGAAGTCCAACTGATTGGCCGCTTGCTGAACGGGTTGGCTCGCCAATCGGAATTGTGAGTTGGTCGACTTCGCATTCGTAGCTGGCTTCCTCGCGGTGTAAGTTGCAACATTGCCAACTAACGACGGGTTGACCAGCGATGGGCTGACACCTGACGGTTGTGTCACGGAGCAGGTTGGAAAACCGAGAGAAAACGTACTGTAGTACACCGGTGCGACGACTGGTGTGTAGTAAGTGTTGTAGTAAAAGGTGGGATAGTAAGCTGGCGTGTAAAAACTGGAATAGTAAGCACTTGGCCAGTAACAACTGGAGTAGAACCGCGGCGCGTAACTGTAGCTGATGTAGCTGGACCGCGGCCAGTAACCGATCCCGCCGTAACCGATCCCGCCGTAGTAACTTGACCGATAAAAATTCGAGCCGTAGAAACTCGATCGGTTCCAGCCGGGGTTATAGATGCTGGGACGGAAACTGTGATGGTTCGTCCCGAAGCCGTAACCACGGTAGGTGAACGAGCGAGGACCGTGCCATGCGTCGGCGCGGCTAGCCGAGAAGGTGACGGCGAGCAAGCAAATTACGCACAGCACACGTTTCAGTTGAGTCATCATTCACCTCAGTGTTTTCGATTTTGCAACAGTTGTATTATCCACCTGTAGCCAACAAAGGGCAACAATTCGGCGCGGATTAATCGGTGAGTTAGCCCGAGTTCGCGCGAACGGCCTGGAAAAGCACCAAAATCGGTTCGCTGTCGAGGATCAAATCCGCTTTTCGAGTAGGCTCTAACTTAAGTTACGACAACCGCAACGACTGAATGAGGTTACGGCTGCATGCAAAATAGAGTTCATCTTATGTTGCGATTGCTCGGGTTGTCCAAATTAGTTCTGCGTGCATCCGCCAGCTCTCTCGCCCGTTCGGTGAACTGGGTTGCACGCGCCTTACTCATGGCAAGTGTTGCAACTGCTGGACCGTTTCCGACTGGGCCTTCTCAGGCAGTTTATGGCCAGGAATCGAATGATGAGCTCGACGTCTCAGGCATGCGGTCGGAACTCGAGCGGTTGCGAACGATCTGCGACAGTTTGGGGTTAGCAGCGGAAGCGAAGCTTTGTACGCGTTGGCTGCCCGACGAAAGGGCTGATCAAACGCTTCTGTTTTTACCCGTTGCTGCGCAGCAACCAAGTGCGACGAACGCCAAACAAGCGGCATGGGTAAAGCACTTCGAGGCAGCCCGCGCGCGGCACGCTGAGTTTTGGTTCGCGCAGTGTCGCCAAGCGATCGAACGCGGCGACGAGCAACTGGGTTATCAATTGCTGTGGCGGACACTTCGCGAAAACTCGCAACATGCGGAAGCGAAGCGGACTCTTGGTCGGTTGGCGACTTCTGCGACGATGCGGCCAGCGGTACGAAGGTCGAGTTCGAAGCATCCAACTTTCAACTGGCCAGGCAACAGTTACACGCGCGTGGAATCGCCTCACTTCTATCTGACTTCACGAGCGACGACCGCTGAGACGATCGCGCTGGCGATGCAGTTGGAAGAGTTTTACTCGTTGTGGACGCAGTTCTTCTATCCGCTGTGGTCGCCGCCCGGTTTGCTCAAGTCGCGACTGAATGGCGGAGTGTCACCGTTTGAAACGCAGCGGCAGATCAAAGTCGTGCTGCTGCGCGATCGCGCAGACTATATCGAGACTCTGGGTGCACGCGAAGAGAATATCGGTGTGTCGGTGGGTTACTACGATCCGAACTCGCAAACTTCTTATTTCTTTCCTGATGAGAATCTTGCAGCGACTTTCTATCACGAGCTCACGCATCAGTTGTTGGCGGAAGCAACGCGTTTGAATACTGCGGAAAATATCGGTGCCCAAGGCGATGTTTGGCTGCTTGAAGGAATCGCACTGTACATGGAATCGCTTTGGCAAGGCGAAGGTTACTGGACGCTGGGCGGTTGGGAGTCACCGCGTTTGCA
>JBGSJB010000490.1:0-1981 GCA_041742175.1 Pirellulaceae bacterium
ACGATGTCCGTTGCTGGCCGCGCGATGCAAGTTAAGCACTCACCGCTGGCAAGCTCAACACTTATTTGTCGGTCATATTCAACTTCGCCTGAAATCAATTTAACGCGGCATGAGCCGCATACACCGCTGAGGCAACCGCTCGGTATTTCTAATTGGTTTGCCTTTGCGAGTTCCCAAATACTTTGCTCTGCGTCTTCCCACTGAACCGTAGCATCGCTCAAATCAAATCGAACGGCATGTGTGGAAAAATTCTCGGTGTTGTTACTGGTCGGAACCGGATTGGAACCAAACGACTCCCAATGAATGTGCTCCGCGGCAACGCCGTACGCGGTGAGCTGAGCACGCATCTGCTCCATCCAGTTGTCCGGTCCGCACATGTAAAAGTCGGTATTCGAAATCTGAGCGAATTCACTCTGTGTGAATTCACTCTGTGTGAACTTCGTTAGATGATTTTCGATTCGCCCTGAATGGAAATTGCCGGGAAGCACTTCGGTCAAACTCGCAATGACTTCGTCGGTTTCGCGGCTGAGAAACGTGTGTACAGCCAGCGCATCAAAGTCAGCTTGCCAAGCATGGATGGATTCGCCCAGCGGCCAGTGGTCGATGTCTCGAACTTGGTAAAGCAATTTCACTTTGCGGCTGGGAGTGTGTTCGAGCGACCAGCGCAACATGCTGGCCATAGGCGTGATACCTACGCCTGCGGCGAGCAGAACTAGTTCGTTCGTGGATTCGGTCGGCAGGTAGAATTTCCCGCTCGGTCCGCCGACGAAGAGACAGTCACCCTTGTCGATCGTACGGTGCAACCATGAACTGAGACCGTTTGATTTGCTGCCGGCGGAGTCGCTTTGGGGCACTTGCTCTTTGACCGTGATCCGCCAGTACCGCGCATCTGGCGAGCTCGACAGTGAGTAGCAGCGGGTGGTTTGGTATGCGCCGGCTACTGCGGGCCGGACCATCACATATTGGCCGGGAAAGAACTCGGGCAACTCTTGGCCGTAGGGATCGACTAGGTAGAACGAGCGGCAATCGGCAGATTCCTGAATCACATCGGCGACTTCCAAAATGCGCCAGGGTGTCGAGTTGGAGGACGTTCCTGTTTCTCGCAGTTGGCTGGAGAGACGGGCGACGCGGGATGAATAGTCCAGAACGGTGTGCCGCTGGCGCGTTTGTTCCGCATTTTGTGCTCGATTCGCGCGCCACCTGAGCGTGGCCGCCGAAAATTGCACGCAATATGCTGACGAAATCGCCAAAACGATGACCGGCAGCCACCAAGTCTCTATCATTTACCCCTCCGCGCGATGCAGCTAGAATTTTTTAAACCTAGCTCATATTCCGATCGTGGCCAGCGATTCTGCGATTTGAAGTCCTACTCGATTGACAAAATATCCCAGCACGCGTAATTTCCCCCTCATCAGGATATTAAACCCAAAAATCGCGCGAGGCGGGAAAACGTGAGAGCCGCAAGAAACGTCCTGGGTTTAAAGATATGAGTACAGCTTTGCCGCAAGTGTTGACCATTGACGACAAAATCGCACTCTGCCAAGCTCAGATTGGCTACACGTTTCGCGATTCGAATCTGTTGTTAGCTGCATTGACGCATGCTTCAGGCGCGAGCAACCGCCTCGCGTCCAACGAGCGATTGGAGTTTCTGGGCGATTCGATCCTGGGTTTTGCTATCTGTGCGTGGCTTTTCAATCGACATCCGGAATATCAAGAGGGCGAGTTGACACAGGTTAAGTCGGCTGTGGTTAGCCGAAGGACGTGTGCCAAAGTCAGCCGCAAGTTGGGGTTGGAAGCGTGCTTGATTATCGGTCGCGGCATGCAGCAATCGACTGGCGTGCCGAAAAGTTTGCTGTCGGATGTTTACGAAGCGCTTATTGCGGCGATCTACCTGGATGGCGGTTGGGACGCGGCCTGCGAGTTCATCATCCGCACGCTTGCCGACGAACTCTCTCAAGCCGTGCAGGGTCATTCGATCGGT
>JBGSJB010000491.1:0-4994 GCA_041742175.1 Pirellulaceae bacterium
GCGTTCAGCCACTTGTTCAATAACGCCCGCAAACTTCTCCTCTGTCTTGCATCGCAACCAACGTCAGCCGTTCTATGTCGACGATTCGTTGCCAGCACTTGTAACTACCATTCCAGTGCATGGCAGCATCTTGAATAGTGGAATCGCTCGACAACTCATTCTGAACTATCATTCACCATTGATTGCAAGAATCACAAAACAAGCTGTACAACAAGCTTCTATACATTGAGTCATTCAAACGGAAAGAAATGGCCATGAATTGGCTTAACTATCATCACTTGCAATACTTTTGGGCCGTCGCACAAGAAGGCTCTGTCGCGCGGGCCAGTGAAAAACTGCATGTTACCCCAGCCACGATCAGTATCCAGTTGAGAGATTTGGAGAAATCGCTGGGCGTAGAATTGTTTCGCAAATCAGGACGAGGTTTAGCGCTAACAGAGATGGGAACCTCAGTTTTAGCGTACGCGAATGACATCTTCTCTACAGGTCAAGAGCTTCTTGACATGGTCAATGGTAGACCCGTTGGCGGTCCGATGATTTTGCGAGTGGGTATCAAAGATGTAATGCCTAAACTGGTCGCCTATCAGCTGCTGGAACCAACGCTACGATCGTCCGGTGAAATTCGCTTGCTTTGTTTCGAAGGAGACGCATTAAGGTTGGTCTCAGATCTCGCCATTCACAAACTCGACGTAGTACTATCGGACACTCCGATTGATCCTATGCTGAAGGTCAAAGCCTATTCCCATTTGCTAGGCGAATCGGACGTTGTGCTAGTTGGTACAAAAACACTTGCCAAGAAAATCAGAAGCGGATTCCCTGACTCGCTCGACAACGCACCGATGCTATTGCCAATGAGGAATACTGTGCTTCGGCGATCACTGGACTATTGGTTTGAAGTCAACAAAGTTCGCCCGAATATTGTGGGCGAGTTCGACGATAGCGCGATGCTAAAAATTATGGGTAGAGCAGGAGTCGGCGTTTTTCCAGTTGCCGACACAATTCTTAAAGATGTAATCGAGATGTACGGCGTCGAATTAATCGCAGCAATTCCGGGCGTGACCGAGAAGTTCTATGCGCTCTCGGTGGAACGCAAAGTAAAGCACCCCGCCGTTTTGGCAATTTCTGAAGTCGCTCGAAAGAAGCTTAGCACGCATTGATACGGAAATTGACCAACAGACCCGGATCATCGTCGCAAGTAGAATTGCGTTGACGGCTGATATTGTTCCTGTCGTTCGGGAAGTCGAGAAAACCTAGAAGCGTTACACTGTAAACTCGGAAATCGCGGCTGAGTTGAAGTTGCATCCCGAACTGTGCACTTTCAGCGGTCGCGACCGTCCGCGTTAAGAACCAAGTCTGGAGTTACTGCATCATGCGAAGTGTTCTTCTGTTCGCTATTTCAATCTGCTTCCTAGTCATTTGCGCAAGTGACTCGAGGGCGCAGCCGAAGCCTATAAAAGTGTTCATTTTGGCGGGCCAGTCGAACATGGAAGGACACGCGAAGATTGAGACGTTCGACTATATCGGCGATGATCCAGCGACCGCGCCGCTGCTAAAACTGATGCGCAGCGCCGATGGGAAACCAACGGTGTGTGAAGGCGCTTGGATTTCCTACTTGACGGGCAGTGGTGATGAGAACAGCGAAGGTATTGGAAATTTGACCGCGGGTTTCGGCTCGCGTCAAAACCCCAAACATGATGGTGGCAAGATTGGTCCTGAGTTCACGTTCGGATTGACCATGGACGCAGCTTATGACGAACCTGTACTGATCATTAAGACAGCTTGGGGCGGCAAGAGCTTACACACCGATTTTCGATCGCCGAGCGCGGGGCGGTACGAGCTGAATGACTTTCAGAAGAAACTTTACTATGGTCTCAAAGGACATGGTGTTCCGGAAAACATCGAGCAATGGCTGGCGGATAAAGAGCGCGATACGGGGCGTTACTACCGGTTGATGGTCGAGCATGTCCGCAGCGTTTTGCAGGACATCAAGCGTGTCTGCCCAGCGTACGAGCGACAAGGTTACCAGTTGGCCGGCTTCGTTTGGTTTCAAGGTTGGAATGATATGGTCGACGGACACACTTATCCCGATCGCGGCAAGTCAGGTCGTTTCGATGAGTATAGCGAGAACTTAGCACACTTCATTCGCGATGTTCGCCACGATCTCTCGGCTCCGAAGTTGCCGTTTGTCATTGGAGTGCTCGGCGTCGGAGGCGTCAACACGAACTCGGAGACGATCGAGTTTCGCAAAGCGATGGCTGCTCCCGCTTTGCTTCCTGAGTTCAAAGGCAATGTGATCGCGGTTGAGACAGCTCCGTTTTGGTCGGCAGAACTTGGTGCGATCGCCGACAAACGCGATCAACTTCGTCAAATGAGCCATTACTTAAATTCGAAACACAAAGAGCATGCCAATGCGGACGGATCGATGACCGACGAAGCGAAACGCGAGTACCTCACCAAGTATGAAGCGGAACTCATCAGTCCGGCTGAGGTCGCGATTTGGAAACGGGGCGCATCGAACGCTGGCTACCATTATCTCGGTTGCGCGAAGACGTTTGCATCGATGGGTCGCGCCTTTGCCGACGCCACGCTGACGATGCAGGAACATTAAATGCCGAGCGCACTCACTTTCACCCAAGTTGGTGCCGCCATGTGCATTGCATTGCGATGCTCGGCGAATTCACGAGCGGGCTTAGGTCACTTGCGACCGTTAAAGCCTGCTGTGGTGGCGACGTTAGTTTGGCGGTACATGGGCAAGTAACGATAGTAAACTTCCAGGCACAAGCAGCTCATGGCTGTCGAATAGACGCGACCACCATAGCCGCCCCAGAGTGGATCAGGATCCCAACTGCCGGACTGTTCATGATAAGTGGGCAATTGCGTGGTGAGCAAACGTTGCTTCAGCGCTTGATTCCAACGCATCCAATCAGCGTCTTGCAGCTGGAACAGCGCAAGGGTAGCGTAATACCAGTAGTAAACGTTGTCCTGCTTTGCACCCGGTAAGTGCGACATGATCATCTGTTTTGCTTCGCGCTGAGCCGTTGCAGACAAAGGAAAGTTCAGCATCAATCGACACGCTAGCGCTTCCGCGGTCATGGTTTCACTGGGAAGCCCCTGGCCCGGTTGATAACGCGCAAGTCCACCCGAAGTTCCAGCGGCACAGCTTTCGAGAAATCTCTGCATGCGACGTTTGACTTCGACCGCCACAGCGATGCCTGACCGTTCGATGCTTCGCAGCGCCATCGCTTGCCAACCAAATTGACTCAGGTCACCCGAATCGCCAGCTCGATAGCGCCAGCCACCGCCACGCACGTCTTGCGCATTGATGGTGAACTGCGCCGCTTTGATCAATGCAGGTTGAAGTTGGGGATCGTGCGTCATCGCGTAGGCTTCAGCTAGTGCGAGCGTTGCGATACCGTGACAGTACATACGAGCATTCATCACGCTTGCGTCTTGCCCGATCTGCTTCGGTCCCGATAGATCACCCGAAGGCATCTGTGCATCGATCAAGTAGTTCACTCCGCGCACGACTGTCAATTTATGGTCACCATCAAAATGTGTGTTCCCCGCAGAGAGAAACGCCAGCAACGCTAGACCGCTGACACCCGTGTCCGCTCGATCACCCGTTCCATGACGGTGCTCTCCGAGCGCTTGCGTTTCGGTGCCGCCCCCAAAGCGCTTTGCGTTCCATGAACCGTCAGGTGACTGAGCCTTCGCCAACCACTGCAACCCCGCTTCCACCGCAGCTTCGCTATCCGCGTCTGCACCGAATGGCATTGCAAGCTGAAGTCGATTCTGAGCTTGTCGCAGTTGATATTCTTCGGGCAATTGTTCAACTTGCAAAGACGCTTTGGCGGGCGCCGCTGGCGGAGGAGGCAATACGGGACTGAAATCGTTCGCTACAGTTTGCATCACGGAACCCGCGCTGTCTTTGGCAGGCGGCAACACCGGTGCAACCGCTTGTTCTTGCACTTCAGGCAATTGCATTTTGTCATTCGCTTCAGCAAGATCAGTGGGTAGAGCTGGCAACGGCGTAGGTTTGAAGTCTTCGAGCAAAGGAGGCGCGGCAATCGCTTTCAGTGCAGCAGTAAAGCTCGGTTCAGGCAGTGCAGGACGCTCAAGCTCTTCGCGCCGAACGGGCTGCTCCCAAACCGGCACCGGTTCATTTTCAGATTGCTCGAGCGGTTCACTCTCGTCGGCCAGCGCACTGTCGGGGGCGTCGTCGAACGCATCCGTGAGCGTGCTGTCCATCGAAATAGCCATCGCCTGTTCGCGTCCGCGCGGATCGCCTTGCGGCAGGATAATTCGCGTGCCGTAAGCGTACATCAGCAACCACACGTGCGCGAGGATACTCAACACGACACATTTCGTCAGCGGTTTCGCTTGACCCCAACGCGTTCGAGAAGCGATGAGTAGCGTGATGGCTAGCAGCGCGAAACCGATACCCAGGACAACGGCGAACGTGCGACCGTAAGTTACGTATGCCCACGCGCGGTAGATGGAATCAAGAATAGAACCAATTGCCCACATGCGCCCGCACTCATGCGCTCGATTTCCGAACGCTTTAACGATTGACTTGTCTCGAGCTGTTAACGGCCAAACTCAAGCTCGTAATCCCGGCTCGCTGCGCTGCGGCGCTGGCGGCAGCAACATGTTGTAAGGCGACCTTTTGATCCGCGCGCACAACAACTTTCAATCCGGGATAGCGGGTATGCATTGCGTTCAACTGCTGCGTTAACTGGTCGATGGAAACAGGTTGGCCATCAAGATGACACTGTCCGAACTCGTTGACCGAAATCACGCGTTGGTCAGGTGGGGCCACCATCGGTTTCAATTCGCCAACGTTTGCAAGTTGCAAATCGATTTGGCGTTCGCTGTTGGTGAATTGTGTTCCAACCATGAAGAAAATGATTAGCAAAAACACGACGTCGATCATCGACGTCAGGTTGACGCTAGGCAGTTCTTCCAGCGAAGAAGTTTTGAGTGGCATCCCTTCC
>JBGSJB010000492.1:0-15197 GCA_041742175.1 Pirellulaceae bacterium
GATTGTTTTCGACGAGATGCCTACCATCGAGATGGAAGTGAACCGGCAGCAGCTCGACCGCCGTGATGCCAAGCGACTTGAGGTAGTCGATGGCCGGCGCACTGGCAATGCCTGCGTATGTGCCGCGAAGCTCTTCGGGAATCGCTTGCTGCAGCTTCGTAAAGCCGCGCACATGCATCTCATAGATGATCGATTTGTGCATCGGTGTATTTGGCCGTCGGTCGTCGCCCCAGCTGAAAACTGGATCGATAACGGCAGCCAGCGGCGCATACGCTGCACTGTCTTTGTCATTGAATGATAGGTCTTTCGAATCATCGCCTAAGTTGTAGCCGAACAACGAATCGTCCCAATTCACCCCCCTCGCAATCGATTTTGCGTAGGGATCGAGTACCAGTTTATTGGGATTGAATCGATGACCTTTTTCAGGATCGTACGGTCCGTGCACGCGGTAGCCATACAACTGCCCTGGCGTAACTTCGGGCAAGTAAGCATGCCAGATTTCGTCCGTCCGTTCCGGCAACGGAATTCGGACACTTTCCTTCTGGTCGTCAGCCGAATTGAAAAGGCATAGCTCGATCTTCGTAGCATGTTGTGCGTAGATTGAGAAGTTCACTCCCATCCCGTCCCAGGTCGCGCCCAATGGATAAGCTCCGCCGGGCCACACGCGGTGAACGCTGCTGGACGTTCCCGTGCGCATCTCTTGAGAGCGAACTCCTCCAACTCGCTTCCCGCCACGTACACTGCCTTTAGCAGTAGTCTTTTGCGTCGAACTCTTTCCTGATGAACTTTTCGCTGTCGAAGGGGTGCTCTTATTCATACTGGTACTATTGCAGCGGTTTGCTGCTCCTGTGGTGAAGTGTTTCAGACGGATGACCAGTCGCTTAAGCGAAGCTCGTGCCATCAAAAGAATGCCCAGACTGCGACGATTCACAACGTGCAAGTATCTCACCCAGCCTTCGACAGCCGGAGCATGCGACCGCAGTGCGTCGAGTTAGTCTAAAGCTGCTGAAGAAAGATGATTGCCCAAATCGACTTGTTCGCCGTGAGCCGTATTTCTGAGCGTGACTGATACCGCACGAACCACTTCGCTCGATCGCAAATCGCCGAGCGCGAAAGCAAGTCACGTTGTGCACTTTTTGCCAGACCATTGGTTTGCTTGGTTTTATTCGCTAGTTCTGACTTCCACTGTATGCCGAGCGTGAAAAGCTCACGACCGCGAATTGGGCTATGGGATAAAGCTTGTCCGCATCGGCTGAAAGTCGCCTGCTATTGCCATTGACCGCGCAAATCTTATTTTTAACAATCTCCCCTCGTAGATGCATGGATGCACGAGAAAATGCGAAGGGATTCAATGTCAGATTCGAACTGTCGTCTTGAACGCGCAATGAACTTTTCTGTTATCGAAGGCGCGCTGGCGACCGTGATGGGTACGTTGTTAGGCGGAGTCTTCTTGACGGGCTTCGCGCTCGAGCTGGGTGCATCGCGTTTTCAGATCGGGATTATGGCGGCTTTGCCAACGCTCGGTCATGCAGCGCAATTTGTCGGCGCGTCGATCTTAAACCGAACAGGACGCTCCAAGCAACTCTGCATGCTCGCGACGTGGAGCAGTCGCTTACTGTGGATACCGATCTTGTTTGTGCCTTGCTTGTTCTGCGAATGGTCTTCGGCAGCGCAGACTTGGATTGTGATAGCGATGCTAGCTGCGGTTAGTGCGTTTGGATCCATCGGTGGCCTTGCTTGGCTGGACTGGATCAAGCGATTGGTGCCAGAAGGGCAGCGAGTTCAATTTTTGGCACGCCGCAACCTTTACAACTCGGGACTGTCGCTAGCGATGAGTCTTGCTGCGGCGGTTATCATCTCCTGGCTGAGCCGCGAGCAATCACATTCTGTGGGTGGTTTTCTCGCAGTCTTCGCAATGGCGCTTTTGTGTGGATTAACCGGCGTCATTCTGCTCGGCCGCATCCCACCGTCGGATAGCCACGAGCCACTGTCTTCGGCGAAGCGTGAATTGCTTATTACTCCGCTTAGGTCGCAGAACTTTCGCCAGCTATTGGTCGGCTACTCGGTGTGGCAATTTGCGACGCAGCTGGCAGCGCCGTTTTACGCAGTGTATATGCTGCAAAAGTTGCATCTACCATTTTGGTCCGTGATGGCACTTGCTACATCCGGCAGCCTACTTGCCCTATCGCTGAACGGATTCTGGACGCGACTTAAACTACGTTTTGGTGTTCGACCAGTCTTTTTGCTGGCTACGCTTGGCGATGTGTTGCTACCGCTAGCGTGGCTGTTTGTGCACCCGCAGTCTCTTTGGTTGCTTATTCCAGTGCACGCGTTCTCGCTGCTTAACCCACCGCTGGCGATGGGACCACAGAACCTGTTGCTGCGGATCGCGCCCAATCGCAACAGCGCATCTTATTTGGCTTTGTTCAATGCGGCTACAGGTACGATCGGGGCGATAGGAGCGATGGTAGGCGGCTTACTCGCGATGGCATTGCAAGGCCAATGGCACATTTTCGAAGTCGAACTTACCGGAGTCCAGCTACTCTTCGCATTATCGGGAGTTGGAAAACTGGCCGGATACGCTTGCCTCTGCCAAGTGCGCGATGAAGGCTCAGCCACCATGCCGCAAATGCTACAAACTCTGGCAGGCGAAGGACTGGTTCGCCGACCGTCGACTCAGTCCGCAAAGTAGAACGACGACAATCCGTTACGTAAGTGCCTCGCTCGGGTTTAGTCGTTTCACTTCGTCCACCACCGCTTCGCGTTCATCCGAATGCGGGATGACAACACCTTGCTCAACGATCGCACAGAGAATATGGATCACTGCAAGTTGTGCTTCCTGAACCGACTGCGCATCGGCATCGGGTATGCAGATCGCACAGTCGGCTAGAGTCACCATTTCGCCCGATGACCCCACTAACGCGAGTGTCTTCATCTCTTGCTTCTTCGCTTGCCGCATGGCCGCCACAACGTTTGCAGAAGATCCACTCGTACTGATTCCAAGTAGTACATCGTTCGGCCGCCCAAGAGCTTCCACTTGTCGCTCGAAAACGTGCTCGAATCCGTGATCGTTAGCACATGCGGTTAGGAGCGATGTGTCCGTGGTTAGTGCCAACGCAGGTAGCGCGCGTCGTTCAATCGCCGCTGTCAATCGATGCGTTAACTCGGAAGCCATATGCTGGCTCTCCGCTGCGCTGCCACCATTTCCGCAGATCAGCAGTTTGCCATTCTTCTCGAAGCATTCAGTGATAATGTGAGCCGTCTGCGCGATCACATCTACGCAGCTTTCCGCCGTATGTGTAATGACCTCTGCAGACCGCGCCAGATGACCAGCGATAAATTCTTTACGAGCTTTCAAATTGACTTCGTGCGCGTGCATGTATCTATCCTCGAAAGAGCTTGAAATCAAAAGTCAGAATCTTTTTTCAAGTGTGCGGATGGTCGCCCTGCACTCCTCGAAAGTGCATTACTAAAAAGTGCACTACTAATCTGTGCGGATAGGACACGAAATTACTTGGGTAGACATAACACAGTTGCTGCCTGCTCAGCGAACGCAGCGCCCGCAGCATTCGCAGTGCGAAAGGCGACCAAACTTCACAGCCTAACTAAATTCACAGCCTAAAAGCGAAACGTGACTTGCGAGTTGTGCACACTGCGTTCCGTTGTCGCTGGCCATCGCAAACTGCATTCGGCGCAATCTCGGCAGCGGCGGGGTAACAGGCGGCATACAGATTGCAAAAGCAGCTAGCCACTTTGTTATGAAGCGTTTCTTGAACAAACGTAGTTTTATCGGCTACTCAACTCGAACGAAAAGTGAGCGGTTCTATGCTAATGGCGGTCGATGAACGACCTATGCGCATCTTAGTTGTACGAGCGCTCCAACTGGGTGACCTGCTGTGCGCAGTGCCCGCTCTACGTGCATTGCGAATGCACTATCCAGAGGCAAACATTACGCTGTGCGGACTTCCCTGGTCGCAAGAGTTGGTTACTCGCTTGCCTCACTACTTGGATGACTTTGTTACATTCCCCGGCTGCGACGGCATACCTGAGCAGCAACCCGTCGATTCAGAGGCGTTGGATGAATTGCGAGCCAATGCCGAATCGCGTCCGTGGGATTTGATTGTGCAGTTACACGGCAGCGGGCACGACATCAACGATTTCGTGCGTTCGATCAGATCGCGGACGACGGCGGGCTTTCATCCAAGTGCGCACCCAGAAATAGCACTGGATTCTAGCCTCGAATGGCCTGAGGTTGGTCATGAGATCAATCGCCTCAAAGCGCTCGTGTTGCATCTAGGTGCTCCTGATTGCGGCGATCGACTTGAGTTCCCAGTGTTTGAGTTCGAACAAGTACTTGCGCGCCAGTTGCTTTATGAAAACGGCGTCGACTTGAGCAAGCCTTACATCTGCGTGCACGCTGGTGGTCGATCGCTTACTCGCCGTTGGTTGGCTGAGCGATACAAGGCGGTTATCGAGCGACTAAAAGATGATGGATGGCAGGTGGTACTGACTGGTGTTGCAGCAGAGATGGACATTGCGGCCGCGTTGACTCCAGTCGCATCGGACAAAGCAAGGTCCCGTCGATGCATCAACTTGTTCGGAAAAACAAATACCGGCACGCTGGCGGCGATTCTGGAAGGGGCGCGGCTGATGCTCTCGAACGATACAGGTGTGTCACACATCGCGGCGGCTCTCCGCATTCCAAGCGTGGTTTTAGTGCTTGGCTCGGATCCCGCGCGTTGGTTTCCCATAAATCGTGAACTGCATCATGCAGCCTCGGTCCCAGTCGATTGTCGCCCGTGTTCTTACACGTTGTGCCCCATTGGATTTCCTTGTGCAACGGGCTTAACAACAGACGCCGTGTACGTGGCAATTCAAGATGCGCTCGTTCGGACTGAGTCGCAGTGTATGGCAACCGCATAACAATACCTTTTTGGGCACTGAACCCTTAACCATGAATCCTCGACGCTTGCGGGTTTTAACGTGGCACGTCCACGGCAATTATCTCTGGTATCTCAGCGAGACGCCTTGCGATTTTATATTGCCGGTCGGCGGCCACGGAGATTCAAATCGAAAGGGCGCAGATGCGACCGGCGCAAATCGGAATGGGCCTGAGCTCGGCCACGGTTATGGTGGTCGTGGAACTACGTTCCCATTCCATGGCAACGTGAGTGAGTGTCCGATAGACGAATTGAAATCCCAGAGGTTCGACTGCGTCCTGTTTCAGTCCCGCAAGCACTATGAAGTGGATCAATACGAACTGCTTAGTCCGGCGCAGCGGCGGTTGCCCAAGATCTACCTTGAACACGATCCTCCTTGGGAAGATGTGACAGACCAAGATCACTGGTTTGACGAGTCGAATGGGATGCTGGTGCATGTCACCCACTTCAACCGTCTTATGTGGCGCAGTGCGCGAGTTGAAAGTCGCGTGATCGAACACGGAGTGAAAGTGCCCGAGTCGGCGCGCTACACGGGCGAGCTGCCGCGGGGAATCACGGCGCTGAATCATCTCGCGCGACGCGGTCGCAAAGTGGGAGCCGATATTTACGCGCAACTGACAAAGCAAACTCCCGTCGATCTTGTGGGAATGGCCGCTGAGGAAGCGGGCGGAATCGGCGAGATAAAGCCGACTGAGCTGGCGCACTACATCGCAAAGTATCGGTACTTTTTCAGCCCCATTCGATACACGTCGCTCGGGTTAGCAATTCTGGAGGCGATGACTGTAGGCTTGCCGATTGTAGGTCTGGCAACTTGTGAGCTGGCGACCATTATTACAAATGGTTGCACCGGATACTTGGAGACGGATGTATCAAAGTTATTAGGGCACATGCGGCGGTTAGCGGACGATCCAGGTGAAGCTAAGAAGCTGGGTGATGCGGCACGTGAGCTGGCGTGTGAGCGTTTCAGCATTGAACGTTTTGCAGAAGATTGGCAGCGACTGTTATGGGACGTTGGGGGCGATTCTGTACCTCGGCGACTGTCGCAATCAGTGAATTTGACCGACCCGACACGCGAAGACTTTGAGGTGACAAGGTGAGAGCTCGAATTGCATTGATCAGCGAACACGCTTCACCGTTGGCGGCCCCGGGCAGTGTCGATAGCGGTGGTCAGAATGTTTATGTCGCTCAAGTTGCGCGGCACCTGGCGGAGTTGGGCTTCGAAGTTGACGTCTTCACGCGACGTGATTGTCGCAATCAAAACGCTGTTAAACAGTGGTTGCCGGGAGTGCGTGTCATTCATGTTGCGGCCGGACCGGCGGAATATGTTCCCAAGGAGCAATTGCTGCCGCATATGGACGAATTCGCTGGCAATATGTTGGCTTTCTTGCGTGGCAATGCTGCATACGATTGTGTTCATGCGAATTTTTTCATGTCCGCATTGGTTGGCTGCGAACTGAAACGTCAATTGGCGCTACCGCTGGTCGTAACCTTTCATGCGCTCGGAAAAGTTCGCTTGTTACATCAAGCTTCGGCCGACGCTTTTCCACCGGAGCGAATTGCGATCGAGCAACGAGCGATGCACGAAGCGGATGTGGTGATCGCGGAGTGCCCACAAGACATTGAAGATCAAATTTCGCTCTACAAAGCGGAGCGCGGCAAGATCCGTATGGTTGCATGTGGCTTTGATGCGGACGAAGTTTCACCGATGCCCAAAGCCGAAGCCTGTCGCGCTTTGGGACTTGATCCTAACCCGTTTACCGTGCTGCAGCTTGGCAGAATGGTTCCGAGAAAAGGAGTCGACGATGTCATACGCGGTTTCGCCCATGCTGTGCGCGGCGGAGTGGAAGGACGTTTGCTCATCGTCGGCTGCGATGTCATGGGGGCTGGAAATATGTCGCCTGAACTGAGTCGATTGCAGGACATTGCCAGGCATGAAGCGATCGCGGAATCAGTTATTTTTGCCGGGCAGTGCGGACGCGACGAAATTCGCAACTACTACTGCGCGTCGGATGTGTTTGTAACGGCGCCTTGGTACGAACCGTTTGGTATTACTCCGCTGGAAGCGATGGCCTGTGGGCGTCCAGTCATTGGTTCGAAGGTTGGTGGTATTCAGTTCACGGTGCGCAACGGTGAGACAGGTTTCCATGTATCACCTCATTCACCCGAGGCGATTGGCGAACGACTGCTGCAACTTTATCACGATCCTTGCTTATGTGAGCGATTGGGTCGGCAAGCTTTAACTTGGGTGCGAGCTCGGTTTACTTGGCGGCAGGTTGCGGAGGAGTTGGCAGACATTTATGCAGAGCTATTCGCAGAGCATTCACACAACTCGACTTTTGCGGCTCGCGAGAAAGTTGCGGCGGTAGGTTTTGGATCGAAAGCTACATTATGAATCACCGAGCGATTTTCTTAGACAAAGACGGAACAGTGGTTGTGAACGTACCTTACAACGTGAATCCGGAATTGATTGAGTTGATGCCCGGTGTGATCGATGGCCTTCTGCAACTGCAGGCTGCCGGATTTATGCTGATCATGATTTCGAATCAAGCGGGCCTAGCCCACGGTTACTTCACTGAACGGCAACTCATGGCGGCTCAACGTCGGCTGGAATCGATACTTGCCGAACCCGGGATTTCTCTGCGAGGCTTCTTCTACTGCCCGCACCATCCGCAAGGCTCGGTCGCGGAACTTGGGCGTGCGTGCGAGTGCCGCAAACCTTCGCCTGGATTAATTAAACGCGCAGCACTTGAACATGGCATTGATCTTGCGGAGTCGTGGTTCATTGGTGACATCTTAGATGATGTCGAAGCTGGCAATCGCGCTGGCTGTAAAACGGTGTTAGTGGACAGCGGCACCGAGACGGGCAAGCCGATGATGGGAATGCGACGTCCTCATTTCAAATGCTCAAACATGAATGAGGCGGTTGACTTTATCCTCGCACAAGAACGAACTTTCCCCACGGTCAGCCGGTAAACCTTGAACTCATACTAATACTCAACGTCGTTTTAGGAGACAAACTTTGGACGCGACGCAGTTGCAAGAACTGTTGACAAGATTTCGCGATTTGCGAGTTATGGTGATCGGTGACGCCATGCTCGACGCTTATACGCGAGGCGGGGTAGCGCGCATTTCGCCCGAAGGTCCTGCTCCGGTTTTCGATGCACGCGAGTCGAAGCTGTGTGCTGGTGGAGCAGCGAACACGGCGGCCAACCTCGCAGCACTCGGAGCCGATGTAAGTCTAGTGACAGTCCTTGGCAACGACGCTGAAGGTGATCAGCTGTTAAGGCTGTTACAGGCTCAGCGAGTCAACACGAAGTGCTGCATTCAATCGCCCAGTCGAAGGACGCTGTCCAAGCAGCGATTGCTTGCCGAGAACCAGTTGTTGATGCGGGTTGATCAAGGCACGACGCAGGCTTTGAATCACCGCGACGAGAACGATCTGTACGAAACAGTTCATTCAAAACTAAGCGAGTGCGACTTGGTGGTCGTATCCGACTACGGTTACGGCATACTGAGTGATCGCGTGATCGAGTGTTTCAACGAGCGTCAGCCGCGGGTTATGCTCGCCGTGGATTCAAAATCGCTGACGAACTTTGCGTCAGTTCGCCCAGATGTCGTAAAGCCGAACTACAAACAGGCTCGCGCACTTCTCGGTTTGAAAGACATGAAAGAGACGTTGGAGCGCTGTCACGAGATGGTCTCTTATCAAGACCAGTTGTTAGCGATTACAAACGCGAGAATAGTTGCGCTCACTTGCGATCACGATGGTTGTGTGTGCATGCGGGCGAATGAACCGCCGGTGCGGTTTTGTGCAAAGACTTGCAGACACCCGGGCGTGATTGGCGCTGGCGACACATTTCTCGCGGCTATCGCGTTGAGCTTGACGGCGGATGCAACGATCGAAACGGCTGCAGAGTTAGCGACCATTGCAGCGGGAATGGTTGTTCATAAAGAGGGCACTGCAACTTGCACCGCTTCGGAACTGATGCGTAGCCAAATAGGGATGGGACGAAGTTGGGAACTGCACTCGCTGACAACTCACTTAGCAGAAGAACGGCGGCACGGTCGACGCATTGTGCTTACTTGCGGGTGTTTTGACATCTTGCATCATGGTCACGTTGAATACTTGAGACGTGCAAAACAACTGGGAGACCGATTGGTGGTGGCAGTCAACACGGATGCGAGTATTCGAAGATTGAAGGGAGAGGAACGCCCGATCAATTCGCTCAGCGATCGCTTGGAAGTTCTAGCTGCGATTGACTGCGTCGACTATCTGCTCGCGTTTGACGATGATCGCCCTGACGCGGTCATCACGGCGCTGCGACCGTCGGTGTTTGTCAAAGGAGGCGATTACACCCGGGCAACATTGCCGGAAGCGGATCTGGTTGAACGGCTTGGGGGTCAAGTGCACTTTATTCCCGTCGTCGCCAATCGTTCCACCACGCGAATCATCGATCGGATTCTGCAGGGAGCTGCGGCGGATGTCCCAACAGCAGGGTCGGCATCGTGATTCTACCCGTGATCAATAATGCTTGGAGCAATGTGCGACGCGTGCTATGCATCCGCCTCGACTCGCTGGGTGATGTGTTGATGACGACACCTGCGATTCACGCGCTGCGTTCATTACCAAACGTCGAACACATCACCTTGCTCACTTCGCCTGGTGGTGTGGAAGTCGCGAAGTTGATACCCGACATTGACTCCGTTTGGCCAGCGGAAGTTGCGTGGTTAAAGCATACGCCCGCTCGGCGGTCGCCACTCGCCGATTGGGAGTTGATTGCGAAGCTCGCTTCGGGGAACTTTGACGCCAGTGTGATTTTTACAGTGAACACACAAAGTTCGTTGCCATCGGCGATGTGCTGTTACTTAGCCGGCGTCCCGTTGCGACTCGCTTACTGTCGCGAGAATCCGTATCAGTTGTTGACGAACTGGGTGCAAGATCGCGAAACGGCTGCAACTTCGATGCACGAAGTTGTTCGTCAACTAGAACTTGTTCGGACCATTGGAGCCAGCGCGGAAGACGACAGACTGCGAATTGGCGTTCGGCCGCGCGCGATCAATTCGATGCGTTGTCGACTTGCAGAGAGCGTGTTTGCGAGCAACGCGCGCTGGTGTATGGTGCATCCGGGTGCGACGGCTGAGTCGCGTCGTTATCCGGCGGAATTCTACGCTGAGGTGGTGGCGAAGTTAGAAAACCTAGGCTTCCGAATACTGTTGACAGGGCAAGCTGATGAGTCGCAGCTATTGAACATCGTAGCGAAAGAGTGCCGGTCAGCGATCTGTTGGGCAGGCGAGCTGAACGTGGAAGAGTTGGCAGCTTTGATCCACTTGGCGCCGATTCTGTTGACGAACAATACGGGCCCAGCCCACATCGCAGCGGCTGTCGGCACACCCGTCGTCGATCTGTATGCGCTCACGAATACTCAGCATACGCCGTGGCGTGTGCCGCAACGCGTACTAAGTTTCGATGTGCCATGTCGCAATTGCTTAAAGAGCGTTTGCCCTGAACTTCATCACGCGTGCTTAAGACGCATTGAGCCAACGGCGGTGGTTCGTGCCGTTGTCGAACTGTGGAATGCAACTCAAACTAGCACTCGATCCGATTGGAATGATCCTGTATGTACACGTTAGGTATTAATGCTGCATTTCATGATCCGGCTGCAGCCATCGTGCATGATGGCTTGGTTATTGCTGCGGCTGAGGAAGAGCGATTTACGCACATTAAGCACGGCAAGCGCCCGGTTCCGTTTTCAACTTGGGAGCTACCTTTCCATGCGATCGATTTCTGTTTAAATCGAGCCGCGATAACGATTGCAGATGTGGATCATGTTGCGTATTCGTTCGATCCGAAACTGCTGCCGGGTTTTGATTCAGTGCCGGAAGACTTGCGGCTGCCGCTACCGTCGGATTTGGGAGTTGATCAGGACAGCATTCATTCGCCGTGGGACGCACTGTTTTATGGATCGTTGTTGCATGCGCCAGGACAGCTCCGCGACGGCGTGCCGCATCATCTGCAAGAGCGTTTGCAACCCGCGAATGCGAAGACTCATTGGGAATGGCATTTCGTGCCGCACCATCTCGCGCATGCAGCCAGCGCTTACCTTTGCGCACCGTTCGAACAATGCGCGGTGATGACGTTGGACGGTCGCGGCGAGAAGTCAGCGACTACTTATGGAGTTGCCTGCGGAGCTCACTACGAGCAAATTGGCGCGGTTGACTTACCAAACTCGCTGGGGCTACTTTACGAAGACGTTACAGAGCACTTAGGGTTTCTCAGATCTTCCGACGAATACAAAGTGATGGCACTGGCTTCCTTTGGAACGCCACAGTTTGTACCTATACTCCGCGAAGTCGTGCGAGTTATTGGCGATGGACAATACGAAGTGCGCAAGTTGGATTTGCAGTCGCTGGTGGGCACAAAGCGGCGGCGCGGCGCGGAGATGTTGCAGTGCGATTACGATTTGGCGTTTGCGCTACAGAAGGTGTTGCAAGAGACCGCGATCGATCTTGCGCGCTGGCTTCACGGCAAGACGGGCATGAAAAATTTGTGCATGGCAGGCGGTGTTGCATTGAACTGTGTGATGAACTCCGCGGTGAGGATGCACACAGCTTTCGAACATGTGTGGGTCCAACCAGCAGCTGGCGATGCTGGAACAGCACTCGGAGCGGCACAATGGGTCGACGCTGGAGTGCGCAAGGTAAAGGTTCGCGAGTATCGAATGGAGCATGCGTTTCTCGGTCCAGAGTTCAGCGACGAAGAGATCGAAGGGTTTCTGAAGTGGTCAAAGCTCAGCTACCGCAGGATGGATTGTGTTGCGGCTGAGACAGCAGAGATACTGGCGACTGGTAAAGTGATCGGTTGGTTCCAAGGGCGCATGGAGTTTGGTCCACGTGCGCTGGGCTCGCGCTCTATTTTGGCTTCGCCGATTCCAGCCGACATGCAGTCGCGATTGAACGAGATCAAAGATCGGGAGGACTTCCGACCTGTGGCGCCGGTTGTGTTGGAAGAGTTCGCTCAGGATTGGTTTGAACATGCGAACGAGTCTCCATTTATGCTGTTCGTTTATGATGTCCGAGCTGAGAAAGCCGACCGTATCCCAGCGGTAAAACATGTCGATGGTACAGCGCGCGTTCAGACGATTCGTCGCGATCAAAATGCGGTGTACTATGATTTGATCAAGGCGTTCAATGAACGCACTGGTGTGCCCGTGCTGGTGAACACGTCTTTCAATACGCGCGGCGAGCCGGTTGTATGCACGCCGCGAGATGCGATTGAGAGCTTCTGGACATCACCGCTGGACGCTTTGGTTATCGGGCCATTCTTGCTGACGAAGTAAGTGTGATGCGCAAAATGTCGTTACGAGCATCAGTGGTTGTGCCGACTTACCGACGCGATGATCTGCTCGCGCGATGTTTGGAATCCGTTTGCAATCAGAGTCTGCCGAGCGATGCATACGAAGTGATTGTCGCCGATGACGCGGTTTGTACCTTGACGCAGACGTTAGTGACAGAGTTAGCAAGTACGACACAATGCAGGCTGATCTACCTGTCCGTGCACGGAGCCCATGGTCCGGCGGCGGCACGAAACGCGGGTTGGCGGCAGGCTGGTGGAGAGCTTATCGCATTCACTGATGACGACGAGCAGCATGACGCGTTGCGGCGTCAGTTCGATGGCTGGTGGAGAGCTTATCGCGTTCACTGATGACGACTGCATACCGGATAGAAACTGGCTAGCCGCTGCTGTCAATTATTACGAGAAGCACCCAGAGGTTCACGCGGCTTGGGGAAAGTTGGTGATGCCGCTGCCAGATGTGCCGACGGACTATGAGCGCGATGCAAGTGGATTGTCGACGGCGGTGTTTGTTACCGCGAATTGTTTTGTACGCAGATCCGTGCTGAGCGAAATTGGCGGATTCGACGAGCGGTTTCGAATCGCTTGGCGTGAGGACAGCGATCTTTGCTTTACGATGCTCGAACGCGGCTTGCAAATTGCACAACTTCCCGAAGCGGTCGTAGTCCATCCGATTCGACCAGCGGCGTGGGGTATCTCCTTGGCCCAGCAGCGGAAGAGTTTTTTTGACGCCTTACTGCGACGAAAACATCCTGCCTTGTACGCTGAGCACATTCCACCGTTTCCGCTAAGTTACATCGCCATTGTTGCGAGCGGAACTGCGTTGCTGGTGGCAACGTTTCTTGGCATCGGGTGGTTGGCGGTTGCGGCTGTCGGACTTTGGTTCTTGCTGACCCTGCGATTTGTGCTGAAGCGACTGCGCGGAACCAGTCACTCGCCGCTGCATGTTGTTGAAATGATTTACACTTCGATTCTGATTCCTTGGCGCGCGACTCTTCATCGGCTGATGGGCTTTTGGCACTTTTATGGCGGGAGCGCGGAGCGATCCCTAAAGCTTTAAAGACTATGCCGACTTCTTTTCCAAGACCACGATCAAGAATGTGGCTATGGGGCCGAGTAGTAACGAAGCGAGCCACCACATGAAGCCGCTTCGTCCTTTCGCTTGCGCGAGACCAGCGTTAATTAGCGATAGTGTTCCCCAGCCAACAAAAAATTGGGCCTGTTCCTGCATGTTCTGGTCCTCCCTTGCAGCAATGCGACGTAAGCTGTTCGTCGAAAGCTTCCGAATCTTGGCGGCTAATTGGAGCAAATGCTGCAACTCGAGCGTGGACGCAAGCTACCGCGGCAAGTTGAATGCCGGTCGCGCTGCGAAGCTGCAATAGTTTGGTATGTCGAGTCGCTGTAGCTTTTCCTCAGCAACCTGAGATAATGAAGCAGCTGTCCCGTTTGCATCGTTTAAGGATTCTGAATTATGAACCGCGTACTTTATTTGACTATCGCTTGCGTATGTTGCTTCGCGTTCTCGAGTTGCGAACCAACGCAGACGGCTTCGACGCCTCCGGCAGCAGACGGCACTGCCGCAATAGAGTCGACTAAAGCTCAAGTAGGTGTAGGAATCAAGGGCCGTAGCTTGGACAATGAAACGGGCGTCGGTAAGATTGTCTCGGCTCCGGTGTCCGCATTCTTCGCGGTGAAAGAACGAGTTGCGTTCGACATACTTGTTCCGCAGGCCCTATCCCTTTTTCGCGCTACCGAAGGGCGATGTCCCAAGTCGCACGAAGAGTTTATGGAGAAGATTATCAAGCCGAATCGAATTGAATTGCCTGCACTGCCGCCTGGTGCTGCGTATCGATTCAACCCAGAACTTTGTGAGTTGTGGGTGGACCCGGTGAATCCCCCTGCTGACCAGACGCCCGCCGCAAGCAACGGTCCGAGCTTGGGCAATCCTTAGTCAGCGCCTCAATTGCGTCCGCGAAAACTTGTGAACCGTTTACGACTACTTTGAAGGGACAGACCATGAGAACTTGGTTATGGATGAGTCTGGTTGTGTTGATCACTTCGCAGTTAACTCGCGCGACTTTGGCTCAAGAAGCGATGGAGGTCGATGCAGCCACGAAAGCCAGGTACGAAAAATTTACCAAGCTGCTAACTGGTGCAAAGTTCAAGGGCTCATTCACTTTGGACGACAAGCCTCTGAATGATCTTCAAGAGGAAGAGTACGAGATCGAAAAGGTGGAGAAGATGGCCGAACCTGATTTATGGACCATCAAGGCCAGAATCAAGTATGGCAAAAAAGACTTCACAGTGCCGGTTCCAATTTATGTCAAATGGGCTGGGGAAACTCCTGTGCTGACGATGGATCGAATGACGCTTCCGGGGTTTGGAACGTTTTCAGCTCGAGTAGTGCTGCACTTGGACAAATACGCAGGTACTTGGCAACATGACGAGAAAGGCGGTCATCTTTTTGGACGTATTGAACTAGCGAAAACCGACGATGCAGCTTCGCAAGACGACGCTGCAAAGCCTTCGAAATGAACGCCTTACGCAATTGTTGTGCAAATTGAGTTTCTCACTTGTCGCAAATTCATCTGCCTTTAACACAACGCAACGATTGACTTGGCGCCCTTGTGCGTTAGACTGAGGCAATCGTGCGAGAAGCACAACACCTTTTGAGACCTCATCGACGACTCCTCGTTCGTAATTAACGACCGCTTGAGCCAAGGCTATAAGCGGTTGCGAGCTAGCGCTGTTCAAGGAAGTCCGAGATGACAGATCGCCGTTCGTCAGTTGCTGTAATCGATCTGGGTACTGAGCCCAATTGTGACCATCCAGCCCTGCGGCTTATCGGTCGCCAATCGTTGCTCGAGTGGACGATCCAGCGGCTCGTCGAATCATCGCTTCTCGAC
>JBGSJB010000493.1:0-3718 GCA_041742175.1 Pirellulaceae bacterium
TGGCGACCTGAGTGAGTGATTGAAGCCAGTTTTGCGTAAACGCCTTGTCGGTTGTGCCGAAGTTCATAGCCGATTTCAAATGTCGAATAGTTGCTGCCAAGTTGGACGGGGCTTCGCGAGCGACGAATGATAACAGATGAACTGCGTTTGCGAATGTAGGGCCACGCGAAACGAAAAGAACACAGACGCTTAACTCGAAAAATGCCTCGCGATGTTCTCCTGATTGATATCAAGTATCACACCACGCTCCGTGATCAAAGCCGATACCAACTCAGCAGGCGTTACATCGAACGCAGGATTGTAGACTCCAACTCCTTCAGGTGCGACATGGTGTCCGTAAGGTGCGATGTCTTCGTCGGGACCGCGTTGCTCAATCGGAATTTCGCAACCGTCCGTCAACTTTAAATCAAACGTACTGCTCGGCGCCGCAACATAAAACGGAACACCATGATGTTTCGCAACGACCGCCAAACCATAAGTTCCGATCTTGTTAGCCACGTCACCGCGAGCTGTAATGCGGTCGGCACCAACAATCACCGCGTCGATTTTTTGAGTTTGCATGACATGAGCCGCCATCGAGTCGCAGATGACCGTCGTGGGAATACCACGTTGATGCAGTTCAAAAGCAGTCAATCGAGCGCCTTGCCAAAGCGGTCGCGTCTCGTCGGCGAAAACCTTCAGTTGCTTGCCTTGATCCTGACAAGTGAACATCACACTCAGCGCCGTTCCGTATTCCGCGGTCGCTAGTCCACCCGCGTTGCAATGAGTGATTAAGGTTGCAACGTGCGGAATCAGCTCGGCACCGTTGCGGCCGATCGCATGGCACATCGCTCGATCTTCCTCATGAATCGCTTTCGCTTCGGCCAGCAACGCTTCCCGCAATTCAACTGCGGAGCCCGCATGCTGATGCTTGGCGATAACCGCTTGCATACGATCCAAAGCCCAGAAAAGATTCACAGCAGTCGGACGACTCGTCGCGAGATGCTTGGCCGCTTCGAGGGCGACCTGCGCCACGTCTTCCTGCGAGCGGCTTCGCACCGCGACACAAACACCATAAGCGGCTGCAATTCCGATCGCGGGAGCACCGCGCACTCGCAACGCCTTGATCGCTTCCCACACCGACTCCACATCGCAGCAATCGATCAACTTCAACTCGCGCGGCAAACAAGTCTGGTCAATCAGTTGCAGATGACCATCGCTGCCACCGATCCATTGAACCGCGGCTGGGTGTTGACCATTGACTGACAAAAGCGACATCGAAAGATCTCAGAATATGCGAGAAAAAATGTGAAAAGCGACCGTCTTCGCGAACTAAGCCGTTAGCGCCATTAAATCGTAGCCGAACGTTTCAGCCACTGGACGATTGGTAACTCGTCCTTCGATAACATTGGCTGCGGTGCGCACCGGCGCGTACTTCTTAACCGACTCTTTGACACCTGCATCGGCGATCTTCAGCACCCATGGCAGCGTGACGTTGCAAAGCGCAAACGTACTGGTGCGTCCCACTGCGCCCGGCATATTCGTGACACAATAGTGCAACACATCGTCGACCATATAAGTTGGATTCTTGTGAGTTGTCGGACGACTGGTCTCGAAGCAACCGCCTTGGTCAATCGCAACATCGATGATCACAGAGCCCGGTTTCATGTACAGCAGATCTTCGCGGCGGACCAAGTGCGGCGCTTTCGCTCCCGGGATCAACACTGCGCCGATGACCAAATCAGCTAGTTTCAATTGATCACGGATTGTGTGGCGGTCGCTGTATAAAGCGTTCACGTTAGGAGGCATAACATCGTCCAAGTATCGCAAGCGATCCATGTTCACGTCGAGAATGTTGACATCCGCACGAAAGCCCGCAGCGATCTTGGCTGCGTTTGAGCCCACGATGCCGCCACCTAAAATCAAAATGTTCGCTGGCGGCACGCCGGGCACTCCGCCCAACAAAATTCCACGACCTTGCTGTGGACGTTCAAGAAATTTGGCACCTTCTTGAATACTCATCCGCCCCGCCACTTCGCTCATCGGTGTCAACAATGACAATCGACCGCGTTCATCTTCGAGCGTTTCGTAAGCCAAGCAGTTCGCGCCGCTTGCGATCATCGCATCCGTCAACTCGCGGCTGGCAGCGAAGTGAAAATAAGTGAACAACGTCTGCCCCGAACGAATCATTGGAAACTCGTTCGGTTGCGGCTCTTTGACCTTCACGATCATGTCTGCAACTTTGTACACATCCTCAATGCTTGCAACTAATTCAGCGCCAGCTTCCAAATAAGCGTGATCGGCTAGTCCCGAGCCGAGACCCGCTCCGGCTTGAAAAATCACCTTGTGTCCACGCGCCGTCAGCTCCTCGACTCCGACGGGCAACATCGCAACACGATACTCATCCTGCTTCACTTCAGCCGGTACGCCAATAATCACAGTTGGACTCCACGGGTTACTCGAAAAAACAACAGAAACAACCGCAAAGCGAGCCCAGCTTGAACGCTTCGACATCCACGACACTCTCATGTCGCCCTGTCGGCGGACGCGCTAACTGGCAACTCACAGGTTGCTGAACATGCTAGAGGAATAAGTAGCTCCGACCGCGCGAAGCCCAATTGTACTTTCATATCCAAAATTGTTCGAGGACCAGTCACCAGCTATCGAACTTGCAATCGTTCCGGCTTGCGATCAGCGCTGGAGCTCCTACACTATATTAACCATCGCTACCGTGATTCTTGTTACCGCGAATTTTGCATTCTCGACTGGAGCGCTGAGGGCTTGATTGTGTGAGCAGTCACACGGAAAGGATTTGCTGTGACAGGGAAGAACCCGCTAGCCGCCGAGGACGAGATCGTACCGAATTCGACCTCCCAAAAGTTGTCAGGCTCCAAGTCGTCTACCAAACGCAAATCCGCCAAGAAAAAATGGCGATTCTGCCAACATGATCGTCAAGCGATCGACGATATCGTCAAGCGCTGCAGCATCTCGCCAGTCGTCGCTCAGTTGTTGCTTCAGCGCAAAGTGACTGAAACAACCGCCGTGCAGAGCTTCCTTGAATCCAAGTTGACTAACCTTCGCCCACCAGAAGAATTGCCGGGTCTAACGGCAGCCTGTGATCGCATCATGCGCGGCGTGCGCGACAAGGAAGAGATCGTCATCTACGGCGACTACGACGCAGACGGCATGACCGCCACCGCAATCCTCTATCTTTGCCTAAAACAGATCGGAGCGAACGTCAGCTACCATCTGCCCAACCGTATGGAAGAAGGTTATGGCTTGCACGTGGAATCGATCGAAAAGCTGGCCGATCGCGGCAAGCAATTGGTTATCACTGTTGATTGCGGTGTCGCAAGTATCGAACCCGCGCGGCGAGCCAAAGAGCTAGGTCTGTCGCTGATCATCACGGACCATCATCGCATCGGAGACGAACTGCCGTGCGCGGAAGCGATCGTGCATCCCGCGCTGCCTGGTCACAACTATCCGTTCACCGGATTGTGCGGAGCTGGCGTTGCGTTCAAGTTGGCTTGGGCGATCTGTCAGCAGCACTGTGGTTCGCCTCGAGTTACCGATAACTTGCGCGACGTTCTACTGAAAGCGGTCGGACTGGCTGCGATCGGCACAGTTGCTGACGTAGTGCCGCTGCTCGATGAAAATCGCGTGATCGTGCGCAACGGTTTGAAGACGCTGCAACGAACTCCAATGCTTGGCATCAAGAAACTGCTGGAGGCGACGAAGC
>JBGSJB010000494.1:0-19275 GCA_041742175.1 Pirellulaceae bacterium
GACATTTTTGCGACCGACTGGGGAAGCGATCGAACCGAAATCGATGAGTATGAACGATTTGTTGTTAGCGGCGGAGCAAGTACGTATTCGTGATGTGGCGCTGCTGATGAAGCGCGAGTTGATGCGCTTAGGAGTATCGGTCACTTTTTCAGGCGAGCGGCCGGCGATACAAATGGTGCTTGCTGAGATGGATTTAGCTCGCGATGGCAGAACGCGCTTACAGGGAGCTCGATCATAGCTGAGCCATTGAACAGCAATTTGAATGAGCATGCGGCAGCCCGGTGGCTGGGTTTGTTCATTGAACTGGGCCAATTGTCTGTAATTGGATTGTTCCTTGAGTTGCTATTGTTCGAAGGCACTGAAGTCATTTGGCTGATTCGGTTGGGTGTCATCGCAGCCTTGTTGGCGGGCATTCTGAAATCGCAAGGCTGGTTCGTTTTGTTGGCGTTGCAGGCGAGTCTGTTTTTGCGTGAGCCGCGGCGGTCGGAGATGTACTTTGGAGTTATGCCGGTTTTGTTTTGTGTCACGGTGTTGGCGATTATTGCGTATAGCTACTTGGGGCGATCGTTTCGAATGCGTTTAAGCGATTGGCTTGTCGGCCAGTTGCGAACTGCGTTTAGTGGGATTGAGAATTTGAAACGCAAGGCTGAGCAAGAGTCGGCTGAGTCGCATTGGATGTGGTTTTCTGGAACGAGATTGTTGGTTTGGTTCGTTTTGGTTTCGGTGCTGATGATCGTACTGCGGCGCTTGCCGTTGACAGTTTCGATGCGGTCTGAGTGGCTGAGAAGTTCGATTGAGAATGACCTTACGGTGTGGCCGGGTGCGAGTTTGTTGGTGGTGGCCATTCTGCTGATTGTGGTCTTCAGGGAGATGGCCTGGCGGCAGATGTCTGCTGCACAGGCGAGTCTATACATGAAGAGCACCTTTATGCTGTATCATTACCGCGATTTGCGGATGATTGTTCTGCGGAGATTGAAGTTGAAGCGGGCTGCCGTGGGTACAAGTGTGGACAGCAAGTTGCTCGTAGAACGCTCGATTGAAGCCGGGGCTAGAAAATAGTTTGAAAGGTTGGTTGGATGTATTGGACGAGAGAAATCGCGGGTTGGGCGTTGGTGCTATTTTCGCTTTATTTGTTGCGAACCGGATTGCTGTTTGTAATGGATCTGGAGACGCCGCGGATTGTAGAATCGGCCGTTGTTGTGTTCGCTGGACTTGGAGTGCTGCGCGCTGGCATAATGCTCGTTCGAATTTCTACCGCTGCACGCGTATGTCAATTAGACCGCAGGTAAAGGCATACGAGTAGAGCGTGCTTGGTCGTGGTCGGTGGGCTTAATCAGAGGGCTTCACCGCTTTGTTATGCGCAGTTCTGTAGTTCTAAATTCTTCTGAGTCAGGAGTTGCACAGCGATGACGAATCCGTATGAACCCGGCTATCCAGACTCGGGCTTTTCGGCTCCAGGCTATACGAGCGCCGTTCAGTACTCTGAGCCGTTTGGGCCGCCGCCTTACCAGCACACGATCGACTTTGGGCGGGCAATTAGCGCTCCGTTCAAGAGCCGGAACTGGGTAATGAATACGGTTTGGGTAGCGATTTGTTTGTTGTTGAGCGCGGTCATCGTTGGCGGAATCGTGTTGTTCGGTTATCAGATGGACGTGATCGAGCGGCGCAGTCGCGGGCGAAGTGACTGTTGGCCAGACTTTGATCCGAATCGCTTTGGTGAGTATTTGAGTAGAGGTTTGTGGCCTTGGCTGGTAAACATCATTTTGGGCATGGGCATATTCATTCCGATGTGGATTGTTTTGGGGATAGGCATGGCGATAATTGGCGCAGTTTTCGGCGATTCCGGCGGTGGGTCGCCACTTGCTGCAGTGATGGTTTTCGCGGTGTTTGGTTTGTTCATGTTGGCTGTGTTCGCTGCCGCGATGTTTATCGTTGGTCCTGGTACTCTGCGAGCTGGGTTGGCGAACGACTTTGGTCAAGGATTTGTGTTTAGGTGGGCGATCGATTTTGGAAAGCGCACTTGGGGGCAAATGATTTTGGCTCTGCTAGCTACATTTGTTATTGCGTTTATCGCTGAAGTAGTCGGGGTGTTGCTGTGCTTTGTCGGTTTACTGGTAACGTTTCCGATCGCGCAGATGATGGTCACTGACTTTGGTACGCAGTTGTACGATATCTATTTGACGCGGGGCGGTGAACCGGTCCCATCGCGCCCGACGCAGAACTTGTTTTAACTCTGGTTTTGCAACCTTTTGATGGGCAGCAGTATGAAAATTGTTCGAGTGTTTGCGCACCGCGTTGAATTGCCTTTACATGAGGGAAGTTACAAGTGGTCGGGTGGCAAGTCGGTGACCGTTTTCGATAGCACCGTGGTAGGTGTTGAGACCGACGCGGGTTTGACGGGCTTTGGCGAGGCCTGTCCGCTTGGTCCGTTATACTTGCCCGCGTATGCCGAAGGTGTCCGAACTGGTTTGCGCGAATTGGCGCCGCATTTGATCGGTTTTGATCCGCGTGAGCTGGGCAAACTGAATCAGCGGATGGATGCAGCCTTAAAAGGGCATCCGTATGTGAAGTCGGGAATCGATATCGCTTGTTGGGATATTCTTGGGCAAGCTACTGGATTGCCGGTCTGCGTGTTGATGGGTGGTCGCTATGGCGACAGCGTGCGCTTGTATCGTGCGATTTCACAGGAGTCGGCTGACGTGATGGCTCGCAAAGTTGCGGGATACAAAGCGGAAGGCTACACGCGATTTCAACTGAAGGTCGGCGGTGATCCAGACACGGACATCGAGCGAATTAGAGCGGTCCGTGGAATGCTAGAGAGCAGCGATCGTTTGGTGGCAGATGCGAACACGGGTTGGACTCAGCATGAAGCGATGCGTGTCGTGCGCGCGGTGAGCGACGTTGATGTTTACATTGAGCAACCTTGCTTAACGTACGAAGAATGTTTGGCGGTGCGCAGGCATACGAATCATCCGTTTGTCTTGGATGAGAACATCGATGGCTTGGACATGTTGTTGCGAGGCAAAGCCGATTTGGCGATGGATGTCGTGAACTTGAAGATCAGCAAACTGGGTGGGCTGACCAAGACCAAACAGGCTCGTGATTTGTGTGTGTCGATAGGAATTGCGATGACGCTGGAAGATAGCTGGGGTGGTGATATCACTACGGCTGCGATCGCTCACTTGGCACACAGTACGCCAGAGGAATTTCGATTTACCAGTACGGACTTTAATAGTTATGTGACTGTAAGCACCGCTGAAGGTGCACCGCAAAGAGAAAACGGTTTTATGAGAGCTAGCAGCGAACCGGGCTTAGGCGTGAAGCCTAAGTTTGATGTGTTGGGTGGTCGCGTAGTTGACGTTACGTGATGAAGTGAGCAATTGATGTTGGAATCTATTTTTATATCGGGGCCAATACGATGAAATCGGTTTTTTCGATTGCTGTGTTACTCACCGCCATGGGACTTGCTGGGTGTGAGTCGGCGCCGTCGGACGTTGCTAAAGTTGCCGATGCAGAAACTGCGGCGACCGACTCGCTGAGCGCGAAAGAAGCTGAACACGCTTCGGCGACTTTCTATTTTGTGGATCATTACGATGCGCAGCGCGATCCGGATAAAGACTTGGCGGATGCGGTAGCACGTGCTTCGGCTGAGAACAAACGTGTGTTAGTTCAAGTTGGCGGTGACTGGTGTGGCTGGTGCAAGTTGATGAGCAAGTACATGGAAAGCAACGATGCGGTTCGCGAGCACTTGACGAAAAATTTCTTGGTGATGAAAGTGACGTATGAGGACGGGCAAAAGAACGAAGCTTTCCTGTCAAAGTATCCTGCCATCACTGGTTATCCTCATCTGTTCGTGATCGACAACGATGGCGAGTTGCTGCATTCGCAGGAAACTGGATCGCTTGAAGAGGGCAAAGGATACAACGAAGAAAAATTCGTCTCCTTCCTGGATGCTTGGAAATTGTAATGACCCGCTGCGGGTTGATTTTTGAAGTTGGATGATGCAACGAAATAAGGGTTGGCTAGGGCTTATGTGCAGATCAAAGTTTTCCGGTTCCCTGCTGTGCTTTTGTTTATTTGTTGCGGTCGTCTGCGTTGCAAGATGCGGATTCGGTGAGGATTGGCCGGAGTTTCGTGGACCGGGTGAGCAGGGGATTTACGAGGCGAGGAAGCTGCCGCTGAATTGGTCGAAGACTGATGGTATCAAGTGGCGTACGGAGTTGGCTGGGAATGGTTGGTCGAGTCCGATTGTTGTTGCAGCGACTGTTTATGTGACTGCGGCGGTTCCGATTGAAGGAAGCGCGGCAGATGGAAAGCAGGACTTGGATCTGATGTTGATGATGATCGACGTCGAGTCTGGAAAGTTGCTTGATAGTGTGAAATTGCTGACTCAAAGCGGAGCCAAGGCGCCGGGGATACACCAGAAGAATAGTCATGCGAGTCCGACGCCTGTGTTTGATGAAGGGCGGTTGTACGTGCATTTCGGTCATCAAGGAATCGTATGCACAGACTTGCAAGGCAAGATTAAGTGGAGCAACCAGACGCTGGGTTATCCGCCGGTGCATGGAAACGGAGGATCGCCCGATGTGGTTGGTGATTTGGTGATTTTCTCTCGAGATGGAGCTGACATCAGTCGCGTGACGGCGCTCGACAAACGGACTGGAAAGTTGGTTTGGGAACGTGAGCGCGACGTGGCTGCGGACAAGAAGTTTTCGTTTTGTACACCACTGGTGATCGAAGCCGCTGGGCGAAAGCAATTGATTTTGCCCGGTTCGAATGTGGTGCAGAGTTTGGTGCCGGAAACGGGTGAGGAGATTTGGAGACTGAAGTACGATGGCTATTCGGTGATTCCGCGACCGATTTACTTCAACGGTTTGGTGTACGTTTGCACTGGTTACAACCGCCCGAGTATGCTGGCGATCGATCCGACCGGCACCGGTGACGTCACTGAGACTCACTTAAAGTGGAAGACGGATGCGAACGTGCCCCATACGCCTTCGTTGGTGGCTCGCGATGGAATGATTTTTATGGTCAACGACAAGGGCATTGCGAGCGGCGTGGATGCTGCGACGGGAAAAGAAGTTTGGAAGGAGCGAATTGGAGGCAACTTTTCGGCTTCGCCACTGTTGGTTGGCGACCGGATGTATATGCTGAGCGAAGAGGGCGTGGCGACGATCTTGCAAGTCGGTTCTCAGCCGACCGAATTGGCCGAGAATAAGCTGGGCGAGCGCTGTTTGGCTTCGCCGGCGATCGTTGAGAACGACCTGTTGATTCGAACAGCGAGCGCGCTGTATCGAATTTCGGATTCGCAATGACAAATGGTTGAGCGTTTTACTGGTTGCTGGGTTAACGATGTCGAAAGCGATGCACTGTTACGAATTGTTGTTGTCGGGGAAGTTGCCGGACGGCGGTTTGCCGGCAGTTGTCGTGGCGTATGGCGACGATGATTTTCTGCGCAAGGAATCGGTTCATCAAGTATTGCATTTGGCTGCGGTCGAGCAGGATGAGCCGAAGCGTTATGACGGTGACGAGTGCAAGTGGATTGATGTGCATGACGAACTGGCGACGTTATCTTTGTTTGCAACTTCGGAGCGGCGGATTGCGATTGTGACCAATGCGGACGAGTTGCTGAAGAAGTCGCGTCCGCAGTTAGAGAAGTGGTGTTCGGCGCCGGCGGAGTCTTCGTTACTGATCATGGAACTGCCGACGTTTCCGTCGAACACCAAGTTGTACAAGATGGTGGCGGACAAAGGTTGGCTGATCGATTGCGGATTGCCAACGGGAGGTGGTCGCAGCAAGACGGTCAGCATGCCAGAAGTGCAGAAGTGGTTGCAGGCTTGGGGCAAATCGCGGCATGGACTAAAGCTGACCGGCCCGCAAGCGCTGCAAATTGTGACTGCGGTGGGAACGGACAGCGGTTTGTTGCATCAAGAGATGGCCAAGTTGGCTTTGAATGCGGATGACTCGGGGACATTGACGGCTGAGGCTATCAAGCAGCATGTGGGCAGTTGGCGGACGCGGACGATGTGGGAAATTGCCGATGCGGTAGCTGATGGACGGATTGCTGATGCGCTGCGTGAGCTGGAGCGTGTGTTTGCGGGCGGTGAAGCAGCCGCGGCTGTGGTTCCTCAGATTGCGTGGAGCTTGCGTCGATTTGGCAACGCCGCCCATCTGCTCTTGCAAGCAAAGCGAACTGGTCAGAGTTTGTCTGCTCAAGCGGCTATTTCGCAAAGTGGATTTTGGGGCAACGATGCGAAGTTGGCCGACGAGCGACTTCGGCGAATTGGGTTGAAACGCGCGAGCAAGATAACAGCTTGGTTGTTGGAGCTGGACTTGAAGATCAAGGGCTCGCATTCAACTCCGCAGCGAGCTCAGTTCGCGCTCGAGGAACTTTGCTTGAAGTTTGCGTAGAGTGTGATGATCGCTACCGAGCGCCATAAACGTACTTTCGCAGAGCGAAAGGCGACATCCTCAGAGGTTCTTATCGCGGCTAGTTTCGGAGGCGCGCACTTCAATTGAAAAGCTCATTTACTGGAATTACAAGTCCGGGTAAGTGCGGTTCGGCAATGAGTTCTTGGTTGATATTCACTAGTTCAGGTTCTGCACCGTTTTGATAGATCGTGACGGTCTTGAAATGCGGGTCAACGATCCAGGCCAATGCAGCTCCGGAATTCAGATAGAGGCTGATCTTCTCGGCAATCTCCTCTAGCTTGTCTGACGGAGAAAGCACTTCGATGGCAAGCACCGGAGCACCGTCAATCATTGTTGTTGCGTTTGACTGACATGCCACTGTTTCAGGAGAAAAATAGGCGACGTCGATTCCTACTGTAGAGTCCGGGTGGCGTTGCAAGATACAGCCGACCTCGCCCGAATAGACTTTTCCACGAGGTACTGGTTGTGGTTGAAGCCACTGGTTGAGAAATTAAGCTAGCTTAGCCTCTGACGCTGCAAGAAATCTATTTCGCTTTGTCATCGGGCGTTCTCTAATCTGCCGTCGGATAAGCTCGCGATCCATGTCATCCGAAAGCGCCAGGAATTCCTCGATTGTGGAAAATTTGGGAAGATCAGCGGTGCTCATTGATCGAATCTCTTGTCTAAATTCCGAAGCGAGCGAGTAGGCGCGAACACGCGTACAACCAACTTGGATTTTAACTTGGCAACTTGGATTTTAACTTGGTCAGGCAAGTGCTGCCAAATATTTGACCAGCCGGGAGGTCACAAGAAAGACCAGAGCCGCAGAGAGAAGGCAGCCAGCCCGGAAGAACCGAGTACGGATGAGAGGACTTGAACCTCCAAGGGATTGCTCCCACTAGGACCTGAACCTAGCGCGTCTGCCATTCCGCCACATCCGCAAAGCGTTTGCCAATTGTGGAAGTATCGAGCCCAGTGTCAATGGGGTCAAGGTTTCTTCCCCTTCAAACTTGCAAATGAGCTTCGATATGAAGGGGAATTTTTTGGCAAAGATGCAACAAGTACCGCAGCGCAGCAACATTCGAAAACAGAGGGGTTTGGTTCACGTTTTGCACCGGGTGCCCAACACTCGATTTCGAGTCAACTTGATTTCGAGTCAACTTGATTGCAAGTTAAGAGGCGGTTTACGGCGCTGAGCATGGATTGACGAGATCGTTGATTTGAACCGTTCGTAAAAAAGGGCGTATCGACTTAAGTGATGGAGCGGACTTTAGGTCGCAGTTGTTGATAGCCGATCGATTTTTATTTGAGTTTGGAGTTTGACATGATGGCTAAAAGACTGAGGGTTTTGGGTGGAATTTCTGTCGTTTTGGCAGCGGGGCTAGGGGTAGGTTATTTGCTGCCGGAGGCGAGTCCGGGGCCAAGTCAGGTGTACGCGCAGCAGGCTGCGGTTGCGCAGGAAGCGCGTGAGGAGCTGCTTATCGGTGCTGAAAAGCTTTCGACCGCATTTCGAGCCGCCGCCAAAGCGCTTCGTCCTTCGGTGGTTACGATTACTGCGAAGGTCAATCGCCAAATCCGTCCGCAAACGTTTCAGCGCCGCGGACAGATGCAGGGGCTTCCTGAAGAGTTTCGCGGTCTGATTCCAGATGAATTTTTTCGGCAATTTGATGAGCCTCTCAACGCGCGTCCCGATCCGTTTGATAACGAGGAAGTGGAACGCGACGAAGAACTTGAAAGAACTGAGTCGGTCAAGATCGGCGTCGGTTCGGGAGTAATTGTGTCTAACGACGGCTATGTGCTGACCAACAACCATGTCGTCGCGAAAGCCGATGCGTTGCAGGTTCAAACTAGTGACAATCGAACGTATACAGCAAAAGTGATCGGTACGGATCCGAAAAGTGACGTTGCCGTCTTGAAGATCGACGCGCAGGGGCTGGTAGCGGCTTCGCTCGGCGACTCATCAAAAATGGAAGTTGGCGATTGGGTACTTGCGATTGGCAGTCCCTTTGAATTGGATCAGACCGTCACCGCAGGCATCATAAGCGCCGTCCATCGTTCGACGCAAAGTGTGATTCTGCCCTACGAAGATTTTTTGCAAACGGATGCCGCCATCAATCCCGGTAACAGTGGCGGACCGCTGGTGAATTTGCGTGGTGAGGTAGTAGGAATCAATACTGCGATCAATTCCAGCACAGGTACCAGTGCTGGTGTTGGGTTTGCAATTCCGTCGAACACCGTTGCTTACGTCATGCAAGACCTACGTGAAAGTGGTCGGGTGCGTCGCGGCTTTATCGGTGCGCAGTTGGGCGACGTGACCTACGAAAGTCTGCGCAAGCAAAACTTACCGGAAGAAATTGCTGATGGCGTTGTGATCGACGCAGTTCAAGAAGGTGGACCTGCGGCGAAAGCGGGTTTGCGAAAGGGCGATGTTGTAGTCAAAGCGAATGGACGCGAAGTGAATTCAGTTGCCCAACTGAGGAATCTGGTAGCGATGATTCGCCCGGGGAAGACCGTCGAGCTTGACGTATACCGCGATGGTAACCCGAAGTCGATTCAGATCAAAGTCGAAGAGCTGACCGACGAGAAGTTGGCCGCGATGTCGGGAGTGATGGAGATCGGCAGCCTCAAGATTGGTGTTCGTCCACTGAATGAAGAACTGGCTACCGAGATGGAGCTCGAAGACATCGAGTCCGGGTTAGTCGTGGTTCAAATTGACCGACGCGGTGTCGCAGCGCGGCTCGGGTTGGAACTGGGCGACGTGATTACTGAGGTAAACGGCGAAGCGGTTGCGAACGGTCAAGAGATGCTCGATGCACTTGGCAGCAAGTCAGGGCGTGTGCAGATGAAGATCCGTCGCGGCAGCAGTGACTTGGAGTTGCGACTTAACGTTCGCTAGCAAGGCTTTGCGTTTGTGATGGCGGCCTTTCACGAGCAGTGCGAGGTGACTCTATGAATTCATCTAAATCGAATTGTTGCGGCGGTTCGATCGACGTTTACTAGCTGTTCTAGCTCGTCCCGCAGACCTGCGATGAGCTTTAGCGTCTTGGCATTGTGGGTATTCGGCATTGGTTTTGGGGACTTGTAGGATCCCAAAACCGTGCTGAAACCCGCGCTATCGGCAGTGACCGTTTTGCGTCCGGCAAGTGCGTTCTCGGCGCCTAAGGGGCGCGTCTTTTCGCGGAGGACGCGATCATCGAGCTGGATTGATCTTGGCTCGCTGTCGGTGGGCGGCGTATAAGCAAGTATTCAAGAGCGCGATCGTTCCCACTGTTCTGCTTTGTGCAGAGTGGCGACGTGATTGATTTGAGGGCGAACTAAGATGACTTCAGCACAAAATCGGTCGACTGCGAATCGGTATTGTATCGCGCAGTTTTCGCGATTTGACGGCGCGATTTTCGCTTTGTCGATCTGCTTGATTGGCGGATCCATTGGGTCGGCACTTGGCCAAGCTCCTCCGCCATTAATAGTTCCTCCAGTAAATACCGCAGTGGCGGTGCCGAGCTTGGAGAACGCATCGGCGAGCTCCTCTTCCGGCAGCCAAACGGGAGCGATACAGTCGCGGCGGTCCAGTGGTCCGCCCAAGTTGCCTTCGGACGCAGGTCAGTATTACGAAGAATACGACATCAAACCTTACACGAAAGAGCTGAGCACTATCGATCGACCGCAACAAGCGATCATGGATTGGGTGCTACGCGAGACTGGTACTGACGCTTGGTTTACTGAACCGTTTGGATTTGTGAGCGCGGACCGAACCACCTTGCGTGTTTACCATAACGAGCAGATGCATCAACTGGTGCGCGGTGTTCATGAGAAATTCGTCAACGGCACCACGGCACCGCAGTTGTACGGAGTTCGGCTGATGTCGATAGGGAATCCCAATTGGCGAACTCGCGCGCATGCGTTGATGCGAACGGTGCAGGCACAGTCGCCAGGAGTTAACGCCTATCTGATCTCAAAAGAAAACAGTGCGATACTGTTAGCCATGCTGCGGGGCCGGACCGATTTCAAGGAACTGAGCTCGGTGGATATTGCGGTACAAAACGGTCAATCGCAAGTGCTCGAGCAACTGCGCGGTCGCAACTATGTCAGCGACTTCAAGCCGATTGAAAACACGTGGCCGCCGTATATGCCAGTAACCGGTGAGATCAAGGAAGGTTACCGGTTGCAGATCAGTCCGCTGTTGAGCGTTGATAAGCAGTCGGTAGATTTAGTTGTTAAGTGCAACATCGATCAAGTCGAGCGGCTGGCGAATGTGACTTTGGAAATGCCGCTGACGACCGGACAAGTTTACTCAGGTCAGATTAACGTTCCGCAAGTGGCGAGTTGGCGATTGCACGAACGCTTTCGCTGGCCAGCTGATCAAGTGCTGTTGCTAAGCTGTGGCGTTGTGGCTGCGCCGCAGGGAGCACCGAATTCTTCGCTGCTTGGGCAGGGAACGAGCTTGATTGGACTTGATCGGATTCTTCCCAACGGTGGCGATCGCGCCGACGCTTTGTTATTAGTTGAATATCGCGGTGACGCAGCCGGTCGAGTTGGAACGGCTCCAACCACCTCGGCTACAGGTTCCGCCAATACGGCACAGCAGAATCTCAATCCGCTCAGTCGTGGCCGCTACTAACAGACGATTATCAGCCGATTCGTTGAACCAAGTTGCAGTTCTATTGGTCCGCGCAGAGCTAGCGACATCATGCGGCAAATTGTGTCACACGGCAAATCGGTAGCCGATAAAGTTCACCTAGGTTGTCATAATCGCCTGGGTCGGGCACACTGAAGAGCCGAAAAATTCGACTGCACCCCAACTGAATTCACCCACGCTCTTTGATCTCGACAGATTCGATAGAAAAACCATGACCGGAACCACGAAACCGCGAGTTGTCATTACTGGTCTTGGCGTTGTTAGTCCGATTGGCTGCGATGTGGAAACGGTTTGGACAAATTTGGTCGCTCAAAAGTCCGGCATTCGACCAATTGCCAGCTTGCCAATGCAGTCTCTACCATTTAAATCGGGAGGGGAATGCGTTGACTTTACAGGTGCAGCGGAAGATTACGGTGTGCTCGACAAGCAGCTGCAGCGCGCAATCAAGAAGAACGCCAAGGTGATGTGCCGCGAGATCGAGATGGGCGTCGCGGCGGCTCAAAAAGCGCTCACGCACAGCGGTTTGACTCCCGAATTGCGAAATGCTGATCGCTGCGGAGTGCTGTTCGGTTCCGACTACATACTAACTCGGCCCGAAGAGTACTCCGACGGAGTCGATAACTGCCGCGATGAAAATCGTGAGTTTCATGTCGAGCGTTGGCCGACGGATGGTCTACCAAAAGTGAACCCGCTGTGGTTGCTAAAATATCTGCCAAATATGCCCAACAGTCACGTGGCGATCTTCAACGACCTCCGCGGACCCAACAATGCGATCACGGTTCGCGAAGCCAGTATGAATTTGTCAGTCGCGGAAGCGGTGGCGATCATTGAACGCGGTCAAGCGGACGCGATGCTCGTTGGAGCCACCGGCAGCCGCATTCATCCGCTGCGAACCGCACACGTTACGTTGATCGAAAAGATGGCCAGCGAACGGTCGAATCCCGGTGAGATGGCGCGGCCGTTCGACCAAAGTCGCGATGGGATGGTAGTTGGCGAAGGTGCCGGTGCGCTGATGTTGGAATCGTACGAACACGCTGCGGCGCGCGGTGCAAAAATCTATGGCGAAATCGTCGGCCAAGGCGCAGCGATGGTTGGTCCGAAGACAGGTCGCGATGCATTGCGCATGGCAGTTGCTGGGTCGCTGACATCCGCGTTGCGAACCGCTCGTGAGCGACTTGGAGAATGCTGGCATGTACATGCGCATGGGTTGAGCACGCCGGCGGCCGACGCATCAGAGGCACTTGGAATCGCGGATGTGATTCAGCATTTCGGAGACTCGGTCTCAGTGACTTCAGCCAAGAGTTATTTCGGAAATCTGGGTGCCGGCGCAGCGGCCGTAGAGTTGATTTGTAGCCTGCTGGCGCTGGAACACCGGCAACTTTTCCCAATCATGAACCTCGAAAATAAGTGTTCTGAAGCGACTTGGCGAGCAGCTCAAGCGGGTGATGACCCCGGTGCTGGTTTCACGCATGTGAGCTACACATTGCAGGGCCAAGCGAGCTGTCTGGCGGTCTGCCGCGCATAGCAGACGCAGGTAGAATGGCTAGTGCCAACGCCCAACGAACTGCGATTAACAAGCTGTGATTAAGCTGTCTCCGCTATAACACTGCGTTGTGCGGCGGGGTAGAATATTGGTCGCTGTATGCAGCGGATATGGTTGCGATCATAAAGCAACTTCAACAATTTAAGCGACCCATTCGAAACCAAACACAGGAGCACATAGATGCACTTGCAATTTAACTCAGCCGCTTTAATGCTTGCGGCCGTTGTCAGTCTTTCGACAACCTTCACCTTCGCCGATGATGCAGCCAAAACGACTACCGTCGAACTGGCTGATGGTAAGATCCAGTTGGTCGCACCAGCCGACTGGGTTAAGGTCCAGCCGAAGTCCAACATCGTGCAGTACGAATTCTCTGCTCCCAAGCTGGAGGAAAAAGACAAAGCACAAGCTGCGAGGATTACTTTTACTGCTTCCGGTGGAACAATCGACCAAAACATCGAGCGTTGGTATGGCCAATTTGAGCAGCCTGATAAGAGTGCAACCAAAGACAAAGCAAAGGTTGAGAAGTTCGACGTTGACGGCCAAACCGTTCATTGGGTGGACATTCCAGGTACTTTTAAAGACACGATGGGTGCCGGTCCGTTCGCTCCCAGCAAAGCTCCCACACTGCGAGAGAATTACCGAATGCTTGGTGCAATCATTGAAACCAAAGGGATGGGCAACCACTACGTGAAGATTACCGGCCCAGCCGAAACGGTCGAAAAGCTAGCGGAAGGCTTCAAAAAGATGCTCAAAGAGTTGAAGGTGAAGTCCTAGTGCAGCGTTTCAGCTTTATCTAAGGGTGGGCAGGACGGACTTCCAAGTCCTTCAGCGTTGCTAAATAGCGACACAGAAAGGCCTGATACCCGAGAACTTTGCTGAGAGAACGAACTATTTCTTTCTAGGTGACTTTGAATTCCAAATCAGTTCCAGGGCAACCGCGCGAGTCGCTGTTGCATTTGCTGCATGTTCGAAGTGCGGTTGTCCGATCCCCCGCCTACCCCGCCTACTGCTTTTCAAAGTTTTTTGTGCAATGCGAGCGGTACGCTTGCAAAACCAATAAGAGGGTGTGTTGAACAATAGACTTTGGCAGTCCCTTGACGATCTTTGCAAAAATGTGTGTCTAGAATCGCTCACACCGAACGATTTCGCGCGGCAAAATTATTCGGTTCCCGAATCAATAAAACTCGCATTCAGGCTGGACGATGCAAACGGAATTGGGAACAATTAGGCGGTACACCAAAGGAATGCAACTGGGACCACACCCTGGGGTGCGATCACTACACTTGTTGCGAAAAAGAGCGAATGAAGAATAAAAACAAAAATAGACGTGCAATGACTCGTCATTATCGTCAATCGGCTGGTCCGGTTGCTCGTCCGACATCGGAAACGGATGTCGCAGAACTGCTAAGTGGAGGCACTCCCAGCGAGGCTTCCAAGGAGCTCCGCTGGAACGCGGGAAAAGCGAATGTCGCGTTCCACAACAATATTAGTTGGACAAACACGATTTGGCTGGGAATGATCCACGTTGGGGCGATAGCTGCTCCGTGGACGTTTACTTGGTCGGGTCTCGGATTGGTATTTGTGCTTCACTGGTTATGCGGCGGAATTGGAATCTGTTTAGGATTTCATCGGCTGCTGACTCATGGTGGTTTTGGATGTCCACGTTGGGTCAAGCGAGGTATCTCGATGATCGGATGTTTGGCAGGCGAAGGGCCTCCACTGATGTGGGTCGCTAACCATCGACTTCATCACGCTCGCAGCGATCAAGATGGTGATCCGCATTCGCCCCGCGATGGTGCTTGGTGGAGCCACGTTTTCTGGCTGGCTTATCGCGTTGGCGGACGCGACCAAACGGGGTACTACAAGAAGTGGGCGCCTGACTTACAGCGAGATCGATTCATGCGAGGTTTGGAGTATGCGTTCCTTCCGTTGAATATAGCGTTGACAGCATTGATTGGTGGTGCTGGATATTTGATTGGCGGCAGCCCACTGGCGATTTCGTGGTTAGTTTGGGCAGTTTGCGTGCGAATGGTTTTTGTGCTTCACTCGACATGGCTCGTTAACTCAGCGAGTCACCTTTGGGGTTACCGCAATTACGAGACACGTGATGACAGTCGAAACAACTGGTGGGTAGCTTTACTTACTTACGGCGAGGGCTGGCACAACAACCACCACGCGCATCCGCGTATGGCGATGCATGGTCATAAATGGTGGGAGATCGACGTAACTTACCAAACTATCAAGCTCATGAAGGCGCTTGGCTTGGCCTGGGATATTGTCGACTACCGAACGCGAAGCGAAAAAGCGGCTTAGCGATAGATTAAGCGATCAACAACAGTCTTTGCGAAAAGAACTCAGCCCGATGTGCTAAAAACACATCGGGTTTTTCATATTGCGAGTACTCACATATTTCAGTTTTGAAGTAGGAGCAAATTATGAGCGAGACAATCTTCGCGAAGATTATTCGCAAAGAGGTTCCAGCCAAGATTGTTTTCGAAGACGAAAGTTGCGTGGCGTTTCACGACGTTTCTCCGCAGGCACCGGTCCATGTTTTAGTGATTCCCAAGAAACCGATCAAGTCGCTGGTGGAGTTGGAAGCGGTGGATGCTCAGTTGCTCGGTCATCTATGGACCGTCATTCCCAAACTGGCGGCACAATTGGGATTGGACGAATCGGGCTATCGTGTAGTTGTTAATTGCGGCCGCGATGGTGGGCAGTCTGTTGATCACCTGCATTTTCATCTTCTCGGCGGAAGAACTCTGAAATGGCCGCCGGGCTAGCCTTCACGCCATTTGCACGCTTTGCGGAAAGCCTTCGAGCTATAAAAGACGACTTCGCAAGTGAATCCAAAGGCTCGTTTTTGAAGTTGACCTCACTCAATAACGACTTTCGTGGTTAGTTCTTTTCGCAGTCGCTATTTCTTCATCTGGTTTGGATATGTACTATCCCCTGCGACAAAGTTCGCAGTTCCCTGCGGCAAAGTTCGCAGTGCAACCGCTGAAGACTCGCACAACGAATTGCCGACATAAGGGTAATCCAAGCAATGGATTGGAAGTTGCGCGGTCTCGACGCGTACTGTGTACAAAACCAATTGGCAACACATCCCGCTTAACTGAATTGACCGCTGATGCATTCTAAACGCTTCACTTACTTTGCCTTCAGCCAATCTGCCAACCTGTGTCTGATCGGTACCTTCATTGCAGGATTCGTCACTGGGCAATTTGGGCTGCCAAGCGCTTACGGACAAGAGAACTCCGGGGTGAAGATCGACTTGACGTTATCACCGCCGAAGCCCGCGGAAGTGCCCAAGAAAACGGATGAAAAACCGGCAGAGAAGTCGGCCGATGAAAGTACTCCCAAAGTGGAATCGCAGGCGACCGCTTCGCCTGCACAAGTTAAGGGGCCGTTCGTTCTCAGCGCATTTCAGGTTACCACGGTCAAAACCGACAAAACAACAAAAGACTCAGCGGCGACTGCGCAAAAGGGGACGACCGGAACGCTGACGCTTGAACAACCCGCTGCTCCTACTTCTAAGCAGACTAAAACACCTGAAAGCGATGCAGTTCAAAAGTCACCGAAAGAAACTGAACTCGGTGCGTCTAACAGTATTCCGGCCGCGGTCAGCAAGTCGACTGATGTCAAGCCGCTGAAAATTGACAAACGCAAAGACCCATCAAACAACGAAGACGCAAGCGGTGCGGAATGTCCCGGTGGCGTTGAGGGTGAAAAACCGCTGCCTGCCATGCCTGACGATGTACCTCTTGAACAGGAGGAACATCCTTATGATGCGCCGGCCGCCGAGTCGACTTCAAACAAACCTGACCGACCCGCCAACAAGGTACATAGGCTAGATCAGCCTATCGCACTGAGCGGCGAACAATTGCGGCTTCGCACTGAAATCAATCAACTGCTTCGCTATTACATTCAGCACCCGGAAACGATTGCACGCCGCAGCCCTTGGGCTGTAATGCACGCCATACTGCCCTATGGCGTGGAAGCGGAACTATTGGCTGGCAATCGTCGAGTAAACGCAATAGGTTGGATGAGCTATAACGGACTGTGCAAAACACAACGAATCTTTCAGCCAACCAAGTACGGGTTCCGCACAAACTTGGGGCCTGGCGTGCAAGGTCACGAGGGCCAATATCTTGCAATTCTGGCTCAGTCGAAGGTTGCGCCAACTTATCCGATTAAGGTTGGCAATCGAACCTATTCAATCAATGATCTAGTCCGGCTTGAGATGGCAACTTGCCGCGAGAAATCCGAGCTGACGTTCAAATTACTTGGGCTATCTTATTACTTGGAACAAGATCAACGCTGGCGTGACAATCAAGGTGGCAACTGGTCTCTGGAAAAACTCGTCGCTGAAGAGCTCGAGCAACCGATCATCGGCGCAGCTTGTGGCGGTACGCATCGGCTCATGGGCCTGACATTTTCGCTGCTGCAACGCAAGCAAGCCGGCTTACCGATCGATGGTCACTGGAGTCGCTCGGAGCAGTTTTTGAGCGAGTTTGCGGCCTACGCATTCACACTTCAAAACCCAGACGGCAGCTTCAGCACCGAGTGGTTCGAAGCGCGGGCCAACGAACCTGATGTCGAGCGCAAAGTTCAAACGACTGGACACATTCTCGAGTGGCTTATTTACACACTGCCTGACGAACAACTTCAATCATCACAAATTCAAAACGCGATTCGTTATTTGCTGAACACCATCGGAGCTGAGCCTGGAAGGGATTGGCCCATTGGACCGCGCGGCCACTCCCTTCGCGCACTTGCGCTCTACAATCAGCGCGTTTTCGGCGCACCACCGGGTAAGCTGAAGCAATACATGGCAACTTTGAACACTGAATCCAAACAGCGGTAATTGTCCCAAAGCGGGTGGTTAGATAACATAGGAGCTTTGGCTCTTTGCGATTTTGCCGGCTCTGTACGCTTTGCTGGGACGATGCGGAGTCGACTTTCTTAATGCGGCTCCTCCGTCTGATGCAAACTCCATTCTTAGGAATGTGACTAGTTGCCGATTGGATGCATTCGCCCGCGGCGTCTTACAGAATTCGAAACAGTAAATGGTTGCGCAGCGACACACAAAACAATTCACCTTGATGCTAGCTTCAGCCGGAGCGCTGGTTAACGACACCAATGCAGATGCGCTGCTCATTTTGTTGGATGGCTCGACCGACTGGCAAAAACTTCGACAGTCTGTCCCCGACAGTGTCAAGAAAGTAATCGTGGCAGCGGATCTTGAAGAAGATCTCATCGGCGCAGCACAAGAAGGTCTAATAACACTTACGTTACACAAAGAAAAATCGCCACTTCTCGAACGCTTGCAGCACGCTTTGTTGGAAGCTGTTGCAGATGGAGTATTGAACAGCAACTGCGACGTGATCGCTGTCTACAGCGGCTTTGAACATCAGAAGATCGACTCAATCAGCCACATTCGACTCGATGATCGCATGCGCCGGCTCACGTCACGTGACTTGCAGTTGCTGGAAAGTAGCGTGCCGCTAAAAAGCCTAAAGACGGTGATCGATCTAGCCACGCAGATTGGTCGCGAGGGCAGAGAAGGGAAAAAGGTCGGAACATTATTTGTTGTTGGAGACACTCGTCGCGTGCTACAGCACTGCAAAGACAGTGGTTTCGATCCTTTGCGTGGTTACAGCCGTAAGATGCGAAATCTGTTCGATCCGAAGGTACGCGAAGACATCAAAGAGATTGCGCAGATGGATGGAGCCTTCGTGGTATCTCCCGAAGGCGTTGTTGAAAAGAGTCGGCAGATCCTTGAAGTCGCTCATGCCGATCTCACGCTGTCGAAAGGTCTCGGCTCGCGGCATTGGGCCGCAGCCGCGATCTCTCAGTTGACGAAAGCGGTCGGAATCGTCGTCAGTCAGTCGTCAGGCACAGTTCGACTTTTCCAAAACGGCGACCTGGTGCTTCGCATCGAACCGATGGATCACGCTGTAAAATGGCAAGAGTTTAACTACGACCCACCTTCGCCAAGTCCCGACAACTAATTAACAGCTCCTATTACCACTCGGGCAACGGTTGCTTCGATTCCCAAATCGGATTGCGAGTTGGCAAAGTAAGTGACTTGTTGGTCACGATTTCCCGACGCCACTGTTGCACTGAAGCTCTGTTGGGCGTGCTCGGTTGAAAGCCCAAATCCTTACCGGATACCCTCCGCAATTGATAAGCGGCAAGTACACGCTCCTCCAGTCGGTCACTACTTAACGAATCAACCCATTCTTGAAGCATTGCATCAGTTAATGCATTCGCTTGTTCATCGGCCGACGATCCAATTAACAGCGAAAACAACTTGCTACTTGATTCACCGTAGACCGCGTTCAATTCGCGGGTCGCCTCTTCGATGTTCGCCGGATCATCAGCCAAAATCTGAGCAGCCAGGGACAGCGTATTTTCCCATTGAGTTCGCATCGATTCATCGCCCAGCAAGTACTTCGCAAACCCGCTCCAGTCGCCAAGCATCAGAGTCGTCTGGATCGCCAATACGGCTGTCTCAGGTCGATTGTTCTGGCACATCGAAATCAATTGAGCCTGGGTGCTGCCAGTTTCACTCAGCAATTTATCCATATCCATCGCGGCCAAAGCGTCCAAGGGGCGAGGGACGTTTGAACGATACCAAGCTGGAATAGTGCCCAACTCAAATTCAACCGGTTTACCATCGACG
>JBGSJB010000495.1:0-11493 GCA_041742175.1 Pirellulaceae bacterium
GGATGGCAAGAAAGGCTCCAACGATGAAGCTTACGACTAACCAACCTCGCCCCGTCGTTAACAACCCTCGAACGGCAGGCAATCGCCACCAACCCCAGATACCGACTGCCAGAGCGCAAGCACCGACCAAAATTCTTAAATCAACTTGAAACGAAATCGAAACGCCCCGCGAGCGATCGACATCGCGCGTGATATCGATCCCGTTTCCAAAAACGGCTAGAAACAGAATGGCAATTCCGATGCAGGGCATGATCGGAATTCCGCGGTAACGCAGGCGGGAGACGCCTGGATCCTGTAAAACGACGCTAGATGACATCAAATTAGCCTTAACGGAACGGTTCGCCCGACGGTCGCAGGTTGCACTCGGCAACCGCATTTTAGTTGAGCCAATCGGAGACTCCATGCGATCCGAGCCGCTGTTGTGTTGAAATGCAGAGCGGGTTGGCGACGCAGTTGGATTAGCCGGAACAGTTGGCACTTGTGAGCCGCGTAATCGCTACAACACTCACATGCAAATCGGTTGCGTTTACCTCGGTGAAAGTCCCGGCGCGCGTTTGCCAAGGTTTACTTTTAACGCCATGGTCTCTTCGCCGCGGCGGATTTCGATCGGCACTACGGTACCAGCGTCAACTTCGCCGATCAGTCGCATCAATTCCACTTGGTTGGTCACCGGTTGATTGTCGAACCGCAGGATGATGTCGCCGATTTCCACTCCAGCGTCGCGGGCGGGCGATTCACCTTCGCCAGGAAATCCGTTCACGATCACGCCAAGCTGCACACGACCCTCACTATCGAATCGCATTTCGTCTTCCAACTCGCGCATTGCGACTCCCAACCAACCGCGAGCCACTTCGCCAGCAGCGATTAGTTGCTGAGCGACGCGTTGAGCCACTTTGCTGGGAATTGAGAAACTGATCCCGCGATACGTCTCACCTAGGATGGCTGCATTCACGCCGATCACGTCGCCCATCGAATTGACCAGCGGACCGCCGCTATTGCCTGGGTTCAACGCTACGTCGCTTTGCATCAAGTCACCATAAGCGGTGCTGGCGCGAACATTTGATTCGTAACGTGTTCCGCGCAAGTCGACACGGTGCTTTCCGCTGATGATGCCGAACGTTACCGTTTGCTGCAATCCAAACGGACTGCCGACCGCCCAAACGGGTGACCCGACAACTATTTGTTCACTGCTGCCCCATTCGATTGGCATTAGGTCGTTCGCTTCGACCTTGAGCAACGCTAGGTCCGTCGGTGGATCAACTCCTACAACAAAGGCATCGAGGCGACGGCCATCGCTGGTTGTGATCTCGATCTTACCCACACCGTCGACGACGTGATGATTCGTCAAGATATATCCATTCTTATCGACAACGAAGCCGCTGCCTTGGCCCTCGACCAGTTGTCGGGAACCTGGCTGGGGCAGCAGCAGTTTCTGAAGCGGGTTGCGCACCACAGCCGCTTCATCGCTGGTCTGCAAGAGATTGATGTGCACGACGCTCGGTCCAACGCGCTTGCTGACCAACTGAGAAACATCTGCCAGTGAATTGAGCGAAATGTGCCGCAGCCTTTCGCCGCTCATTTCATACTCGGCCTTCAACTGACCGCGATACCAACCGTATCGAACGCTCTCCACCAATGAAGGCACAATCAAACGCACCGCGACAAGCAGCACCAGCACGACGAGCAAACTCAGCAGCGTCGAGTAAACCAGTTGTCGTGGATTGGAATCTCGGTTCTTCGAGTAATGATCACTCGTCGCCAGCGCTCCCTCGGCTCGACGATGAATCGGAGCGACGAGATCTTGCGATGCCGAACAATGGTCAGGTGAAGTAAGCGGCTGTTCGGCTGCCGCAGTTACAGATCTAGTCGCTTCCGCCGACACGACTGCCTCATCAACATCCACTGCCGGCGAGTTGGCCACCGTTGCGTGCAGCCTATCCGCTGTTTCGCGACCGACCAAGGCGTCGAGCTGAACCAATAGATCTTGATCCGGAGTTATCTCGTTTCTTGCTGGATCGCCCTGCATTTTAGAACCTTCTGCGAGTTCACAATCTGATCAGCCAACTGATGTCTCCTCGATTGTAGCCGAGTGCAGCCTCAAAAGGCAAAAAGTTCTCAGCCCCCCGCAGAAATTCGGCTCGCTGAAAAACAGCTCACTGTCGCTTGATAACATAGGCTTACCTTGTAACCATGACAGCTAAACGAAACGGCAAAGTGTTCTGTTAAGAAAGCAAAACGAGCCGAGCAGATTCCTAAAACATGCGATATCCTTAAGCTAGCCCCAGAGTTTTCGCCGGTTCTGCGGTGACACTTAAAGCCCCAGTCGACTCGAATGCGCGCTGCATCCCTTACACCCACGCCCACGCATGCCGACCATCCATTCGCTGTTGCCTTAATTAGCCAGATTTTATAAGCCAAATTTTTTGGGAGGTTTCATGCTTCTTAACCTCACCGCCGTTGATACTCGCTAGCCTGACTTCATTGAAGGAGTAGACCTTTGAAAACGTTATTTCGAGTCGGTCAGATCGGATGCTTTTGCGTCTACCTGTCGTTGTTTTCGCAAGCCGACGATGCGAAATCGCCGCGTGGGTTGGCTGCGGTTCCGATTCCAAAGGATAATCCGCAGAGTGCCGAAAAAATCGAGCTCGGGAAGCAACTGTTTTTCGACAAGCGGCTTTCGGGAGACAACTCAGTCGCCTGCGCAACTTGCCACGATCCTAACAAAGGTTGGTCGAACAGCGACAAAACGGCTGAAGGCGTCGGAGGGCAACGCGGAGGTCGCAGCGCTCCCACTGTGCTCAACGCAGCTTACCAAACATTTCAATTTTGGGACGGCCGCGCGAAGACGCTTGAGCAACAAGCGTTGGGACCGATCGCTAACCCGATCGAAATGAATCTGCCGATCGAGCAAGCCGTTGAGAAAATCGGCAGCATCAAAGGCTACCAGGATCAGTTCCAACAAGTGTTTGGCGAGCCGGTGACTGCGGAGAACATCGGCAAAGCGATTGCGGCTTTCGAACGAACCGCTCTGTCTGGTGACGCTCCATTCGATCGCGTGCGAGCGGGCGATGAGTCTGCGTTATCCATCCAAGCGTGGGAAGGCATGCAGTTGTTCTTTGGCAAAGCGAACTGTTCGAGTTGCCATAGCGGTCCGAACTTTACCGACAACGGATTTCACAACATCGGAGTCTCCTTTACTCAGGAACAACCTGACTTGGGACGTTTAGCAGTAAGCAACGTCGAAGGTGATAAAGGCTCGTTCAAGACGCCGACGTTGCGTGACATCGCTAAGACTGGACCGTATATGCACGACGGAAGTTTGGCAACTTTGGAAGAGGTCGTAGACTACTACGACAAAGGCGGCACCCCCAACGAGTACTTGGACGAAGAGCTATTCCCACTGAAGTTAACCGCCGAGCAAAAAGCGGCTCTAGTCGCTTTCCTCAAAGAAGGCTTGACCAGTAAACAGTATCCGAATGTCGAGCCGCCTAAGTTGCCTGAGTAAGTTGCTCAAAGGGTTGAGCACTAACTTCGAGCGCGTTGCGAAGTAACACGCTAGGTCGACATGAAGCGGCGTGGTCATTTAGTGGATCAACCTCTGGTGTACTTTTCGGCGGCGAAAGGTGACAATTGCAACGCCCCTGTTCAACAACCTGCCCATGTCCATCTGTGGAGATTTAAACGTGAAATTGTTAAGTAAATTCGTCTTGCTAAGTTCGATCGGACTTGTTGGGATCGTCCTGCCAAGCAAAACGTTTGCCCAAGACGAGAAGAAACCTGATCAACCCGAAGTGACCGCTGAAGAGAAGGTCAAAGTCAAGAACGAAGACAAGCCAGAAGAAAGCGCGCCCGTGGAAAATGCGCCCGTGGAAAGCAAACCCGCGGAAAGCAAACCAGCTGAAGGCGGGTCCGAGATGAAAGGCCGAGTTGTATTGAGCGATCTCGACAATCCAGCCGGCTTAGCGATTCAACCTGAAACTGGAATCGTGTTCGTCGCTAACTCGGGCGCATCACAAGTCATCAAGGTGACCGGCGGCCAATCGGAACCGGTCATTACCGACTTTCCGGTGGACGTGTACGGCAAGGGCCCAAAATACAACATCGGACCACTCGGGTTGCTGTTCTTGGATAAGAAGACGCTTGTCGTTGGCGGTGGCGGATTCGTCGACGGACAAGACCTGCTGCGAATTTATGAACTGAGCGACGATGGAAAGCCTGTGAAAGCAGATGCGATGAAAGCCAGTTTCCCGTTGGCTGAGTCGAGTGAACTGAAAGGGGAAGGAAACTTCTACGCATTGGCCGCTAATCCAGAAGGCGTGTTTGTCACTTGCAATGGCGACGACACTAAGGGCTGGGTTTCCAAAGCGACTTTGAAAGGTACCGAAGTCGGACCGTTCGAACGCTATCTAGCAACCAAAGAAGCCACGGAAGTCGACGCACCAGTCGGTATCACGATCAGCCCCGAAGGCTATCTAGTCGTAGGGCAGATGGGCGAAATTACTGTACCCAACGATAGCTTGCTGACGTTTTACGACGCGACAAGCAAAGAGATGCTGCTGAACATTAAAACCAACTTGCATGACATCACCGCAGTTGCCTACAGTCCTCGCAAACAACTTTACGTCCTCGATTTTGCGTGGAACGATACGACGCAAGGCGGTTTGTTCCAAGTTCTTAAGGACGAACAAGCGGAATCAGGCATTCGCACCAAGAAGATCATGTCGCTGGATAAGCCAACGGCGATGGCCTTCGATGCTGATGGTGCCCTGTACATCACAACTATCGGCGAAGAGAAGAAGGGACAGTTGATTCAAGTTCCACCAGGCCTCTGATCGACTAGGACCTGAATACTTACAATCGATGCCCGCTCTACATGCAGTCATCGAAGCTGGATCTACTTTGAAACCGCCAGTTCACTCGGCGGTTTCCTGGTGGACCAGCTTCCTTGCAGGCCAGGGAAAGAGTCGCGATGCCGCTCATTAGACTAATCGGCCTAGCGCTACTGATAACTGTAATTCTGCTCACCTTAGCCGCTGCGATAACCAAGACCTCACACATCCATATCCAATTGCCAATCTCAGTCTCAGGCGCGGCACAAAACTCTGGTCCGCCTACTTCAGCAACTGACGGCAATGGAGTCATGCCACCTCTGGCAGACAACAATCTGCTTCCGTCGACCGACGCTGCGATGCAGTTCACTTCCGTCCCGATTATCTGGCCTTTACTGATTGCAGCCGGCGCAGGGTTGCTCATGTGGTTCTTGCATCCGCCAGAGCCCCTGCGCAAACAGAGCACCTCGATACGCAAATCGAAACGACGCAACTAGGCTTAAGGCGACCAAAGCGAAACGCCGCTCTGCAAGAGCGGCGCTTACTGTTTGCTATCTACTATCCTCATCGCACGTGCGACTAGCTGACCGAGTTGATGGTCTTCAGCACGCGAGAAACGATCTTGTAAGGATCTGCTGCGGAGTTCGGACGACGATCTTCGAGGTAACCCTTGTGCCCGTTATTGACGAACGAGTGAGGAATACGAATCGAAGCACCGCGGTTAGCAACACCGTAGTTGAACTTGTCGATCGACTGTGTCTCGTGCAGACCGGTTAGACGCAAGTGGTTGTCTGGACCGTAAGCAGCGATGTGTTCCATCGCATACTTCTCGAACGCGCCCATGAGCTTGTTGAAGTACTCTTCGCCACCCGTTTCGCGCATATACTTGGTTGAGAAGTTGCAGTGCATGCCGGAACCGTTCCAGTCGCCTTTAATCGGCTTGCAATGGAACTCGACGTCGATGCTGTACTTTTCGCAAAGGCGAAGCATGAGGTAGCGAGCCATCCACATGTCGTCGCCAATCTTCTTCGAACCTTTGGCGAAAATCTGAAATTCCCATTGGCCCTTGGCAACTTCAGCGTTGATGCCTTCCAGATTGATGCCGGCGTCCAAACAGATGTCGATGTGCTCTTCAACAATTTGACGGGCGACGTCGCCAACATTCTTGAATCCAACACCGGTGTAGTATGGACCTTGCGGAGCTGGATAACCTTCCGCTGGGAATCCAAGTGGTCGACCGTTTTCGTAAAAGAAATACTCCTGCTCGAGACCGATCCAAAGATCATCGCTTTCGTCGACCGTTGCGCGGAAGTTCGACGGATGGGGTTCGTGATTCGGTAACAGAACTTCGCACATTACCAGGTAACCATTCTTGCGAGTGGTGTCTGGATACAGTGCAATCGGCTTCAGAATACAGTCACTGCTCTTGCCCTCGGCTTGTTGAGTTGAGCTGCCATCGAAGCCCCACAAATCGAGGTCAGTGACCGACTTGGGTTCTTTGGCGACGACCTTGGTTTTGCTGCGGAGATTCGGCTCAGGTAGGTAACCGTCAAGCCACACGTACTCTAGTTTGAAATTCTTGTCTGATGACATGGACTCATTCTCTTTAAAGAACATATGAACGAAAAAGACACTCCGCCTAAACCTTGCAATCCCGGCTCACCCATGTCCCTACAACACGTTGCACCAGAGATTATCATGAGTTGTCGCCAAGCGATTTTCTCGGAATCGCTTTCCAGGCACGCATAGCGTTTGTAGTTTCAGTCAACTCCCTACCCTAAAAGTCAACTGAGTCACGCAACCAGAAGCAGCACAAAACCATATTTACCTGGAGATGTCGGGGGATAAGCTAACACGCAATGCTAGTGCGGGCAAGTTCCCCTTAAATTTCTCCTAACCCGCTTTTTGCCGATCTTTTCTAAAGACGACGCTTTCTAAAGGCACATTACCACGAGCTGAATTTCAGTAAGCGTCGATAGCTAGACTTAACGGTGCGCAAGGCTACTGTAGAGGCCTTGAAAGCGATTCCTTAGCACCCAAGACTCGCGCCGCGCCATGTGCCAAGACGTACTATGGGCGCAGGTCTACCGAAAGTGTCAAATCCGTTTTGTCAGTTCACTCTCCAGGCAGCTGGTAGCAGTCGTCGTTTAAGCGATTCTCGCTCAGCGAAGCTGAACTGAAGGCGGCTACCGATCATTACGACAGGTCCTGAAGGTGCACGAAGCAAAGAATACTCAGCGAGCGTTAGTACGCATCGGCTACGACGGAACAGTTCATAAACAGTTTCGCGGCCCAGAAGCTGATACGCGATACGAAAACGAAGTGCGTGTACTCCGCTATCTTGAACTCCGCAAATGTCCGTTCGTTCCGCGGTTGCTGGAAGCGAATCACGCTGAACTTAAGATCGTAACGACTAACTGTGGCTCGCGCGTCGAACACTTGACGGACGAGAAAGTGAAGGAACTGTTCGATGGGCTCGAGCAATTCGGCGTTCGTCACGACGATCCGTTTCAGCGCAACATCACTTACCGCGCTCAAGACGGTCGCTTTTGTATTATCGATTTCGAGTTCGCGGAGATCATTGGCTCGCCGGTCGCATCCGAGGCGGACACAACAGCGCATGCCGCATCGAACGCTAAGCAACTGCGGTGGTCAGGATTGACGCATCCAGGACGTTTCCGACCGAACAACGAAGATACATTTCTGGCAACGCTGCTCGACAAGCAGGGGATTCGCTATCTGGGTAAAACCGGTGAAGCTTCGCTTGAGAACTCAGATTTCATCTTTGCTGTCAGTGATGGAATGGGTGGCGAGCGATCAGGCGAATTCGCAAGTCGCATTGCGATGGATAAGATCACTTTGCAGTTGCCCAAGCAGTTCGGTTTGAACGAAGACCGATTTGCTTCCTACAGTCACGAGATTCTGCTCAATCTTTTCGTAGCAATCCATAACGACATGCTGCGCTTGGGACGCTTCGATGCGCATTGTCGCAACATGGGCGCAACGCTAACGCTGGCTTGGTTCCGTCGAGGTCGAGTTTATTTCGGTCACATCGGCGACTCGCGACTGTACCTGTTGCCCAGCAGCGGCGGAATGCAACAAATCACTGAAGATCACACGCACGTCGGTTGGCTGAGACGCAAGGGAGAGCTGAACGAGCGCGAAGTGCGCATGCATCCGCGCAAGAACGTCCTGACGCAGGCGCTTGGAGCAGGACATCAGTTTCTGGTGCCTCAAATCGGAGTGCTCGAGTACTCCGTGGGCGATCGTTTCGTGCTGTGCTCCGACGGCGTTACCGACGGACTGTGGGATCGCGGCATCGAGGAACTGGTCCGCGAACCCAACGCGCAACAGCGAGAATTGCCCGACGCGAGCCGCTTGGTGTTGACCGCTGTCGCCGAATCCGGTCGAGACAACGCCACCGCCGTTGTCGTTGAGGCTTCATAGCGGGTCTTGCAGTTAATTCTTTGCGGGCGAATCTCTGCAGCGAATCGACCTCCCAATCCGATAATTCGTTCAACTGGAACGATAGTTGACTAATCTGGTCAGATAAGTACTATAAGGTGCCAGAGTGACTGCGAGAACACGCGACAAAGGCGATTTTTATGGCAATTCCAGCTTCAACGGCTCATAAAAAACCCACGATTCCCCAGCTAAAAGTCCTGAGAATGGACGAAATCAAAAGCGAATCGGTGGCGACAGGACAAGCCGAACGGCAGTTGGTTCAGCCGACTGAAGAGCTCCTCGCTGAGTTGGCGCGATGTTCGGTTGAGCTGGAAAAGGCGACGCCCGAGGAAATTTTGAAGTGGACCGTAGAGCGCTTCGCGCCCAAATTCACCATGGCGACAGCTTTCGGACCAGAAGGGATGTGCATTATTCACATGCTGGCCGCGATCGCCCCCGACACACCTGTCTTCAACTTGGATACCGGTTACCAATTTGCGGAAACACTCGAATTGCGAGAACGCGTGAAGACTCGCTATGGCATCGCCGTGGAAATGAAGCGACCGAAGCAGACCGTCGCCGAGTATGAAGCCGCCAATGGTGGGCCTGTGTACTCCCGCGATCCGAATCGATGCTGCTTTGATCGAAAGATTTCAGTCCTACGGGAAGCGGCCGTGGGTTTCGATGCTTGGGCGAGTGCTATTCGACGCGATCAAACGCCCGACCGCGCTGTGGCTCCGATCGTCGGCTGGGACAAGAAGTTCGGGTTGGTCAAAGTCAGTCCGTTGGCGAATTGGACGAAGAAGGAAGTCTGGGGATTGATCAGCAAAGAGGACATCCCTTACAACCCGCTGCACGATGAAGGCTACACATCGATCGGATGCCAACCTTGCACACGTCGCGTCGCACTGGGCGAAGACGAACGCGCGGGACGCTGGAGCGGCTTTGCCAAGACCGAGTGCGGACTTCACAACAGCTAGAGCGTAAACACAAATGCAAATTCCTGTCAAAGCTCACTATGCTGCAATCGCGATGCTCGCGCTCGCCGCGCGTTATCGCGATGGCGAATTGGTTTCAGCGCGCACCGTTTCCGAGGATCACAACGTTCCGAATCAGTTTCTAGTGCAGATACTTCAGCAACTTCGTTCCGCGGGATTGATCTGCAGTCTTCGCGGCTCGAGCGGTGGTTTCAAATTGCAACGCGCGCCCGAAACGATTTCACTCGCAGAGATTGTCGACGCCGTATGTTCAGCTCAAACCACTTCGCTCACCGGCAGCGATGCGTCCGTCTCGAATTCTTCTAATTTGAATCGCGTGATGTCGCAAGTTTGGGATGAGATCATGCAACAGCAACGCAACCAACTCGAACAACGTACCCTACAAGATCTGCTTGAGTCATCCGCAACGGAATCTGAGGCGATGTTTTACATTTGAATTCCCAGTCTCGCGCAGGCTGAGAATTCTGCAGACGTTAAGCTGCCTCGCCAACACTTATCTGAAGTACCGCTTCGCAGCCGCCGGTGGTTCGATTGGCGATTGAAAGAGTGCCAGCATGCGCCGTTGCAATCATTTGAGCTTTGGAAAGCCCCAAGCCCAAACCGCGACCCGCTTCGCGTCCGCTGAAATACGGATCGAAACAATGCTGGAGCGCTTTCTCAGAGAGGCCGGGACCTTGATCGCGTACCGTCCAAGTCAGCAGGCCGTTCGCAGTGCTCATTGAAACTTCGATCGTGTCACCAGCGCGACTCACTTCGATTGCATTGCGAATCAAACACCACATCGCTTCGTTCATCGCTACGGGGCAGAACTGAGCGACGTTGGCTTGGGCTGAATCGGATGCGGCAATTGTGACTTCGCGAGTGCTGGCCCACTTGCGCGCTCGCTCAATCAATTTTTCGAACCAAGCGGACACCGCAACCGACTGGATACGCATCTCTGGTGGGCGTGCGATTAACATCAGATCGCCCAACATTTCGCTGCCGCGCATCGCGTTGTCGATAATCGTCTCCAACATTTGACGACGGTCAACAGCCGATTCATGTTGAGCTAACACGCCCGCGCGCGTCGCAATGTTGGCTAGCGGATTATTCAGTTCGTGACTGATGCCGTAAGCGAAATGATAGATCGCTTCGCGCTTTTGCTCTTCGAGCTCATCAGCAAAATGCAGCTCGAGCTTTCGAAGTCGCGCCGCTAAGTTCGCAACCTTCCAAAGACGCTGCGATGACTCGCAATCGTCCCTCCTCCAACTCGCGCAGCGAAGTAACCTCGCTGCGAAGTTGTCGCACAGTTGTTCACAAGCTTTCGATGACTGCCACCAACGCGCGAAAGCTTCGTCGTTACCAGCGACTCGCTTCACGGCTTCTGTGGTTGCTGCACCGTCAGTCGCGTCGCCACCGCTCTGCAAAATGAAATCGATTAACGATTCGCAAGTCGAGTTTGTAAAAACGCAGAGCTCCATATTCGGTGACTTTGTGAGTTCAGCAACTTCTTGAGTTCGGCAACTCGGTGACTACCGCAAATGAGCCGGAGTGCGTTAGCACCGGGTTGTTGTCGTTTTCGGTTGGCTCTTAACCGGACGCCAGCGCGTACCGGCTGAAGTAAATCAACAGATCTCTCGTTCCATCCGCAACAAATCGTGCCGAGCTCTCACTAGTGAACAGCCGGTCGATCCATCTCTAGCAGATCGCACACACGCTCGATCAAACGATCGACCGTGAACGGCTTTTGCATGAAGTCATCAGCACCTGAAGCTCGCAGGTCGCCCACTTTTTCCGCTTCGATCATACCGGAGATGCAAATGATCTTGACCGAATCGAGCGTCTTGTCGCTGCGCACTCGCTGGCAAACTTCTTTGCCGTTGATATCCGGTAGCATCACGTCGAGCACCACCATGTCTGGCCGAAACTCTTTGACTTGCATCCCCGCATCGAAACCGTTGTTGGCTGTGCGAATATCGAAACGACCGTCGCGGCCGAACGCATCCGACATCAGTTCAACCAGGTCTTGCTCATCGTCGACGATCAGCAGTTTCTTCTTGCCGTTCTCAAGCGCATCGGTTGGAATACCGTTGTCGCGCATGAACGAGAAGAGTTGATCGCGTGGGATTCGGCGAAAGCGGCTGCCCGGAACACGAAATCCCTTTAGCGAGCCGTTGTCAAAGCAGCGAATGATCGTCTGCTGGCTGACCTTACAAATCTTTGCGGCTTCGCCTGTGGTAAAA
>JBGSJB010000496.1:0-9014 GCA_041742175.1 Pirellulaceae bacterium
CGGTTGGCGGTGAGCGTCGAAACCATTAGATTGCATTGACGATGGTTTTTGAAATTGTTCTCTCACCGAGCACCGACGCATGAGCCTAGAGGCAGTTGAAATTGATGGCGTTCGCCTTAAGTTGGCTTCGCCGCTGACGAACCGAGCCGAATGGATCGGCCAGCGCGAAGTCTTGAAGCAGTTGCTGGCGTGTTGGTTGGTCGTCGACGAAACCGACTTGCCGCTAACTCCGCGATTGGTTGGCGTGCCTGGCATCGGAAAAACCGCGCTCGCGATGGCAGCGGCTGCGGAACGCAAACAGGATCTCTACGTCTTCCAATGCACCGCCGACACGCGTCCAGAAGATCTCTTGGTCACGCCGGTGCTCAGCCAAAGCGGGACCATCGCGTACCACGCATCGCCATTGGTAACCGCCATGATTCGCGGTGCGGTGTGTGTGCTGGACGAAGGCAACCGCATGAACGAAAAGTCGTGGGCTAGCCTCGCTCCGCTGTTCGATCAACGTCGCTACGTCGAATCGATTGTTGCAGGAATTGTTGTTCACTCGCATAAAGATTTTCGCTGTGCAGTGACTATGAACCAAGACGATTCCACCTATGAAATTCCAGACTACATCCTTAGTCGCTTGCAACCCACGCTGCCGCTTGGATTCCCCAATCGCCAAGATGAATTGGCGATTTTGCAGTACCATTTGCCGTTCGCTGAGCCGGAGATGTTGGCGATGACGGTCAGTTTCCTGCAACGTTCTCACGAATTGCAACTGGATTTTTCCGCTCGTGATGGTTTAAACCTGCTGCGCTTCGCGCTTAAACGCCTGGGACAAGATCCTTCGCATCCAGTTTCGAAAGACGCTGCTTGGCGGGAAGCGCTTGAACTTTGCTTGGGCGACGATGCCAAGAACCTCGAGGAGCTGGCCGAACGTAAACGACGTAGCATGAGTGGTGACATGATGCCGCTGGGGCTTGGCGATTTTTTCTTCGACCCAGATGATCCCTTGCATCCCGACCTGGATGGTGACGATGATGACGACTTTTAAGCTAGCGGCTTCGGTGTGTGGTGGAGCCGCTGCTGCCCGAGTGCGTGCGGCTGAAAGCCGCCGCCACTTATTCTCCGACTGATCCCAAGTTACAAGTTGGCTGAATTGACGGTTAGAACCGAAATGGGTCGCTATCTAGTGCATTAGCAATTGGAAATTAGTACGTTGTCGTCCATGAAGATCGCTGAAGACCGTCGCAGTGAGCAGGGTGCGTGGCTGTTTATCGCTTCGCTCGCCGTGTTTTTCGTCAGTTGCGTTTTGCTGTACGCAATCTATGTCGTTATCCGAGCTTCATCGCCCGGGGGGCTAGCGCAGCCGTTCGTATTGCCAATTAGTTTCGTGACCACGACGGTCGTGCTCGTTGCCATAAGTGTCTGCCTCCACCTTGCCGTCCTCGCGATTCGACGTGAACGCCGCTTTGATGTGTGGCGTTACGTTATTCTCGCCAGCATCCTTTGCGTCGTGTTTTTCGGTCTACAATCGACTGGCATGGTGTGGATGATTCAGCGACTGCAAGCGGACTTGCAAAATGATCGCAGCCTCTATGGATTCACTTTCATGATGGTGCTAATTCACGCGTTGCATGTGGTGGGCGGTGGTGCAGGACTGACCTTTATTCTTTTCGGACTTTCGCGAGAAGCCTATGACCACGAGCGCCATTGGCCAATTCGCTTCTGCGCAATGTACTGGCACTTCCTGGACGTCGTCTGGGTATTGATGCTCGGATGCTTCGGACTGGCTGCGATCTTCTCGAAGTAGCCGGTGCGTCAATCGTTAACTCGCGTCAACTTAAGTTCGTGGAACCAGAGGTCATCGTTAGGAACATCAAGTTCCAGCTTTTGAAACTTGCCACGTGCGTCAGCCACGAAATGAGCTGTCCCACCTTCGAACCACGCAAATTCATTGCGCCAACGAATCTCAAACGTGTCGTAATGCAGATGCTTCAAATCGGCGACCAAAGCCGAGTAAGGCAGCAACCGCAACACCAACTGCTCACCCTCGAACGTCACTGTTGCGTCGCCGTAAATCGGACATCGCAGCTTCATCGCGTAATCTGGCAACGGATGACTCGGCTTGGTATCGGCGACCGCCGGTGTGATCGCTTTCGCAATGCGTTCGGCGAACTCGGTGCGTGACTTACGAAACTGATCCAAATTCTCTTTGCTCCAGTCCTTCTTATCGCCATCGATTAGAACATCCAAGGCGCGATAAGCGAGCAGGCTCGATATAGACGTCATGCTGTTCGTAAGCACTACGACCCCGATTTTTTGCTCAGGGATCATGAGCACTTGGGAATACATTCCGTCATAACCACCGCCATGCCCCACGACCTTCATTCCCTCGTAATCCGAGAGCGCCCAACCTAAACCGTACGATCGAAAATGCGTTGACGGAAATCGCTGCGATGGATTAATTCCCATTCGAATCGGCGTATGAGCTTGCCACATTTCGTGGGAAGCAGCGGCGCTAAACACCCGTCGCTGATCGTCGATGGCGCCAGCTCGCAACTGCAATCGCAACCACCGCGACATATCATCAGCGCTGGAAATGATGCCGCCCGCCGCCGCCATCGCATCCCAATTCATCCACGGAATCGGTTGCGAGCGATCCAGCAGAGTCTTGTGAGGTGTCGCAAAGTTCTCAAGCGTCAGCAAATCGCGAACACTGGTTGTCGTCCGGTTCATTTCAAGCGGCCGTAAGATACGATCCTGCACGAACTGCTGCCAGCTTTGTCCACTGACGGCAGCGATCACTTCCCCAGCCGCCAAGAACATCAAATTCGAGTACCCATAAGCGGAACGAAACGAACTCTCAGGCTCCAATTCCGACGCGCGCTGCAAGACCTGCTTGGGTGAGTAACCAGTGCCCCACCATAGCAAGTCGCCACTAAAAGTGCCTAAACCACTGCGATGACATAGCAGGTCATTAACTCGAATCTCTCGCGTTGCCACATCATCTTTCAAACGAAACCAAGGTAGATGTTGCGTGACGTGATCATCCCATTTCAATTTGCCTTCATCGACTAGAATAGCCAACGCAGCCGACGTAAAAGCTTTCGAATTGGATGCGATGGCGAACAAAGAGTGCTGGTCGACCGTTTCGGCTGAGCCAACGCGACGGTTGCCATAACCTTTGCTGAGCAACACTTGATCATCTTTGACCACTGCGATAGCCAAGCCTGGAACTTGCCACTCCACACGCGCCGCTTCGACATAAGCGTCGAACTGAGCGATCGCCTCGCGAGCTTTCACCAATGCGTCCGGTGCAGCGACTTGTTCTTGCGCTAGCGAGCGACCGGTTAAACGACCTGTTAGCAGCAAAGTGGAACACAGAATCAGCAACCATCGAGAAGCGTTTGTCATAGTTGTTCGTCTTGAAAGTATTGCAGAGTTTACGTTTTCGAAGCATCAGATCAGGGAACTCGCTGCAGCATCAGCAATCGCACTTCGGGCCCATGCTCGCCCACCAACTTGGTCGCGCGCAGCGTCAACTCGCCTGAACCCTGCTGCAGATCAATCACACCCAACTGCGTCGGACGAAAGTCTTTGACCAGAGATTCCGTGTGCCGTGGGACGCGATCGTGCTCATCACCGCGAGCTGGTGGATTATGAGCATCGTTCACCGTTGCGGCCAACTTCGAATCGGCAAACGACAGCTCTAGTTCCGCGCCCACGTCATCCGGTTCGCAGGCGTAGTAAAGTTCAACTGCAAATCGTCCCGATTCAAGCACCTCGATCGGCCATGTTATCTTGTCGGTCGCATCCGTCCAGTTTGTAAAATACGAACAGTTCGGCGCTTTGGCAGAACGGCGAATATTTCCATGCGGATCGCCATCACGAGCCGGCAACTGCGTCAGCAAAGCATCGGGATGACCGACCGTGAAGGGACGCTGGTCATCTTTCAAACCAGTCAACAACTCGCGTTTCCAAACCTCAACGTCGGACTTCAATTCGTCAGCCAAGGCGGGATGCTTATCGTTCACCGCTTTTTCCTGGCCTGGATCCATCAGCATATCGTACAGCTTGCCTTGATGATCGAGCCGGAAGTGTTGCGTCCGCACGCTGACCCTGCCCGCCCAATGTGAAAACAGTTTGCGATCCGGAATCGAACTCGCCGCGCCGCTAAGCAGCGGTACCAAACTGACGCCGTCCAACGGCTTCGCTCCCGCTACAGGCACTTCAGCCAACGCAGTCAACGTTGGCATCAGGTCGATCGCTCCGCTGATCTGTGCAATCAACTTTCCCGCAGCGATCTTACCTGGCCATCGAATCAGCAAGGGTGAGCGTACTCCGCCTTCATCCGTCGATCCTTTGCGACCTCTCATGCCGCCGTTCCAACGATCACTGTTCGGTCCGTTATCACAAAAGAAAACTACGATCGTGTCCTGAGACAAATTGAGTTCGTCCAGTTTGCGAAGCAGTCGTCCAACGTTGTAATCGATGTTTTCCACCATCGCCAAAGCCGCGCGTGTAAAGTCCTCGTCTTCCTTCGAAGCATCCGTCGCTTTTAAACTCAGTCTCTTTTCTTTGAAGCGCGCCCAGTATTCGTCTGGCACCTGCATTGGAGCGTGCGGAGTTGGCAAAGGTAAGTAAAGGAAAAATGGATTCGCCTTGTTCTGCTCGACAAAATGAATCGCATGGTCCGTAAAGTCGTCTGCAATAAAGCCTTTGCCGGTGACCAGTTTACCGTTGTGTTCGAGCGGTGGCGAAAAGTAATCGCCCCAGTGCCCTGAGCAGAAGCCGTAAAACTCATCGAACCCGCGCGCGTTCGGATGGTAAGGGTACTGCATCCCGTTGTGCCACTTGCCGAACGCAGCAGTTTGATAACCAGCCGCTTTGAAAATCTCACCGATCGTTCTTTCGCCCAAGTTAAGCCGTTCGCCACCGCGTGAAGTGTCATGCACTCCGCCGCGAGGATGATAACGACCAGTTAAGAATTCAGCGCGAGTTGGCGAACAAACTGGACATACGTAAAAGCGATCGAAGCGCGCGCCTTGGCGACCAAGCGCATCGATATTCGGTGTTGAGATATTCGAATTGCCATTCAGACTGAGATCACCCCAGCCTTGATCGTCACTGAGAATGACGATCACATTCGGCTTCTCGGATGCATCGAGTTGTTTTTCTGCTACGCACGCAAGCGTAACAAACAACGCGACTGCCACGGAAACTGCGCGGCTTACCAAATGCTCTATTCTCATTGAAATCACCCGAACTAAAGAGCGTGCTTACGGAACTCAATCAGCAAGCCAATTCTAGTTGACCGAGCGTCCCATTTGAATTTAAGAACCGCGCAAATGTCGTAATCACTTTGGCGCAGACTCGAAAATGGCGTTGAAAGCGGGAGTGTAAAGGTCTTCGCCAAACACCATTTCGCCGCCCTGGTGACCAGCGATACTGACCAGGATCGACAGCAAACTCGCTCCGACTAACCACACGATGCGACGCCCACGCTTGTCAGGCGCGCGGCGCGCGAAAGTGGCCACTGGAATCATCACTATCGAAAGGACACTTAGCAAAATTGCCGTCCAGCGATGACGCTCAAGCGAACTGCCAAAGTCGAATGAAGGCGTGCTGGCGTAACCTTGGCTTTCAGCGAAGAACCAACCCAAAGCGCTGGATGCACACGCAGACACCGCCCCAATCCACAAACAATGGAACGCTGCACCTTCAAACGCTTCGCGATGTACAAACGAGCAGATGACAAAGAATGTTGAAATCAACAGCAGTGCCACCGGAAAATGGACCGCAGCCGGATGAAACAGACCTAACAAACTTGTTACTCGCTGATACAACGACGCTGGGACAGGGAGCACTGTCGGCGCCGCTGCTGCAACCGCAACGTCTGCCCAGGTTGCGCCTTCCTCGATCCACAACTTGAGCATTGCCAACTGTGCACCGGTGAGCGGTTTGTTATGCGCAGTCGGGGGCATCCTCATTTCGTCATCAGTCGTCACAAGGTAATCTGACCAAAGCGAAGATGCGTCCAAGTCACCGGGCTCGACATACGACAGCAATGTAGACTCTTCGTCAACTCGGAAGCCTTCCTTTGCATCCTTCGGTCCGTGACATTCCAGGCAGTGGTTCTCCAGTATAGGTCGCACATCGCGATTGAAGTCAATCAAGCCAGTTTTCGATTGCGCGAGTTCCGCTTCCTGCCCTCGCGCGGTGTCACACATCGCAACTGCACTTAGCAAAGTACTGAGCAATAACACGAGAATAGGCAGCGATTGACGAGTTGCAACAGATGCAAGTAAACGCCCAACGCAGCTCAGTGCATCCAGCATCTGCCATGAGAACTTAGTGGCCATAACTGTCCTAGGTGGGAATTGGTACGCCGCAACTTCACGAACTTGATTCGCTTAACTCGGCGATGGCTAGTGGGTGGGATTGGCTATCACGCCTCAATGCGGACCCGACAAACTAAATTGTGCAGCCAACCTTATACTACCAAGCGGCGCGAATCCGTGCCACATTCGTTTCGAAACCCACTGACAGGATGTCGCAGGCAACCACTTCACTTTCGCTTGCGATCAAAGCGTATTAAGCAGCCCACGGGAGCCGTTTCCTTCGTTCCAATCGGTTTGGTGGCGATCAGCGATTCAACGGCCAGTTCAAGGTAACGCGCCTCCACTGAGTCCGCTTTGGTGTTGTCGTCGAACGCACCCATGTAGACAATGTTGCGATCCTTATCGAGCACGAAGAACTCCGGCGTACGAACAGCGCCGAACTGCTTGGCAACCTGCTGCGATTCATCAAATAAGTAAGCGAACTCAAACGACTTCTCCTCAGCTCGCTTTCTCATCGCAGGCATCAGATCCGCTTCGATCTTGTTTGAGTTGATCGCTACGACAACGGCACTGGATTTTGAGTCTTTGAACTTTCGCGCCAACGCGTTAATGCGATCTTCGTAATCCACCGCATAGGGGCAACTGTTGCAAGTAAAGACGACGACAACTACGTCGTAGGATTTCAGATCTGCCAGCGAATGTTCTTTGCCATCTGTTCCAGGCAACTTCGACCAACCTTCGACTTTGTCGCCAATATTGCGAGTTGCATTGAATTGGCCGGCGGTCGCATGAGTTACCAAAGTCGCGAACACCGTGCATGCAAGCGACGCGAACAAGGGTGATTGAAAAGTTTTTAATCGGAGCGGCATCGTCGATTCATCCTTCGTGCGAACTACTGCGCGCTGACTGTCGAAAAATCAGCCAGCACCTCTAGTTTTTTCTCTGCGCCCAACTTGAACACTTTGGCAGCGCGCGGGTCAGTGATGATCACTTGGTCTTCATGCAACGCGAGTCCCACTGGATTGTCCAGCGGAGCGCCCTGCACCACGATCTCCGGTTGCTGCCCACGAACGACTTTCCAAATCGCTTTCTTGTAACCGTCCGAAACGAACGCTTCGCCTTTCGAATTCACCACAACTTGATGCGGGAACTCAAACACGCGACTGCCCACGATAACTTCCTTCTGGCCATCATCGGAGACGATCAGCAACTGCTGAGCATCCTGTGAGACGACCCACACCTTGCTCTCGGAATCGACAAACACGCCGCGCGGATTGACGTCGGCAACGTGCTCAACCTTGTTCGAACCAGCCGGAATGCGCATCAATTTGCGAAGCTCCAAATCTGCGACGTAAATCGTTCCATCCTTCTTCACGGCGATGTCCATCGGGATGCCAATTTCACCACCCGTAATCGCAGTTGCGGTTCCATCAGCAGCGATCCGGTAGACATCGCGAGTCGAAGTGTCTCCAACTAACAAGTTGCCTTCATGATCGAGGGCGATAGTCCGAATCGCATTCAGCGGTTCGCGAAACTTCTTCGGACCTTTCACGAACACGGACAGCTTCTGATCCTGCGACTTCCAAATACCGGGCAGATTGCGGTCGACGATTACGATCGTTCCCTGCTGATCGATCACAGCATCCAACGGATAAGGCGGTAAAGCTGGAGTTGCACTTTTTGCGGTTGGGTCTGCCTGAGTTGCTGCACTGGCCGCTTCCTGAGCCACCGTTGTATTTCGGCAACAAACACAGGCGACTAGCGCGAGCAACGGAATCCCAAAACAAGTGCTCAGCCGACGGAGTTGATTCGACACGGTGGTTCTCGTTGCTTTGGAGAGGGCTGGGGATTTCGATCAAACGCGACTTCAGATTCAGTCTCGAAATCGCGGAGTGCTCGCTCAAAGTTTAGATCAAGCGTTCAACTTTTTATAGCGAAATTTCTGCGGTTCATTTCCGTCGAGTCCCATGCGTTCCTTACGTTGCGTTTCATAAGTGTTGAAGTTTCCTTCGCACCAATGCACGTAACCATCTCCCTCAAACGCCAGGATATGAGTTGCAATACGATCCAAGAACCAGCGATCGTGGGAGATCACCACTACGCATCCGACATAATTCAAGATCGCTTCTTCCAGTGCTCGCAACGTATCGATATCCAAATCGTTCGTCGGTTCGTCAAGCAGCAGAACGTTCGATCCGCGACGAAGCAGCTTGGCCAAGTGCACGCGATTTCGCTCTCCACCGGACAACTTGCCAACTTTCTTCTCTTGGTCGGGCCCGCGGAAATTAAACTTCGAAACATACGCTCGGCTGTTCAACTTCTTACCGCCCATCTCCAAGATGTCGTGACCACCACTGATCTCATTGAACACAGACGCTTCGGGATCAAGCGCATCGCGGTTCTGATCGACATAGCCAAGTTCCACGGTCGGGCCGACACGCATCGTACCGGAATCCGGTTGCTCGTCGCCGACAAACATTCGGAACAAAGTTGTCTTACCAGCTCCGTTAGGCCCGATCACACCCACGATTCCACCCGCAGGCAGACGGAAAGTGAGGTTATCGATCAGCAACTTGTCGCCGAACGATTTAGTCACATTCGTGGCTTCAATCACCAACTCACCCAGATGCTTCCCGGGTGGAATTTGCAATTCGAGTTCGTCTGGTCGATCCTCGAATTGCTCCGCGG
>JBGSJB010000497.1:0-1814 GCA_041742175.1 Pirellulaceae bacterium
TGAACTGACGCTGAAACCGGTTATCATGACAACGATTCGTCCTCCCAAGTCGACGATTAAGATCGCGGCTGGTCAAGAGACGATCGAAGCCACCGGTGGACATCTTTGGTGGGTCAGCGGACATGGTTGGGTAAAATCCCGCGATCTCAAACCCGGCATGATGTTGCACACGGCAACCGGGACGGCGGAGGTTGAAAGCACTGTTGCGAATCCAACTCCGCAACTCACTCACAACCTAGTTGTCGATGGCTTTCACACCTACTTCGTTGGAGCTCAGCGGGTGCTCAGCTACGACAACACATTGCCCAAGCCGTCGCTGCGACAAGTTCCGGGTCACGGGCAAATTGCCAACGTCGCTCACTGAGTAAATGTCATTCACTGTAAATGTCATTCACTGGCTAAGTTGCGGAAGCTTTTCTCAAGCACAACTCCGCTGCTCGCATTTCGAAACCCTAGTCGCATCAAAACAGAAGTGACTAGGGTTTTGGCTGAATCGGAGTAAGTGCGAACGACTTCGACGCGATCTTCCGCCATTTGTCGTAGCGACTCTGACAGCAAGAACACGAGTTGATCAGCGTTCTGGCTGGATTCTCGGACTTCGATGGGCCACAGCCAAACGATTGACTCTGGCGTCGTCATCAGTTCTTGACCAACGCTCCAGACGAGCAACTCTTGAGCGACGGTGCCCTCGACGCGAAGTGTTAGCTGAAAGCCGGTCGGCTCGGTGTGCCCGAGCAAGCAAGCTTGTCGCCACGGAAGCATTGGTTCGTCGAGCAGGCGGTCGACGTGTGCGTTGCGGCGAATCTGAATTTGCAGTCGATCAACGGGCGGTTGGAAACTGTCAAGATAAAGCTCCCAGCCGCTTGTGGCACTGCGCGGAACCCAGCCCGCTTTAATCAGCCAACCGTAAAGCCGCTGATCGGCGGTGGTGACGCCCATCAACGAATCGCCGGAACCTAAACCTAAATAAAAGGGGCAGTCCGGCGGCATGGGTCGCGTTAAGCAACAGGTGATTTCAGAGGCGGTAATTAACTGATCCGCCGCCGACAGTAGTGCAGCCGCAATCTCGTTTTCATCAACGCTCGGCACGATACACAAAGCCGACAATACGCCGCGCTTGCAATCAACCTCCGTTAAGTCGCTTGTCGTGCCATTGGACAGATGCAAGAAACCGCGGACCGCGTTGCCTTCGACCGCAACCAGCAGTTTGTCGGCATCGAAATACGGTTTTGCCAACACCGCCAACTCAAAGTGCAGCGGCGCGATGGGACCGACCGCCAACCCAGTATGATGTGCATTCCATACTTGGCAGATCGAGTGCGTATCGGTGTTTTTATAACTGCGGATTGCGAGGGGCACAGGAGACGATCACCAATCGGGAACGGGCTACAAGGGACGCTCATATTAACCCACCGCAACTCGTGACGAAACCCAAGCAGACCTGCCGTCTGGTATGCGTGTTTGCGGCTTGTGCGAAGTTGATCGGCAGAGTTGGCTGCCCTAATCGTGACCTCAGGGTTCCTAGCGGGAACGACGAAATGCGATTAACCTTAGTTACCAAAGTCAGAGCTCAGGGTCGATCCTAGCACCATTTTCTTCTCCTTCATCACTAGAAAACCTCTCGCGACAATGCCGAATAGTTGGAAACCGGATTCATGGAAGTCGCGTCAGGCCAACCAGCAGCCGACTTATGAAGACACCGTCGAGTTGCATGAAGTGCTTGCGGCGCTGCGTCGCCTGCCGCCACTGGTGACAAGCTGGGAGGTGGATCGCTTGCAAACCGTTCTTGCGGAAGCCTACGGGGGAAGCGGATG
>JBGSJB010000498.1:0-2254 GCA_041742175.1 Pirellulaceae bacterium
AACCGACGAAGTTCTTACCCTTAGCTCGTCCGTTCACCAAATTGTCGACTTTGTCCGTGGTGCGGTTGTAAACGGCGATGCGATACCCGCGGCTCTCCACATTCAAAGCCAAGTTTTCGCCCATCACCGCCAGACCAATCAGCCCGAAATCACATTGTTCGCTCATCGCAATCGCATTCTCTCGTTGGACGTAAATTGAGTTTTCGCCGCTTCAGTTACCGACCACGTGACTTTTTCAGACCCAGCAGTCGCGCTAACCAACACCGCTTAAAGGCGGAAAATTTTACCAGTCGAAAGTTTAGGTGAACTGCAGTCGATTGAAACGGGGTGCGAGTCCCTCAACCTTGGATTTTTCTCCCGTTTTTGAGTACTGTTTCGGGCGTTCAACGCCTGCTTCGTAGCGGCTGCTTGATCGATTACCAGCATTTGACAGTCGTTCGAAATTACCTAAAAATGTCAAGCGACGCACTCACCGCATTCGATACAAGCCTTACTCTCGGCCTTGACGGTCGCATGATTGGGCATTAGAACCAGCATGAATAAGGCGTCGTAGCCAAGTGGCTAAGGCAGTGGATTGCAAATCCGCGATGCGGCGGTTCGACTCCGCCCGACGCCTCTTTTTTTACCGAGCTGCTGTCGCCCGTATCCTCCGGAGCAGGCGACCGTGGCTGGTAATAACGGCAGAGGCACAATTTTTTTGGCCGCCGCGACGGTACCGCCAATTAGATATTGGCCATTCGCATTCAATAGCAGTAGGTGGCATTGCTTATCTCAGCTACCTGCCGATTTGAGAGCTTACCTCGCAAGTGCGATTTCTTGACGAGCAGCCCGCGGTAAACGCCGGAAACGGTGTGCTTTGCAAAGTGTGTGGGTCGTGGTACTTCGCGGAAATCCTACCGAAGTTCGCTGTAGATCTGGGATGAGAAAATACTCATCGGCACGGTCGCGAATCAATTTTCTTGCGAGCACACAATTTCGCAGAAGCACAGAGAACTCGATCGTTAATCGTCTCCGTTCGATAACGATCGTTCGCGAACAAGACCGCAACGTAATCGCCTCGCTTGTTGTGGACGATTCGAGAAATGCTTCGACAATCGCATCCCGTGTTCGTGTCTCAGTTACGTAGTTTGGAGCTGATGAAAACGGATCGGCTAACGAATATGCAATCGCCTCGCGTCACCGGCTCATGAAGTAGGTCTCGACTAAGGCGTTGGCGCATGAAGAGTGGAGCGATGGATTTCCACGCGCGTGCAGCCTTGGCTTCCTCGTTCTGGGGGAATTGGCTCGGAATCTTTTTGGGGCTAGTTGTGGAAAGCCGTTGCTTGGTCGTATCATGTCGACGCTTCGCCAGCCGCTAGACATGGTTCACTCGCTCGGTACTGACCAGAGGCACCTGCCTCCACCTTTATCCCACCACCGCCTTGGTTGCTGCTCGTTCCAAGTTCTAGTGCGTCTTTCTGTATTCATCTGGATCCAGTTTCGACGTTGGTGTTGCGCGCTTTGTCAATTGATATTCGCATAGATGTACGTCCTACACGCTGCAGTGCTTTGAGCACCTCGCCCGCGACAAAGTTTGCTGTGTAAGAAATCTTTGTAAGAGAACAACCAAATGAAAAATTCGCTGACACCGAAACGCACCAACCGATCCACCAAGAAGCGAAACTTTCGAAATCAGTTGCAGATAGAAACTTTGGAGCCGCGATGCTTGCTCACAAGCGACTTGGCGGAATTGGCTTCGGTCGGCTCGCAGCTCGCCGGGCGCATGACGGGCGCGACGATCATCACACATGGCTTTCAGCTTGGACCCGATGGTTCGACGCCTTCGAGCAATGGCGATGCGCTCATGCCGCTCGCGCAAGCGATTCGGGCTCGAGCCAACGGTTCTGCGCCGGCTTCGAACCCTGGAGCTTTCTTAGTTGATTATGAATTGTCGGGTGAAGGTGGCTTCGCGGGGGTCGATTTGACTCAGTCGATCTTGCCGGCTGATGCGACGACAACGAAGGGCGAGTTAGTGTTGTTGTTCGATTGGTCGTTTGAATCAAATGAAGCTTCGCCGGGTTGGGCATCGGCGGCTGGTGATGCTCTGTTCAGCACGTTGGTGCAGTTGGGTGTGGTCGATCCGGAGTTGCAAGCTTCCCTGCCACTGCACTTTATCGGTCACAGTTTCGGCGCGGCGGTCACCACGGAAGCGATCGAGCGGCTCGCGCGGTTTGATATCGCCGTTGATCATGTGACGCTGCTTGATCCGCACGAC
>JBGSJB010000499.1:0-2395 GCA_041742175.1 Pirellulaceae bacterium
AAAAGAAACGACTCAAGGACAGACTCGACGTCCTTTTTCTTATCTTCATTGCTCATGGGTGCACTCCTTCGTCATCTCAATCACGTCCGCAATGGCCTTCTTTAGATAGCCAGCAGTAGTCTTGGGGTTTCTGCCGACTGCTTTCGAGATTGAGATAGCATTCTCATTTGTGGATTCGATGGGGACTCCCCGCCGGTGTAATTCCAAAACCGTTCGGTATTTATCAGGCAAACGATTAATCGCGGCGTTGAGTACCATCCGGTAGTCTTTGTCGCCGAATTTTTCAAATTCGGCCAAATCGCCAAAACTAAGCTGTTCGAGCTCACGATCAGAAAGTTCAACGTCATCTTCGAAGGAGGCAATTTGCGCCGCTCGATTCTTCTTGCTGCAAGCCTGTCGGTAAGCACTAACTCGCAGCTTGGCTACAGCCATCGCAAAACGATACTCATAGACGTCGAGACGATCGTCGTAGCCCGTCTTGCGATCATTGGCCATCAATTCTGCGAACTTGCTCGCTGCAATTGATCTCACTTCAGACTCGAGGCCAGCCTCTCCACGACCGTCTTGCTCCGGTTCTCGAGGTAGTTGCGCGAGGACTCGCTTGAAAAGGGCGGTGTACAGCTGCTCGAACGTCGAGTCGCTTGGGTCACACCCTCTGCAGCTGCGTACCAGGTAGACCAAGCATTCCGCTGGGATAAAGCCAGGGTCGGTGGTCGAAACGATCTCGCTCCTGCGAATCAGTTCCGCGTTCGACAGCCCGTCAAGCTCAAGCAGTTTTGCTTCGATTTTTGGCGGTCGTTTGCACGGTTTTCCGTCTTTCAGCTTTCTAAGTGGTTCGATCACCTCTGCCTCCTAGCTACCATTGCCAGCAAAATCAGCGAGCCCCCCGAACGTCGGCGGGGCATGATTGTCGTAAACATATGCAGGTACCCGCAGCCGGTCAAATAATCTTTTCATGTTTGCCGGCAAGTTTGCCGGCAAACTAGACAGCCGATCGAAACCTGCTACAATTGCCGCGTATTGAAGCTTTCTTGGCGATCCAGATCAGAAGCGACGCGGGATATGAATGAGATTTCAGAGTTTTTCGGCCTAAAAGACGGGGTGAGCGGTCCCCACACTAGCCGAACCATGATGAGCGATGAGCTCGGGGGGCTACTTGCGCATTTCGATCAGCCAGATTCGATCCAATCTCTGGCCGACTACGAACACGCGATTGTCGACGACAACATTCTGACCAAGCCGACTCAGGCAACGCGAAAGGCCAGCCTTCGATTTCTCCGCGAACTCTACAGCCTTGACCAATCGGTCCCGCTGTTCCGTGCTCTTCGCAAGCTCTGGAATCTCGACGAGAGCTCACAGCCGCTCATCGCAATACTCTCCGCCTACGGTCGTGATCCAACGCTTCGTGCCGCGGCCCCAGTAATTCTTGGCACTCCGGTCGACTCAGAAGTTAGCCGTACACAGCTGACGCGGGCCATTAAAGAATTCTGCGACGACACAATGGCCGACTCCACAATTGATAAAGTTGTGCGAAATGCAGGCTCGAGCTTTACCCAGAGTGGACACTTAGTTGGCCGCGTCCGTAAGGTGCGGCAACTGGTTAAGCCAACGCCCACTTCAATGACTTTTGCATTGTTACTTGCCTATGCGGCTGGTGTGCGGGGCAAGCGACTTTTATCAAGCGATTTCGTTCGGCTCATCGACGCCGACGAGGACACGGCTAGAGCAAGAGCCATCGAAGCTCGCAAACTTGGTTTAATTGAGCTGCGCGAAAACAGCAACGCCTTCGATATCGGCTTTGCTCCGTTGATCGGCGAACGCGATTGGAGGCACATGAATGAGTAGGTTAGACGATCTAGCTAATAACTATGAGAAACATATCAGTGCCCCATGGCAGCGAAATCTCGCCGGCGCGCAGCGTTCAATCTTCGTTGTGTATCCACAGGAAGATGAGCGTCGGATGCGAGCAAAAATCGGCGACTTCGAAGTTCGAACTCGCAACGCTGGACATGATTGGCAACTCGTCGACTTAACCGACATGTTTCCCAAGTGGATGGCCAGTGAAGAGTATCGCGAGAGCTACTTTGAAGATCCGTCGGACCTCAAGCTCAAGCTTGACACCGCATTTATGGGCTTCGTCTCGCAGCACCTTCGTGGCGTGCTGACGAATGGCGATGCGACCGAGCAATCGGTGGTGGCGGTGGTTGGTGGGGCGTCACTCTATGGCTTCCTGCACATCTCTGAATTAATCGACAAAGTGGCCGGCGATATCCGTGGACGCTTGGTCTTCTTTTTCCCAGGTCATTTTGAGCAAGGCACGTACAGCTTGCTCGGCGCACGATCTGGCTGGAACTACTTGGCAACACCGATCACGCATCGGTCTGGAGAATAATCG
>JBGSJB010000500.1:0-6031 GCA_041742175.1 Pirellulaceae bacterium
CCGTGGCAATACTCGCGAAAAGTATTGCCGAATGTATTCTTCATCATCAGCAACGACTATCCGCAGGGACTTCGCAGTTGTTGTTGGCTGTTTCTTTATCATGATCATTCGTTTGTTGGTTGCTTCATCGTCAAATGCTGGCGATTCGGCAACTGCTGGTTTGGCTACGGATTGCGTGGAAGCAGAATCACAAATTCCGCTCCGCCATTCTTTCCATTGCCGGCAGAGAGCGTTCCGTTGTGAGCGCTGAGGTTCTTTAATGCAATCGCCATGCCTAAGCCGGTGCCTTTCGGTTTCGTCGTGTAGAACGCATCGAAAATCCGATTCTGCTGCTCGGCCGTTAGTCCCGGCCCGTTGTCGCGGATGGTGACGCGCATACATGGCACACTTCCGTTTGCACAGTCCTCACAGGCAATCGTGATTTCGGCTGGATCCGGACAAGCAGCCAACGAGTTCTCCATCAAGTTGCGAAAGATCTGTCCGATCCGAAAGGCATCTATCGTGCATTGAAGGTCGACTCCCTGAGTCTGCTCCAAAAGTTCAGCCTGCCGGTTCTCACGCACGCCGGAAAGGTGTCTCCACGCCTGCTGCCACACATCGCTGACATCGCAATCCTGCAAGTCGAGTACGACCGGAGCGGCGTAGTCTCGCATTCCATCCAATAGCGTCAATAAATCACCTCGGGCCTGCGCGATCTCTGCCAGATCAGAGGCGGCTTCGGAGTTCTCCTGAACCTCGAATTTGAGCATATCGACGGCGGCTTGAATTCGCTGGAGTGCATTGCGACTTTCGTGGGCGATGGAAGTCATCATTTGCCCCATCGCGGCCAATCTTTCCGATTGAATCAACTTATCCTGAGTCTCCTTGAGTTCCGTGATATCCTGCCCCACGGCGAAGTGACCAATCAAATGCCCTGCCTCATCCGCTCGCCGAGACGCATTCCACAGCAAAATGCGTCGGCCGCCATTAAAAGCACGAAACGGCAACTCAAACCCCTTAGCATGGCGCCCCGTCATGATGGCTTCCAACTTTTCCGTCGCGTAGTCGTGCAACTCGGCGTCGATGAGAAAATCGAAAGGGTCTCTACCTATGACGGCGTCGCGGGAATACCCGAGCAGACGTTCCGCCTCCGCGTTCCACTCTGAGATCGTTCCTTCCGTGGAAACGAATAGGACGACACTGCCCGCAGTTTCGACGACTGTTCGATAGTGCTGTTCGCGTTCCCGAAGCGCTAATTCCGCTGATTTGCGATCGGTGATATCGCGGAGCAGCGCGAGGTATCCAATGCTCGAGCCGGAGTTGTCGTGAATCACCGTTCCGACCATTTCTCCGACAAACGTCTCACCGTTCTTCCGCACCCACTCCGCTTCAAGTGTGTCGAGGTTCTTTGCCGCGTCCGGATGAAAAATTTCTGCGGCATAGCGAGCCCGGTCATCTTCGTTCGCCAGTAAAATCTCCAATCCGCACGTTCCCACGAGTTCGCCGTCTTTGTATCCGAACATTCGATACGCGCCGGGATTGCAGTAGGTCAGTCTTCTATCCAGATCACCCAAAAGCACCGCATCGGGCAGACCATTGACGATGGCTAGCAGAACAGCGTGTTCTTTCGCTGCTTCTACCAGTTCTCCCTCATTGTCAAGCATCTTGTTTCTCTTTCCTAGGGAATCCTCGTTCACGGTACATTCCGGAAGAGGATAATTCGTTGCGGTTCGGCTACAGCGATTCGCTTCGCATTCTACCAAGTTGCCTGTTCAATGCCTTCGGCCACGCCACCTCCCGCAGCTTCCATCGACTGACCGATATGCCGCCTGTGTGTGGCGCCGACCCGTTTACAGATTCAGAAGGAGTGTAGAGTTCGCAGTGAAGTGCTGCATGAGAATGCCGGAATTGGCCTCGAAAGAGATCACCCTTGCCCCGTAAGGATGTACGTATAGTATTTCTTACATGACGAACGGTCGAACTCGAAAGTCGCCGAAAAGTGGGGAGATTCCACCGAAAGTTAGACTTGTGATGTCGTTTTGGGGCATGCTGGTACGACGTATAATTGTGGCTGTGTATGTGACAGCCCGGGATGTCCGCAATGACATGATTTTCGACCGCAAGTGAAGAGACCGACAAATGCAATACATCGCTTTGATATACTTTCCTGAGGAGGGACGGGAGGAAATACAACCCCGGATGTGGCAAGAGTATGGGGCGTTTACACAGGAGATGATCGCCAAGGGCTACTTCAAAGCCGGAGATGCATTGTCCCCAACGTCAGCTGCGACGACGGTTCAGGTCAGGAACGGAAAAACCAGGACGAAGGACGGTCCCTACGCAGAGACGAAAGAGCAGCTAGGCGGGTTCTATCTCTTGGAGTGCAAGGACTTGGACGAGGCAATATCATTGGCCGCGAGAATTCCCGATGCGCAGAACGGAGTGATCGAACTCCGACCCATAGCGGATCATCCGGTGGATTAATGCTAGTATGAACACTGATGAGCTGTTGGCCGAGGTCTACCGCGAAGAGGCCGGTCGGGTTCTGGCGGCTCTAATGCGCCATGTCGCCGATTTTGACTTGGCGGAAGATGCACTGCAAGACGCGATGGCCGAAGCGGTCGTAGCTTGGCGGCGTGACGGCGCTCCTCGGAACGGCGGAGCGTGGTTGCTAACCGTCAGTCGCCGACGGGCAATCGACCGAATTCGGCGAGCAAGCACCGGGCGGGTTTCCACGAATGCAGCATCACTCATTGCAAATCTTGAGCAGTTGCCCGATTTACTGGAGACGACTTCCTCGCTCCCTGATGAGCGTTTGCGATTGATCTTCACTTGTTGTCACCCAGCATTGCCCGAAGACTCGCGCGTAGCTCTCACGCTCCGCACAGTATGTGGCTTGCAAACCTCGGAAATTGCACGGGCGTTTCTTGTACCCGAAACGACCATGAGGCAACGGGTCACTCGTGCCAAAGAGAAGATTCGGAGCAAAGGCATCCCTTACGTCGTTCCGGAAGATGCCGAATTGGATATGCGTCTTGAATCCGTGCTTGATGTCGTCTACCTCATCTTTAACGAAGGATATGCCTCGACGGATACTAACAGTGTGACGCAGCCAGAGCTTTGCGAAGAAGCGATTCGCCTCGGTCGCGTACTGTACCAATTGATGCCGAAGCCTGAAGTTGGTGGGCTATTAGCATTGATGTTGCTCCACGATTCGAGACGATCAGCCCGTGTCGGTGCCTACGGTAGATACGTCTCTCTTGATGAGCAGAATCGAAGTCTCTGGGACCGAAAACTGATTCAAGAGGGCCGGCAGTTGCTGCACAAGAGCCTCGGACATCGCCGCCCCGGGCAATTTCAGATCCAGGCTGCAATCAGTGCCGTTCATTCCGAGGCCAATACGGCGGAGGAGACCGACTGGATTCAAATCGCAGGGCTGTATGTTGCGCTCAGTCAAGCCGACCCGTCTCCGATCGTAACACTCAATCACGCCGTTGCCCTTTCGCACGCCGAAAGTTCAGAGTCGGGCCTGCGGCTGTTGGAAACCGTTTCCGAGAATCTTCAAGACTATCAACCGTATCATGCGGCTTACGCCGATCTCTTACGACGCACCGGCCAGCCAGAAGCTGCTTTGACGGCGTATCGCCGCGCGCTTGAGCTGAGCCAAAACGAGCCTCAACGCCAGTTTCTACAGCGGCGACTCTCTGAACTCGAATCGCAATGAGAAGATAATTGAGGCGAATGTCGTTTTCGCCCATTCTTATACGACGTGTTTACATAGCGGCCACTTGGCCAGTACACGCAACTACTAATCGTTTCACAAGGAGTCATGTGATGATGAGCAATCTTGAAATCATCAAGTCGAACTACGAGGAGCATACCAAGCTATTTGAGAATCTCGCGTCAGACGTGGAGTGGCAGGAAATGGAAGGTTTCCCATATGGCGGGACCTATCACGGCCCACAGGAACTGGTCGATGGCGTGTTCTCAAAAATCGACAAGGACTGGGAGAACTTCCAGGCAGTCGCCGAGACGTTTCTTGAGTCCGGTGAGAATGTGGTCACCCTTGGGCACTACAGCGGCGTGTTCAAAAAGACCGGGAAGTTGATGAAGGCCGTCTTCGCACACGTATACACACTTCGCGACGGCAAAATTGTCAAGTTCCGGCAATTTGCCGACAGTTCCCTGTTCGCTCAGGCGATGAGCTAGGGCCCCACCATGAAGTACGTCAAACCAGACCGCTCAAAGCAAGCACGCGGCGCGTTGAAGCGCGTCTACGATGAAGTGCGGGATGTATTTCCGGGTGGAGAAGTTCCCGGTCCGTATCTTGTTCACTCATTCTTTCCCGATTTCCTTGAGGCGTATTGGAACTCGGCGAAGGCGTCGTATTTCTCCGGGCAATGTTCACGGCCAGAGGCCGACGCGATTGCCTGCGGTGTGTCGACTGCGAATGCGTGCAGTTTCTGTCTGGAAGCTCACGCCGAACTGTTGCGATTCTCGGATGCGGCGATGGCAAACAGTGCGCTCAAACGACAGACGAGCCACGCTTCGAACCCTCATTTACAATCTTTGGTCAAATGGGGACGCGCGACATTGACGCCGAACGACCCTTTGAGTCAATCACCATCATTTGCGCGAATAGAACGTGCGGATGCGATTGCCGTAGCCCTGAGCTTTCACTACACGAATCGCCTCGTGAATATCTTCTTCGGTCCATCGCCTTTCCCGCTGGCGTTTGTGCCTGGTGCTAGAAACCTCATGACTCTCATCGGAAGACCGATGTTTCGAGCGTTGGCAGAGAAGACGGTTCCACTCGAGAACTCCAAGTCGTCGGCCAGAGACGCAGTCATATCTGCATCGGAATTGGAGTGGGCCGACAACAACCAGCGCATTCAGATTCCTTTTTGCGAATTGTCACGTGAAGCAGAACGGGTTGGCGAGGAGTGCGTGCCAAGCCCGGCGAGGGAGGTGATCCATGATATTGTCAACCAATGGAACGGCGAAGAGCTTCCAATAGACGGGGGCGAGGTTCTGGAGCATATGTCGCGTCTTGACGACTCACTGCGGCCAATTGCTCGATTGACTCTGTTTGCCGGGCTCGCGTCTCATCGCGTCAATTCGGAACTGGTCAAGTCGTGCCGATTAGCAGGAGCCAGCGACCACAACTTGGTCGGTGCCTCGATCTGGGGAAGCCACCAAGCTACAACACGGATAGCCACTTGGCTGTAGCTTGCCATCCCTGGGTGCCAACTTAAGTCGGTGATGCGGCAATCGACGCCCATCTGACCGGATGGGATGGCGGGAGTGTCAAACTAAGTGACCTTTGGGAGGACGGACCAATCGTTCTGATGTGGTACGGAGGAGGCTGGTACCCGGATTGCAACCTTCAACTTCGCGCCATGCAGCAGAGCATGGACAAAATCGAAAATATCGGAGCAAAGCTGGTTGTACTAACACCAGAATTACCCGAGAAGGCCAAAGAAACGGCTGAGGCAAATGACTTGGATATCGTGGCATTACACGATAAAGGTAGTGCAGTTGCGCAAGAACAGGGGCTCGTCTTTCAACTGCCTGAAGCGATCATTCCTGTTTATCGCGACAAACTTAAATTGCCCGAATACAATGGTAACGACGTAATGGAGCTGCCACTTTCGGCTACACACGTCATCGACAAGTCCGGCAAGATTACCTACGCGTTTCTTGACGCGGACTACAAGAAACGAGACGAGCCGGCCGACGTGATCAAAGCAGTTAAAGCGGCTGCTCGATATTCCCAACGGCGGCCAACGCGTGAAGTTCACTACGCAGAATTACGGGGAAGCTTCGCTACTTGCCGACGGTTTTTCGCATCAACACTAGATTGTCATGCACCAATCTTGACGACCAAATGAAATGCGCGTTCGCGTGCCGTACGAATCTCGACACCATTATCGAATGGCTTTTGGAAGAAGCCCAACTCAGAGGATTACCCCATGGAAAGTTTACTAGAACCATCGCCAAGTCACTCGTGCTCACCGCCATCCGTCGGTTTGAACGTAAGTTCCCAGACGGT
>JBGSJB010000501.1:0-4093 GCA_041742175.1 Pirellulaceae bacterium
CCGGGGATGTGACCGGGGATGTGACCGGGGATGTGACCGGGGATGTGACCGGGGATGTGACCGGGGATGTGACCGGGGATGTGACCGGGGATGTGACCGGGGATTGGCAGCAGAATGATTGCGTCGAGTCGAATAACATGCTTTTGGCCCGGATTGGCGGCGGCTTGGTGTCGAGGCAATTCGACAGCGTTGTCGTTAGCGATCCTATCAATGTGGTCGCTGTGTTGCTTGATTCTCGCGACTTTCGTTTGGCCTCAGTGGGTTTCGACGTTGGCTCTTCGCGGACTTTGGTTGCTGGCGATTGCGGCTTGGATTGTGTCGACCATTCGCAGCAATTGGCAATTCACGCGATTAGTACAAGTTGCGAAGCCGCTCGCTGCGAAAGACAATTTTCTGCTAGCGCAAAACGACTACTTGGCAGGTAACTGGTTTGAAGCGGAAGCAAAGTTGTTACAAATCCTGCATGAGTATCCTCGCGATGCTGAGAGTCAACTGTTGCTGGTGGGCGTGTTACGACGAACGAAGCGATTTCGACCCGCTCTGCGGAGACTTGCCGCCCTCGAGTCGCTTGATTCAGGTTCGCGGTGGCGTTACGAGATTCGACAAGAGCGCGCTGTAATTGAGCGGCGCATGGCGGAAGTCGATGAGGATTCGGCGGAGAATGAGTCTGTGGTCGAAACTGAATCGAGTGCGGGTGAGGCGGTTCCTGGTCAGACTAAGCCCGGGTCAGACTAAGCCAAGTGTTCATTTACGCAGTCGATGATGGCTTTCTCACTCGCGCTGATACTGCCGAAACCGAGCACACCACCGGAAGCGCGTGCCACCTCGGTTACTTGGCTCGACAGTTCTTTGCGGAGCACCTCGCGTTGGGGGCCGTTCAAAGATGCAGATAGTGATTTGCAGTAGTGCTTCCAAGCCTCGAACAACTCGCTGCTAGGACGCTTGCGAGTCCAGGCCTTGAGCATTGCCATCGCGGGCTCACCTGGACTGATGCCAGTCTTCTCCGCAGCCAACAGAATTGCGTCGCGCTCGCTCTCTTCAACGCGATCATCGGCCCAAGCGACCATGACCATCGGAACCAATCGGAAGGCAGTGAGTGTTTCGATCGTGATGCCAACTGAGGCAAGCTCCTTGGCCAAGCCTTCGTCCGCGATGCCTGTAACCTTCATGATCGCCGCCGCGTTTTGGGTATCCGTTTGTTCTTGGCGAAGTTTTTCCAGGAGCTGCTGTTCCATCTGAGCGTAGAAATGTTCTTCGAGATTAAGCCACTTTTTGGGGGAATTTGAAGACATGGTTTCCTACTTTTTCGATGAACAAGTTCGCTGGCGGAACAACCGTAGCAAGGGCTGCGTGGCGATATAATAAACCGAGTCGATTAGCTGTGACAGGGCTGATCGAGCTCTCGAACCAACTGCGTTTCTGATAATCTCCCTCGCGAGTCGCATTTTGCCCTGTTCGTCTTGCCCGCTTTACCCGTTTGAGGCTGCGCGTCAGATGGACGCCATACTCGCGAAAGCGAATTGCAATTTCGCAACCTCCTAGGCACAGTTTATAATCGTCCGACCTTTCGAGTCGATTCGGTACGCCTCTTTACTACGGTACGCATTGCGAGTCCCATTTTGCCAATACTGGAAGCCAACCTCAACGTGAATTCAAACTCCACCGGCCGCGCGCGTCCGATTCCAGGCACTCACTTGCCATCTTTTGTGTTTCAAACTGGAAAAGATCTGGCGCGTCACGCCGCCCACATGATAGCTCGTTTGATTCGCGAACGATCAGAGCTTGGCCAGACTACGGTGCTGGGATTACCGACAGGCAGCACGCCGGTTGGAACCTATCGAGAGCTGATTCGGCTGCATCGCGAACAGGGACTCGATTTTTCGCACGTCGTCGTATTCTCGCTTGACGAGTATTACGGACTTTCGCCGGATAATCCACAAAGTCACGGGCGCTGGTTGCGCGAGCATTTCTTAAACCAAGTCAACATTCCCAGCGACAATGTTCATGTGCTCGACAGTCTCGTACCGGCCAACGACGTCGAACTGCATTGCCGTCGCTATGACGAAGCGATTCAAAGCGCCGGCGGATTCGATTTGGTCTTGCTAGGTATTGGACGCAACGGTCACATCGGTTTCAACGAGCCGTTTTCAGTGAGGAAAAGTCGCACTCGACTTTGCACGCTCGATCCGATCACGCGTCAGTCTGCCTCCAGCGACTTTTTCGGCGAAGCGAACGTGCCGCTGCAAGGTTTGACGGTTGGTCTGTCCCCGATCCTGGCCGCTCGCCACGTGTTGCTGTTGGCGCTTGGCGAACACAAATGCTCAATCGTTCGCGAGACACTAGAAGGAACGATCACTGACCGAGTGCCAGCGTCGTATCTGCAAGAGCACGCCGACGCGCGGGCGCTGTTGGATTTCCCGGCTGCCGGTTCGCTGACCGGAGTCAGTATGCCGTGGATGCTCGACAAAGTTGAGTGGGACGAGGCGCTGATCAAGCGCGCGGTGCTGTGGTTGTGCGAGCAGACCGGGAAGGCGCTGCTCAAGTTGGACGACGAAGATTTTCGTCAGCATGATTTGCATCAGTTGCTGCGCCATCACGGCCCGGCGCAGAAAATCGCGCATCGCGTGTTTCGTTGGATGCAGGATACGATCGTCTACCATCCAGCCGGCAAGGATTCGAAAGTTGCGCTGTGCTTTAGTCCTCATCCTGACGACGACGTTATCAGTATGGGCGGCACTTTGATTCGCTTGGTCGAAGATGGTCACCGCGTACACGTGGCTTACATGACAAGCGGCAACATCGCAGTGTTCGATCACGATGCGCGCCGCGTCGCGGACTTAGTTACTGAGTTCAATCGCTTGTTTGGTATCGACCAACAAAAGTCGCTGGAGGTTCAGCAGCAGGTGCGCGAGGGACTGTGCTCGAAAGAGCCTGGGCAACCGGACCACGAAACGATTTTGAAAATCAAAGCGTTGATTCGCTGGAGCGAGGCGCGCGCGGGCGGTATTCAAGTCGGTTGTCGCGAAGAGGACCTGCATTTTCTCGACTTGCCATTCTATCGAACGGGAACGATCGCCAAGCGTCCGATGGGGACAGAAGATACTGAGATTATTCGCGAGCTGCTGGAGCGCGTGAAGCCGGATCAGGTCTACGTGGCCGGCGACCTGGCGGACCCGCACGGGACGCATCGCGTGTGCGCAGAAGCAATTTTTCAAGTGCTAAGTGAGATGCGCAACAGCGGCCAGCCGATTCCTGAAGTGCTGCTGTATCGCGGAGCTTGGCAGGAGTATGCGCTGCATGAGATTGAGATCGCGGTACCGCTGAGTCCAAGCGACATATCGCTGAAGCGCGAAGCGATTTTTATGCACGAGAGTCAGAAGGACGAGGCGCTGTTTCCTGGTTCCGACCCGCGTGAGTTCTGGCAACGCGCCGAGGATCGCAACAAAGGCACCGCTGAAAAGTACAACCAAATCGGCTTGCCCGAGTTCTTTGCGCTCGAAGCGTTCACGCGCTGGAACGGTGCTGAGATTTGATGATTGTTGGTTCAGTGCGACTTGCGACTGCTACTCTTCCGCTTGCAGGAAACGTTCTAGTTGGCGGCGGAAGTGTAAGTCGCGAGGGTCGAGTTGGATGCAGCGCTGCATGCTGTGGATGGCAGCGGAGCGCTGATTCAATCGGAACTGAACTTCGGCGAGCGTATCGAGAAGCACTGGCGAATGCGGAGAAAGCTCGACGGCGGTTTGCGAGTGTTCGAGAGCTTCGTCGAGTCTCAAATTGCAGCGAGCGTACATCCACGCCAGGTTGTTATGCGACGTTGCATCGGTAGGCCATTGCTCAAGATGGGCCAGTAGTCGTTGTTCGTACCTGGCAAACCACTTTTCAGCGGTAGCTTGATTGCCGGAAGCGACCAGTTCGTGGAAGGTATCTTCGACTAGGTCGATGCCTTGGGGCTGCAGATCTTCAGCCACAGTAGCATGCCGTTCGAACGCCGCCATATCACCGCTTCGCGCCGCCAAGATCGCTCGCCGCGTACGTTCCTTTGAACCAAGCGATGCATAGACGCTCGCGGGATAGCTCCGCGTTTTTTGAGCAC
>JBGSJB010000502.1:0-6184 GCA_041742175.1 Pirellulaceae bacterium
ATCCTTGCGTATCGGTATCGAACAATCACTTGGTACTATGTACGAACAAAAGACGTGCACTCGGCTCCGCTCATCTTCCCCTGTCCACCGCATAAAACCGCTGCATGCGATGAACTGCTCGCCACCGTTATTCAGCGCGTTGCAAGCGCTTCGGAGAAACGATAAGCCTGTAACGCCGCCGTACGTACTCCTAAGGAGTTTCGCCCGAAAGCCCAGGGTTGCGAGCGCAGCGAGCTACCCTGGGATGAGAACTAACCATTGATCCTATCTCGCGCCCGGGACCGACTGGATGGAGCTGGCGCAAACTCAATAAGATCGCGAAACTTGAAAGCGATCTGTCGCCGCTACGCGGCTTGGCGCATCGGTTGATTATTGTCCTGGGGCTGACGCCCCAGGCTCTATGCTGCCGTCGCTCCGCGACTAACGCAGTGTTCTCACAAAGCTGCGTAGCAGCGATAACATTTCGACGGGTACGTATGCCCCAGGTCGAGATACAGGGGCTCAGATTCAAGCCGCGAAGCAGCGACAACATCGAACTCAACAGTCGCCACAGCAACAAGCTCAATAGCTGCGTAGCAGCGGCAGTCTATAGCCTGGGGCGCAAGCCCCAGGGAAATTGCTGTACCAGGTTTCTCGATAACACAGCCTGTACACGGCGCCATCCGACAGCGACGCAGTTTGCAATCAACAGGATTTACTTGACCGATCCCCACCGGAACGCTACCCTCAAAAAACAAGGTCGCCAAAGGCATTATCTTGGCGTCAGTAGAATAATCGTTAGGCGTCTGGAAGTTCGAGGTTCTGAAGTGAAAGTAACTTGGGAAGAAGTTCGAGCGCTCGAAGACTTCCTTCAACGGTGTGAAGACGGCGCCGAGACTGAATACGTGCATGACGGCGAAACATGGCCAATGGCCTGTCTTGCATCATGCCCGCACTTGGTCATGACAATGGGATTCGATGAGTACGTCGCTTTTGACGGACATCAGGCGTTTCAGAAGTATTGGTTTGCCGGGGACGTAGAACCGACGGCCCAGTCGATTTACCGCACACCGAGTGGCCAATGGCTACTCTTGTGGGGTGCGAGTGACTCGTTGAATGGCGATATTACTTTTCACTCAAAAACGACGATCGAATATGATGATCGATACGCAAAGTCCATTGGCTGGTCCGAGCTTTTCATGCGTCTCTACGACGTTGCGGATCGCTGGGTGGATGAACCCAAGACGATTTGGCATCCAAAACTATGGACTCCATCCGCTCAAGAACGGGAGGCGTCGCTGCTCGGAAAGGGTGTGCATCAGATACTGGCTGCAATCAGAGACGAGAAAAAAGCACTTTCTGATCTATCCTGGCGGCAACTTGAAGAACTCGTCGCTGAAATCTTGCGGTCCAACGGTCTTGAAATACATCTGGTACGCGAAACTCCTCAGGGAGGCCGTGACATAATCGCGCGTGGCGAACTCATACCAGGACAAGAACCTGTCGCGATGGCAGTGGAAGTGAAGCACAAAGAGGTCGTAGATAGACCTGAAGTAGAGATGGCTTTGTGGCAAAACCGGCATTTTCCGGCACTGCTGTTTGTCACTTCTGGTCGTTTCACATCGGGCGTTTTGCAGGAAAAGGCGCTTCCAGAGAATCGATTGCGACTGTTCTTGAAGGACGGCGTCGCGTTAGGAGACATGATTCGTGACTACGGACATGCAACTGCTCCAAGGTCGCGCGGCAAAGATGACGCCTAACCAAGCGGTGAACGGGAGCCGCCGATGACGCGGGTTTTGAATTCTTAGTTTTTCGGCGGCGGCCCCGTTACCGCCGGCGTTACGCGAAGAAGCGATGCCCGACAACATCTTTGACTACCTCGATCGCGTTCGTGAACGTCCGACGATGTCTGTACAATCGCTCGAAGACCTTCAATCCCAAGTTTGGAGCTATCTGGTGTGCCTGCGCAACCACGAGATCGACGAACGTGTTCCCTCCATGGGACGTCACTTCCTTTACTACGTACGCGATAAAACTGATTGGGGCCTCTCTCGTGGTTGGGCACACGCGATCGGTGAGCACGTCGATGGACTATCCCAACAGCTAGAGACATTTTTTCATTTGTTGACTCGTACCGTAAGCTTATTCCCACGATAGTTGCTAGGGCGGTTTTGACAGAGGATCATCAACCAACAGGAAAACGTAGGCGTTGTGGCTTCGACGGCTTAATCCGAAAGGACCAATCGATGCACTACGCGCGCGATTGGGAAACCAGTTGATGTGTTGATGGATACCAAGGCGAGGCTTTTCTCGGCTTAGTACGACACGAACGAAGGAATGACCGTAGAGCAATAGCATGTCCAGCACCCATACTAATTTGTTGTTCCACATCGTTTACAGCACAAAATTACAAACGCGACTTGATCACACCGGAGATTCAACCCCGTTTGTACGATTACATCGGTGGTATCGTACGAGAACAAAAAGGCGTGATGCTCGAAATTGGCGGCATTGCTAACCACATTCATCTGCTGGCCAAGCTCAGTCCAACGGTCGCCGTCTCGGACGTTTTGCGATTGATCAAATCCAATTCGAGCAAATGGGTCAACGAGGAATTTCATCCGAAGTACCCTTTTGCCTGGCAACGCGGATTCGGTGCATTTTCCGTGAGTCTATCGTCGGTCCCTGACGTCACCACTTACATCCAGCATCAAGTAGAACATCACCAACAACGCACTTTTGAAGACGAGTATCGTTCCATTCTCAAACGGCATGGTATCGACTTCGAGGAGAAGTATTTGTTCGAGGTGGAAAATGTGGTTTGATGGACGCGATCTGTCGCCGCTACGCGGCTTGGCGCATCGGTTGATTGTTTCCCTGGGGCTGACGCCCCAGGCTATATGCTGCCGTCTCCGCGACTAATTTGAGCTACTTTGGGGCGCCTTCGGTGGCATCGCGGCGGTACGTGTCAGCCTGGCTGTCGGTTTGGTTCGTAGGAACGATTAGCGAAGTGAGTATTCCAATCGTTTGCATTCGCGATCTATTGCTTTGTGCGAATCGTTGTGACCAGGGGCAAGTGATCGGAGGCGATTGGTTCGTTCAGCACTTCGGTGGATACGACTTCCCAAGGGCCGCTTTGAGGCAACAGAATGTAGTCGATCTTAAGTGTCGGCTTCGCGGCGGGGATCGTCGGCGATTGTTTTTTCGCATCGACGTCCATCCATTTCTCCAGCAGCGGTGCCATCTCAGCTCGGGTCGCTGGAGCGTTGAAGTCACCGGCCAAGATTGAGTCGCGGGAGTTGGCGCCGAATAGCTCTCGCAGACTTGCGGCTTGTCGCGCGCGGTCGTTCTCGCCGGAGCTGTGATCGAAGTGAGTTGAAACGAAAGTGAACTCGGGGCTGTTAGCTGGCTTCACGACAATCTCGAGAGCCACGCGTTGTTCGCGCCGCTCTCCTGATGGCAACTTGATGGTTCGCCTTTCAATAATGGGCAATCGCGAAAGAACTCCGACGCCATATTCGCCTCCTCCGAAGTCGATGGCTTTGCCGAAGCAGCCTGTTAAACCCGTGAGTTTCGCGAGCTGCGCGATCTGGTCCATGCTTTCACTGCGCGCGGTGTGGCGATCGAGTTCTTGAAGCGCGACGAGATCGCATTGTTGATCAGTAATTACTTTGGCGATTCGCTCCACGTCCAGCTTGCCATCGGTTCCTTCGCAGTGATGCACGTTGTAAGTCATGATTCGCAACGTTGCAGTTTCTTCGGCGGTGCATGCAGCCAGCCGTGGTGCGAAAGCAACGATTGCGACGAGAATGCGATTGGCGATTGTTAGGCAAATTTGGTTAGACATCAAATCCTCGGAGGGTTTGTAACGACCTAAAGTTCACTTGGGGAATGGAGAACTGCTGTATATGCGTTTTAAGGCACCTGAATCGCCTTTCGTCCAACGATCGCTATCCTTGCAACCAGCGTAATGAAAACCAAGTCACGATGACGGTCAACCGATGTCGTATGTAGATCGATGCGACACTTGGGTCACTACTTAACAATGTCAGCGTTAAAGGCACATAAACTAACAGTCCTTGCCGTTGATATAGCTGGAACCGAGTCCTATACTTACCATACACAGCATTGGCAGTTGAACTGGGGACGAGATCGATTTCGCTAAATTCGGCCACATTGAACCGCGCGAGTTCGAGGCTAAAGTTTGCGGTTTCGGTTTGAACATGCACCTGCCAGTCGGGGAGCAGTGGGTTGAGTACCAAATCAAAAATTCTCTGGATTGGCAGCTCGGGCCAAACGCCCATTCAGCAAACTCTGCAGAGCAGTATAGAAATAGAGTTCGTCGATTCGCCACTTGACGCGATTTCGCGATTGGCTCGCAATCAATACGCTGGAGTCTATTTAGATGGACAGCAGTTGGGAGCCGACGAAAGCGTCGTTCGCCTGTTGCAAAGCGAGCGGATCCTTGATGGCATGCCTGACGGAGTAGCGCTCGTCAATGCCGACATGATTGTGACTTGGGCTAATGGTCGGTTGCGAAGTTGGTCACCGCTTGGCGAAGTGCTTGGGCAGAACTTTTACGCGACGCTTGGCAACACGCAGATCATGGGACCTGACTTCTGTCCGTTCCATACCGCGCTCGCCACGGGTTCGCCTAGCAGCAGCACGCTGCAGTCCGAAGACAATCGTTACTACCAGGTTCATGTGGCTCCGTTGACCGATGCTGCGACCGATCAAGCGGCTTTGGTGGCGACGGTCAGCGACATTACGGCTGAGATTCATCAACAACATAAGCTGGCCGCCATCCATCAAGCTGGGCAACGCCTCACTGACTTGAAACCGGATGAGATATTTGCGATGGATACCCAGTCGCGAATCGATCTGCTAAAGGACAATATCCGACATTACACAGCTGATTTACTGAACGTTCAAATCGTCGAAGTTCGTTTGCTTGAGCAGGACAACAATCTGATCCCACTGCTCAGTGTCGGCATCGATCAAGAAGCTGCCGATCGCAAACTGTACGCCAGTCCCCAAGGCAACGGTGTGACCGGTTACGTGGCATCGACTGGACGCAGCTATCTTTGCGAAGACGCCAGCCAGGATCCGCTCTACTTAGAAGCATTCAAAGGCGCCGCCAGTTCGCTGACGGTGCCTTTAGTTTTGCACGACATTGTGATCGGTACAATCAACGTCGAAAGCAACAAGGTTCGCGCGTTCACCACGTCCGACATGCAGTTCTTGGAAATCTTCGCACGCGATGTTGCGGTCTCGCTGAATACGCTCGAACTGCTGGTGGCGCAGAAGAACAACGCGGCTCAACAAAGTTGCGAAGCGATCCACAGTGCTGTCGCGCTGCCGGTCGATCACATTCTCAACGATGCTGTGAACATCATCGAGAAGTACATTGGTCACGATCCAGAAGTCGTCGATCGTTTGCAACGTATTCTGCAGAATGCGCGTGACATCCGCCGCGTCATTCAGCAGATCGGTCAACGCATGGCTCCGGTGGAAGCGGTTCCGGCGGGCTGCACACAGCAACTGCACAACAAGGTTCGCGGCAAGCGAATTCTGGTGGTTGATTCCGACGATTCTGTGCTTAACGACGCGCATGCCTTGCTGGAACGCTATGGCTGCATTGTTGAAACGGCGCATTACGGCGACGAAGCGGTTTCGATGTTCCGTGCTAGCCGCGTAAATGCGGCTTACGATGTGGTGATTTCAGCGATCAGTTTATCGGACTACAGCGGTTATCAATTGATGTTGAGACTGCAGAAGATCGTCGACCTTGTGCCGATGGTGCTGATGACTGGCTTCGGTTATGACCCCGGTCACTCGATCGTGAAGGCTCGGCAAGCGGGTTTGCATCCGAAAGCGTTGCTTTACAAACCGTTCCGCCTGACACAGTTGCTCAACGTGCTCGAGACGGTCATCGACGCTTATCACGCCGAACCGGTTTAGCAACCTGGCGGTTGCCGCGCCGAACTCAAACGTTGGCCGGTGCAGCCAAGTCGCTGTGGACGTTGTCGATCAAATCGGCAGTAATTATTTCATGATCTTCCGCAAAGCCGACCATGAGTGCGAGATCGCAGAGTCGATTGACGCGGCGCGGAATGCCTTGGGTTAGCAAGTGGATGCGCTCCATGGCTGGCATATCGAAGATTGCATTCGCATTGGAACCGGCTTCGCGCAGTCGATGTTGGAT
>JBGSJB010000503.1:0-4362 GCA_041742175.1 Pirellulaceae bacterium
GGGCAGCGATAGATTAGATGGCTCTTGTGAGTTGAGCCATCAGGGATTCGCTTTTCTCAGGGTTGGGAATACGACCTTGCATAGAAACTATGATTGCAGGCGCGACGAACTCACCAGCCAGTTCAATGATCTGCTTAATGAACTCTTGGGCTCGCGCGGCGACGGCCGGGTCGGTCGCAGTCAAACTGAGTTGGTGCGTGAGCCAGCCGGCACCTGTTCCAACAGCGGCGAGTTTCAGATTGAACTTATCGAGCAGTTGTCGAAGTTGCTGTAAGTCAACTTCGGCGGCAGATCGCGGGAATACTTCAACTGCGTCGAAACCAAGTCGAGCCGCTTGTTCGCATCCCTGTTCCAGACCTGAGTGAAACACGAACGGTCCGCTGCGCGCTTCAGGGACAAGGCAAATCGTAATCGCGGAACGCACTATGGATGTTTCCTTTGCTGTTGGTTTACTTGGCGTGAGTTGGGGGTAACTTGCGACTGAAAGTCGCCACCACTTATTCTTGGCTTACGCTGTCACTTTCACGGAATTTTCATGACAGATCAAGATCACGCGCAGGGTCTCGTAAGCGATTTTTGCTTGAAAGTGTTCGAACAACGGCTTAAGTTTCCGGTTCTCAATCAAGTGCACTTTCGCTAGCACACGGTCGCGAGTTTCCGCATCGACCCACGGTGTGCAGTCTGTGATCTTCTCATGTCGCAAGTAGTCTTCCAAGTAACTGCACACGGTCGAATAGGCGCGGCCAAGCTTGGTTGCAATTTCATCAAGCGGATCGCCGCGGCGAAAATATTCGAATGCCGCGAACGAATTGGCGTTCGCGATCATGGGCGCGGGCGTCGTTGGTCTCGCAGTCAGTTTTACATTCACCTCAAGCTGATTTGCTTCGCAGTACGCGCGGATCGCTTCGGTGAACAATGGACCAAAGTCGTTGCGCTTCTGTTCGCCAACGCCTCGGATCTTAGCAAACTCCTCGGTAGTGACTGGGCGACTGCGCGATAGATCACGGAGCACCTCGTCACCGAATATGACATAAGCGGGAACGGAGCGCGCCACCGACAATTCACTGCGCAATTTTCGCAGCGTCTCGAACAGACTGCGATCAACACCTTCCCACGACGGTTCAACGGAACCAGCGCCGCGCGTCTTCGACTTGCTTGTGTTCACGGAGCTTGCCGCGGTCAAACGCGGTTGCCCGTCGCGACGCAACAAACGGCGACCGGATTCGGTCAGCGACAGCACCTGATACTCGCCGCTGCGTTGCAAGAACCCTTGATTAATCAACTGATCGATCCACGTCCGGACCGCTTGCAAACCATCGGAGGCTAACAAACCAAACGTGCTCAGCTTGTCATGCTTCAGTTCTAGAATGCGAGTTTCCGTCGAACCAGTCAGCACTTTGGCGGTGTGTGCTGCACCGAACCGTTCTTCTAGACGCACGACGCACGAGAGGATCTTTTGGCTGATAGTGATCGGATCTTCAGCCAACTCGACTTCATCCAAGCAAACGTCGCAGGCTTCGCAATTCGCTTTCGAGTAGGGTTGTCCAAAGTACTCGACGATCGCGCGATGTCGACAGTTCGGGCTGCTGCACAGATCATTCATCGCGTTCAGCGATTTCACCGCGCCATCGAAAGCCGACTGGCTGTCGCTTTCCATCAGTTTCTTCCAAGTTACCAAGTCGGCGCCGGAGTACAGCAGCACGCACTCGGATTCCAGCCCATCACGACCTGCGCGACCGCTCTCTTGTTGATAGTGTTCAATCGACTTTGGCATACCCGAGTGAATCACACATCGCACGTTCGATTTATCGATACCCATCCCAAACGCAACTGTCGCAACGATGACCTCGCATTCGTCTTTAATGAACGCGTCTTGATTGGCTTTGCGAACTGCGTCATCGAGTCCGGCGTGATAAGGCAACGCAGTGCAGCCCATCTGTTGCAAAACTTGCGCGGTCCGTTCTACTTCCTTGCGACTGATACAATACACGATGCACGATTCACCTTTGTGCCGCGCGATGATCTCGACAACTTGCTGTATTCGATTGTTCGCTCGCAGCATCCGGTAAACTAGATTTGGTCGATCGAAATCGCCCACCAGCACTGCGGCTCCGTCGAGCCCAAGTTGTGCGACGATGTCATCGCGGACCGGCGCCGAAGCGGTGGCTGTGTAAGCGTGAATTGTCACCGCGGGAAAGTGATCCTTCAGGGCTCGCAAGCCGCGATACTCGGGGCGGAAATCATGTCCCCAGTTGCTAATGCAGTGCGCTTCATCGATCGCAAAGAACGAAACTTGCGTCTGCTTCAGAAAGTCGAGCATGCGATCTGTCAACAGTCGTTCGGGCGCGACGTACAGCAGTTTCAAAGTGCCGGCACGAATTTGATCCGCCACGAATCGCTTTTCATCATTCGATTGGCTGCTGTTGACGAACGCCGCTGAAACTCCGCACGCCTGCAACGCGTCGACTTGATCCTTCATCAGCGAAATGAGCGGCGAAACGACAACCGCCATGCCTTCGCTGCAAAGTGCTGGAACTTGAAAGCAGAGCGATTTGCCGCCGCCGGTCGGTAGCACGGTCAGGCTATCTCGGCGATCCAAAATGCAGCGAATCGATTGTTCCTGAAGCGGTCGAAAAGAGCTGTACCCCCACACTGACTGGAGGAAGTTTTCAGCTTGTGACATGTTGCCGGTGGACATATTGCGTTCGCCCTTTGCGCCGGTTTTCCCGCCGCGCGATTGCTGCTGAGTCTGAATAGAAAAGCATGATAGCACGCGACGCTCAATTCATTGAGAGCCTCGGTGACCATGCGTTTCGCTGCCGAGTGGTTCGATGAATCGCGCGTCAGTGTGGTACCACGACGTTAGCTGTTTTTCCGTAAATCCCGTAGCGCTTTGGCCGGTACACGGCACGGACCCCTACACGCTTTTTCGTTTATGAATTTCCTCAAAATTGGCTGGGTATTTTCCCTACACATCCCAAACTGTGTAAACTCTCTATCTGAAAAGTTTCAACAGCCGCAATGGCTATTTGCATGCGGTCATTTTTAACTGGGGTTTTACAACAATGAGAAGAGTGAATCTTTGGGCGGCGCTGATCATCGCAGCAGCCGTCGGAAACGCCGAAGCGCAGTCGCTTCGCAGAGGAGGGTGTAGTGATCTGTATGGAGTCGTGCCCGCTGAAGCGACCAATTCGATTGCAGCGCAAAGTGTTGACCGTGGTCGTTTCGTTTCGACCGGTGCACAGAATAAAGACAAAACAGAGGACGCGGGTCACTTCGTAGGCTTGTTCCATCGCGGCGGTTGCTCAGGTGGCAGTTGCTTTGCACCAGCGCAATTCGGCGGACTATCCGCTGGTTACTCTCAAGCGCCAGCCGCGAACTACAACCCGGCTCAAACTTATGCTGCTCAGAGCTATGCAGCGCCGACTTACGCACCTCCTGCTTATGCACCACAAAATTATACGCCTTACGCGCCGAGCAACTACGCCGCACCAGCAACCGCTTATCAAGCTCCGTTGACCGCGAGCGCATCGTCGGCCGGATGTGGCGCATGTGGCAATGCTGTGCTTGCTTATGGCAACACGATCCAAAGCAGTGCTGCGGGTTCAGGCGCTGTAATGGTACCGACCGAGCAACGCAACTTGATGGATTGCGGACCGATAAACTCATACAAAGTTGTCTTGGAGCCAAAGTACTTCACGGAAACGCGGGCGGTTAGCGCTACGGAATATCAAAACGAAACTCGTTATCGCACTCGCACTATCGCTCGCACAGTGCCGGTTGAAACGCAGGACTACAAGACGATTACCGTTATGGTTCCGCGCTCAGAAACGAAAACGATTGAGTACACCGTACTCGTGCCTCAGACCAGCGAAAAGACGGTCGAAGTTGTCGATACGGTTCCAGTGTGGAATGACGTTTCGGAACAGTACACCGTCAAAGTGCCCACTGTGATCGATGTTCCGGAACAGTACACAGTTAAAGTTCCTCAGTTGGTCGACCAAGAATTTACGTACACCGTGCAAGTGCCGCAGGCTTTCACGGAAACACGTATGCACTCGGTAACGAATGCGATTCCAGTTACTAAGACGCGCACCGTGCAAACGTACCAACCCGTAACTCGTACACAAACCGTAACAAAAGATTACGGCCACTGGGAAGACCGAGTTGAAGAAGTAATTGTGGCTGCTCCAGCGGTCAACTACGGCGCGAGCTACTCGGGCGGCTATGCAGCTCCGGAGGCTTGTGCTTCGCCAGCGTACTCCGGTGCATCGGTGGGCGTTGGAGCAGGTTGTGGCGCTGGTGGCTGTGGCGCTGGTGGCTATGGCGCTGGTGGCTATGGCGCTGGTGGCTATGGCGCTG
>JBGSJB010000504.1:0-3468 GCA_041742175.1 Pirellulaceae bacterium
GCGGACTAGTGCATTCGCCCGCGCTCATTCTGCTCGACGAACCCACAGTTGGTGTCGACCCCCAAAGCCGCAATCACATCTTTGAAACTCTGATGCGACTGCGCAGCGAAGGTCATTCGCTACTCTATACAACGCATTACATGGAGGAGGCGCAGCGACTGTGCGATCGCATCGCCATTATGCATGAAGGAGTTATCGCAGCCGTCGGCACGCGCGAAGAACTCGCGGCGAAAATCGGCGATCGCGACGCAAATCTCGAACAGATCTTTCTCCAACTCACAGGCCGGAGTCTACGCGACGAATGAATACTATCGCTGCTGCGTGGGTCTTGGCCCAAAAAGATTTAAAGAGCTTTGCGCGCGATCGCACGGCGCTGATGCTGAGTTTGTTAGTTCCGATCGCGCTTGTCACCGTCTTCGGCTGGATTATGGCTTATGCCTTCGGCGGTTCGGGAGGCATGCCGAAAGTCACGTTGCATATCATTGATGAATCGCAAACGGCCGAAAGCGAAAAGCTAATTGCTCAGCTCGAAAAGAACTCGATGCTGAAGGCTAAGCGCGTCGCGTTGAAAAGTGATGCAGCAAGCGTCAGCGGTTCCGAGACTGCCGAAAAACTGATTCGCTCCGGCGACGCGCACCATGTGCTGGTCCTCCACAATGAAACAGCAGAGGGCGATGCAACGGCGGCCTCGTATCCCGAGCAAACATTGGTGCGAGATCCAGATCGTCAGATGGAAGACCGAATTGTGCAGCTCGCTTTGATGCAAGCCACCATTCAAGAGCAGGGAGATAAGGTCTTCGTTGATGGCGTCGAAAAACTGCTCGTCAAGGAGGGTATGGCAGATTCAGATATCAAGTCGATTCGAGGTTGGATGCAGGACATCAACTCGACGTTCACCGACTTTTTCGGCGACGACGAAGAAACAGCCGCTGAAAATGCACCGGTAACAAACGATCAACCCGCAAGCACTGAAATACCAACTGCGTCGCAAGAATCTACAAGTGGCATCGGCATAGATGGCTTGTTCGAGTTTGCTCGCGAAGTGATGCCAGTCGAAATGGTCGATGTCGCTCCGCCCGGCCGAAAGCAGCAAGTGACTTTCCAGCAGGCGCAAAGCGTGTGCGGCATGTCCGTCATGATGTTGTTGTTCGCACTGACCAGTTGCGGCAGCGTGTTGTTGAGCGAACGCGAGAATGGTACTTTGCGACGGTTGTTTGCACAGCCAATTTCGCGCACGAGCATCTTGCTCGGAAAATTCATGTTTGTGTTCGCAGTCGGTGTGCTGCAGATGACTGTTTTGTTCTGCTACGGCGAGTGGATGTTCCAAGTTGGTTTGTTTCGCGACTTGCCTTCTCTACTTGTCATCTCGATTACCTGGATCGCAACGGCGGGCGCGTTCGGAGTGTTTCTTGCGGCGGTGAGTCGCTCGTCCAAGCAAGCTGAGAGTCTCGCTTCGCTGCTGATCCTGATGATGGCTGCGCTGGGCGGATGTTGGTTCCCGTTGCAAATGATGAGCTTGCCCCCACTGCTCGAAACCGTTTGCAAAAGCACGATGACTTATTGGGCCATGACGGGTTATCAGCGCATGCTGTGGAATCAACTTCCGTGGTACTCGACCAACACGCTGATCGCTCTCGGATGGCAATGGGCATGGTGTCTTGGTCTGACTGTTCTTGCGATATACTTTTATCGCAGAAATTACTGCCGGGGTTAACGCTGTTTGAGGTACGAGCCAACATGAACGCTGTGTTCGAAATCATGCAAGAGCTCCAGCAACTTGGCAGCGAGCAGACCGTAAAGACTTTTCGACGCCACGGCGCAAACGGTCCGATGTTCGGTGTTAAAGTTGCCGACCTCAAAGTGATCCTCAAGAGAATCAAAGGCGACCAACAGCTTGCGCTCGATCTGTGGGAGACCGGTAACTCCGATGCAATGTACCTCGCAGGACTGGCCGCAGATGGCAGCATGATGACCATCAAGCAACTTGACCATTGGGCCAAGACCGCTTGGTGGCAAATGCTCAGCGAATACTCGGTGCCTTTCGTTGCCTCAGAACATCCCGACGCTTTTAAAGTTGCGAAGAAGTGGATGAAGATGAAGTCCGCTTCGATACAAACTTCTGGATGGAACACTTACTCCGCAGCCATTTCGATGCGCGACGACAGTGACTTGGACTTAGCAGAGATCGAACAACTGCTAACCAGCGTTGCCACGGGAATTCACACCTCTGAGAATCGCGTCAAGTATGTGATGAACGGCTTTGTGATCTCTGTCGGCAGCTACGTTAAGCCCTTGCTCGCCAAAGCCAAAGCGACCGCGAAGTGCATTGGTGAAGTGAAAGTAGAAATGGGCGATACCGATTGTCACGTTCCACTAGCGATCGACTACATAGCCAAAGCCGAGAAATCGAATCGCATCGGCAAGAAACGCAAGACTGCGAAATGTTAGATCACTTCGCTCAAAGCAGGTTCAGCGTCTTTCATATCCGCGTCTTCAAACACCTTGCCGCTGGCCCGCGCAAACCTTGGAGAACACGGTGATCAGTTGAGCTTCGCCGTTCGCCAACGCCGGGATTTTCGACCTAATATGGAGTAGGATTCGCCTCCAATGCGAATTAGCGCGAACTAAAGACCTTTTTGTGAACAACGCCGTCAGTTTTACAATACAGCGCTTCCACTAAAGAGCGTCTCACCCATCGTACCAAAGCGTTCGAACAGGTAGTCCAGCACTGGTTAGCAGTGTACTTAGCAGTGCTACGTCCGGCGCAGCGACAGCGAGTGCCGCTTACGCTCGAGTCCGCCGAGCAACAGAAAACGCGGGGTGGATATCCAGCCCGCGTTTGTGAATTTTCAGAGTTGCGACTAACTCCGCTGCTTACAAGGCGGACGAAGAGTCAGCAGAAGTGTCTTCGGCCGCTGGTGGAGGTGCTTGCTGCAATAGTGGGAACTCTTCTTCAATCGCAACAGAGCCGCGATTAACGAGGTCCTCGAGAGCTTCACGGCGATACGAGACTTCCGATTCTTGGAACAAGCGGAAACCGGTTCCGGCAGGAATCAAGTGACCGAGAATCACGTTTTCCTTCAAGCCAACAAGCTTATCAACCTTGCCTGCAAGAGCTGCTTCGGTCAAAACTTTTGTCGTTTCCTGGAAGCTAGCGGCCGAAATAAAGCTGCTGCTCTGAACCGACGCCTTGGTAATACCAAGCAACTGGGTGCTCGCAGTGGCTGGCTTTGGCTTCTTGCCTTTAGCAGGTTTGCCGCCGAGACCTTCGATCTGCGTGTTGTTCAATTCGAGCGCTTCCTTCGGAACCAAAGTACCGACGGAATACTCGCTATCGCCTGGATCCGAGATCTTGAGGCAATCATTGAGCAGATTGTTCACGCGGCGAAACTCGAACTTGTCCATCACCAAACCAGGCAGCAGGCTGGTGTCTCCCGGTGTTTCGATTTTCACCTTACGCAACATGCG
>JBGSJB010000505.1:0-3595 GCA_041742175.1 Pirellulaceae bacterium
ATTAGCGAAAATTCGCGGTAGAGCTGGCCCCAAACCCAGTTACTCTCCTAAACTAGAGCTATCGTAACTTGAAAAAATCTTCGCGATTTCCGGAGAAACGGAATATGCACAAAATATCGTACGCGATGAGCCTCGCATTCTTGCTGGTAGTGGCCGAAACCACATTCGCCGAAATGTGCCCTTTCTGCTCTGCGGTTTCGCAGACTCTGCGGCAAGAGATGGAGTCGATGGATGCGGTCGCCATTGCGAAAATCATCAAAGGTACGGAAACCGAGTCGGACGCTGAGTTCGAGCTGCTGTCCATTATCCGCGGCGACAGCTTGATCAAGGTAGATCAGCGCGCACGCATGAATTACTTTGGTAAAGCACCAGAAGGTACGCAGTTCTTAGTCATGGGAGTCGATCCACCCGACTTGCTTTGGTCGTCACCGCTTCCGGTCAGTGAAAAAGCGGTTGAGTATGTGAAGACAATTGTCAAACTGCCCGAAGACTCACTGAAGCGCATCGAATTCTATCACGATTACCTGGAGCATTCCGAAGCGTTGCTTGCTCGCGACGCGTACGACGAATTCGCGTCGGCTCCTTATGAAGACTTGAAGAAACTGAAACCGAAACTCAAGCGCGAACAATTGCTTGAGTGGATTGAAGACACCAGCCTACCGCCAGATCGCAAGCGACTCTATCTGGTCCTGCTGGGTATTTGTGGCAAACCTGAAGACGCGAAGTTGCTCGAAGAGATGCTTCGCAGCGAAGATCCTAACAAACGAGCTGGTTTGGATGCCATGATCGCTTGTTACGTTACGTTGCTGGGCGACGATGGTTTGAAGTTGATCGACGAGCTATTTTTGGAAAACAAGAAGAGCCAATATGCGGACACTTATGCTGCGATCATGGCTCTGCGTTTCCATGGAACCGATGGCGGAATTATTTCCAAGGACCGTGTGCTGAAGTCGATGCAGTTGATTTTGCAACGGCCCGAGTTGGCGGATCTCGTGATCCCCGATTTGGCGAGATGGGAAGATTGGTCGCAAATCGATCGACTGGTGGAACTGTTCAAGACCGCTGATGAGAAATCGAGTTGGGTGCGAGTGCCGGTGATCAATTACTTGCGAGCGTGCCCGAAGCCGGAAGCCTCAGCGAAGCTCGACGAACTGAAGGAAATCGATCCAGCGGCTTTTAAGCGTGCGACTTCCTTCTTCCCGATTCCGCAACCTGCGGCTCCGACGACTAAATCCTCCTCAACGCTTTCACCCGCCCCAGTTCGTGGGCTGGCGGTTAGCGACAGCCCGCTGCCCGCGAAAGTGAATGTGCAGTTTGCGGATGGCAGCATTGCCAGCAGCGGAATCTTGGCTGGTCCCGCCGTAGTTGCCAACGTCGAACCGAACCGCGCGTTTGTGATCAGCGTAATCTGTATGGTTTCACTGACTCTGTGGCTGGCCATGTGGTTGGCGATCAGCGGGGCGGGTAAACCTGGCGTCGTTGCATTCGCGTTGGCAGTCAAGAACGAACGAAGTTAGAGCAAAACATGGCGATAATGATTGATGACGTTGACCGAGCGAGTGAGTCCGCTGTCGCAGCCACTAATGACGCGGGCGCTGAAGTTTATCAGTCGGTTTCCCAGTCGGCGCTGGCCTCGCTGGCATTGGGCGCGTTAGGGCTGAGCTCATTCTTTTTTGTTCCCATGATCGCATTGCCGGTCACTGGGCTAGTTTTCGCTTACATCGCTTTCGCGGCCTTTCGAAAATTCCCCCACGAGTACCTCGGACGTCCGCTGGCAGCGGTTGGAGCGACACTATGCGGCCTGACGCTGATCGCTGCGCCCGTTTGGCACACTTATGTGTACATGACAGAAGTCCCCGACTGGTACGAACGCGTCGATTTTAACGCGTTTCTAAGCGATCCCGGCAAGCCCGACATCCCAACCCAGTTTGCGATCGATCACAACGGAGAGCAAATTTTCATCAAAGGCTACATTCACCCAACTTCGATGGACAGTTTGCAGGCGAAACGGTTTGTGATCGTACCCGACTTGGGCACATGTTGCTTCGGAGGACAGCCGCCGCTGACCCACATGATCGAAGTCAGCCTGACGGGTGATCAGTACGCGACGCGCAGCTACCGCCGACAACGCTTGGCCGGAACACTGAAGGTCAATCCAGGCCTCAAGCCGATCGAAGGCCTCACCGGCGTCTTCTATCAACTGAAAGCGGATGTGCTGAAGTAGCTGCGTGGGACGTTTTCTGCGTCTAAGCAACTGCGTCTAAGCAAACACGGCTAAACAACTGCGTTGGCTTTTTGAACTAGCTGGCCACATGCCGCTTGCACGTCTGAACCCATTGAGTAGCGGATGGTGGTGAAGATGCCTGCGGCGCGCAACCGCATCGCGAACTCGCCGCGACGCTCTCTCGTGGTCGGCTGCCACGCTTGTACGAACTCCGTAGCGTTGTACGGGATTAAGTTGATCATGACGTTCAATCCCTCGAGATACTCGATGAGTGCGTCGGCATCTTCGTCTTGATCATTGACGCCTGCAATCATGATGTGTTCGATCATGATCGGCCCTTGCTGTCGATGCGTCTTCGGTTTGCGAGCGATGTAGCGAAGTGCCTCGTGTGTTTCTTCCCATGAATACCGTCGTGACCAAGGTACCAGTTTGCTGCGCAGCTCCGGTCGGGCCGAATGCAGGCTGAGCGCCATTTGAATTCCGGGAAAGCGATCGATCAAGCGAATCATGGCGTCGGGAACGCCGACCGTCGAAACCGAAATTCGACGATGCGGGATCGCGAACATCGATTCACTTGTGAGGCACTCGATCGTTGCGTACAAGTTGTCTTCATTGTGAAGCGGCTCGCCCATGCCCATGAAGACAATATTTCGCAGCCGACGGTTGTCCGTCCGGCAAATTCTGGCAGCAGTGAGAATCTGCTCAAGAATCTCGTCGCTGTTCAGATTTCGCTTCAGACCCATGCGAGCGGTTGCGCAAAACGGGCAACCGGCTTGGCAGCCCACTTGAGTTGAAACGCAAACGGCGGCTCGCGACGGCCCCGAACGCAGGAGCACCGTTTCCATTCGTTGCCCATCAGCGGCTTCCATGACCAGTTTGACCGAAGGATCGATGGTCGAGTCGTGACGTTGGTGTATTTTCAGTGGGGCGAGATTGAACTCGTGTTCGATCGCTTGGGCCGCCTCGGTGCCCAGACGTTCGAGTGCGGTGGCCAGCGGCTGGTGCATCTGGAAGTTGGTGTAACGCATTTTGCGGAGCCGCTGTGGGTCGACTCGATGACGGCGTCGAAAATCCTCAACCGCTGCGGAGTTGTAGAGCGTCGGTTTAAGGATTGCATCTGGGTTGGAGGATGTCGGTAGCAGGATTTGCATGGCGGCACAAAAGCGGTGTGAGATCGATCTTTGTTCCAACACGATGGCAGAGAGAGAACTTATTTTCAAGCTCTATGGCAAGAAACGAAACGAGGCGAGACTGAAAAATCAGGCTCGCCTCGAAATCGATTCGGAAGCGTGGTTTGGTACTAGACCATTTCTTTGAGCTTCTTCAGGGGTCGGACTTTGACTGCGACTGAAGCCTTCTTCGCTTCAACCC
>JBGSJB010000506.1:0-1767 GCA_041742175.1 Pirellulaceae bacterium
CATCGCAGACTAGTTCGGTTGAGTTGACGATTGCATTTATTTCTAATCCTGCATGAGGCGATCGCCTGAGCATGAAGAAGATCGATCAGCTGGCGATCGCTTTACTCGATTCGAACTGGACTAAAGAGGAACTAACGCGAATTATCACCCGCGTTACTCGCAAGAACTCGAAGGCTCATGCGCTTCCTCTCGCGTTGAAGGCACGTTTTCCGTATCCGCCCTCGCGGCAAATGTTGGTCAAGTTCCTGCGGCGATCGACGCTTGGCAGAGAGTTTCCAGCACGCTTGCTTCGCCGCTTTGAACTCGCCAATCGCTACAAACCCGTTTCGATGCGAGCCTCATTGGCATTTCCCAACGGTTGGGACATCCCCGAAATCGCCAGTGTCACTGCCTTAGCGGAGCTGCTCGGGCTGCCAAGCTCTCTGACGCAATGGTTATCTGAAGAGCGACATTCGCACTACCGCATCAAAATCATTCGCAAGCGTCGTAGTGGTGCCAGGTTGCTGGAGGCTCCGAAAGTGCACCTCAAAGCTGTGCAGCGAAAGATCGCCACACAAATACTGAACGCTGTTCCTGCTCACACAGCCTCGCATGGATTCACACGCGGTCGTTCAGCGATTTCTTATGTTCAGCCGCACGTTGGTCAAGCCATAGTCCTGCGAATGGACCTCGTCGATTTCTTTCCGTCGATTACAGCGACGCGAGTTTTCGGGCTCTTTCGAAGCTTGGGCTATCCGTTCGCCATCACGCAACTGCTCACCCACCTCTGTACCGCTTCCGCCACGCTCAGCTCGCTTGAAGAAGCTTTGGAAAGCGAACAACAATCTTCGCTGTATAGGCACTTGGATCTCGATCGAGCGGCGCGCGAGCGTTTGCGATCGCTTTACTGCCGTCGTCACTTGCCGCAAGGTGCACCGTCGTCGCCGCAGCTTGCAAACTTGATCGCCTATCGACTCGATTTTCGTCTCGCGGGTTTAGCGGCTTCAGCGGGAGTCAACTGCACCCGCTACGCTGACGATCTGCTGTTCTCTGGCGAGCGTGATTTTGGGCGAACGGCAAAAGCCTTTTCTCAGCAAGTCGCCAGCATCGCCCTCGACGAAGGTTTCGAAGTGAACTTTCGCAAGACGCGGATCATGCGGCAAGCAACCCGCCAATTCGCAGCCGGAATTGTGATCAATCGTCGCGTCAATATCGAGCGTGACACTTACGATCAACTGCGAGCCGTGCTTCACAACTGTGTGAAACTCGGACCAGTTGCCCAGAATCGCGACGCGCATTCCGATTTCCGCAGTCATCTACTCGGCCGGATCAATTGGGTAAAGCAACTTAACCCTAACCGCGGTGAAAAACTCATGCAAACCTTCAACAAGATTCGCTGGTAGACACTTATGCCCGCGAACGAATGGAAACACAGCCAGCGATCATTTAGAGCTTTACCACTACGAATCGTTGAAGTAGAACTCAATAGAAAGAACTTTGGCGGACCAATGGGAAAACGACTTATCGATGACGGTTTCAAGTAGAAATGCTCCTGCGATTTTACAGCAGGTAATGCAAGCGGATCGGCATCGATTACTGCGGCAATGGCAACAACTCGCTCAGTCGAACGCAGGTGCCGAGCGTCAAAGTGACCGTCAAAGTGACCGTCAAAGTGACCGTCAAAGTGACCGTCAAAGTGACCGACAGGCCGCTTGGCAACTCGCGGCTGAGAAATCAGCCGAGTTATGCAAACGGCGCGCGGCTAGCATCCCGGAATTGAATTACGAT
>JBGSJB010000507.1:0-21131 GCA_041742175.1 Pirellulaceae bacterium
GATGATTTCTTGCAGCATCTAAAGCTGCAAGAAATCATCGGGGGAGAGGGGTTGGGGGGTGAGGGGGCAGTCGCGCCAAGCCACTAAAGCCTTGCCAACGCACGATCTAAGACCGACTTTTCGATCAGCAACTCACTCGCCAGCGTTCGCAAGAAATGCACGAGGAACTCAGCTCGCGCGACCGCAAGCGAACGCCCAGTCTGCGTTTGCATCATCGCCGGCAATTTCAATAATTTTACAAACAGGTGATCGAGCGAGCTTGCTGCATCGTCGGCATCGCGGTCAACCGGAAAAGGTTCGTTAGCATGCAACAGTTGCCTTCCCATCGCACCGCCAGTCATCAGACAGCGTGCTAACCCCAAGGCTCCCAGCGCTTCCAAGCGATCCGCATCCTGCACTACTTTCGCTTCGATCGTCTCCGGTTTGACTGCCGCAGAAAAACTGTGAGCCACGATGGCATGAGCCACTGCTGGGATCAGTTCGCGCTCATATCCGACCGACTCTAAAAACGCAGTCGCTCTCTCAGCCGCCATCTGGGACGCGCGGCTTCGAAGCGGCGAATCCTTTGCCACCACCACACAATCATGCAACCAGGCCGCCGGTAAAACCACCTCCGGTTTAGCATCTTCAGCTATACCGATCCGCTCCGCCGCAGCCACCACTCTCTTCACATGTGCCAAGTCGTGTCCAGCATCCGCAAGCCGCATTTCAGAGCTTGCGAACTCAACGAACTCGCTTTCCCATTTCGCTTTCCAGCCCATCCAGTCTCGCAATCTGACCTCGCCTTTCTTGTCCGAACAGCCAACGATTTGACCTTCACCATCGATCGTTTCATGCCGCCTGGAAGCGATGCAACCAGCTTGCAAGGCAGTTTAGAAACCGCAGCTTGGAATGATAGACCCTGCCACGCCCATTTCGATCGCCACACAGAACGCAGATCGCGGTCTGGCTAGGCAAGAGTCCGTCCCTATCGGATTTATTCTTGACAAACGACGCCAAATGAGCTCATACAAATGAGACTGAGTCTCATTAGCGTTACCGAGCGAGCCATTCTCCTTCTTCGGAAGCCGTCAGCCAGCTAGGGATACAACGGAGGTGTCATGACAGCTAGCAGTAATTGTTGGTTCTCGTGCGTCTCTTGGCGGTTATGTATTCGCGACGATTCGTCCCAAATGCCTTCCAATCGCCTCGAAACCGATGTCCGGTCTTCCCAGTTCGATAGTCAGATCCTAGCACAAAGCGAATTCGAAAATGAGTCGACGGTATTTTCCCGAAAGGAGCCTCCGCATGCCCACTAGACCTTCTGAGCTTGCCGAGAGCTTACGAGCACTTCAGTCAACGCGGGGCTGGCAAGCGTTCTGCGAGGGGAACCTGAACGAAGCGATCGCTGAGTCGCTTGCAACACTTGCTGTCGATCCAAACGACGGTCGAGCGTGGGAACTTTTGGGGCTCGCGTGGAGGGACTTGGGAAAGGTTTACGATGCCACAGATGCATTCGAGAAAGCCGCTTTGCTGATCACCATTCAACCGCTTTCCAGGCTATGTCTTGCCGAGTGCTACGCTGTACTCAAGCGGCACAAGCTGGCACGCGATCTGTATTTAATTCAGGCTGAAGCAGCCGTGGAGAACGTCGAGCTTCTATTGCTAGCGGCAGCTGGCTTAGACGGTATCGATCAACCGCAATTGGCGATGGACTTATGTCGCAGAGCTGCTTGGGTCGAGCCGGAGTGTGGCCAAGTAGCGTTTGACATGTGCTTTTATGCGATGCGATGCGGTTGTGCGCCCTCCGTCGTGGAATCGCTGGCTTGGCGAGCCGTGGAACTGGAACCGGACAATGTTCATTTTCGCATCGGCCTTGCCTCTGTGCTCGTTCGACTCGATCAGCAGCAGCGTGCGATTTGGGTTCTAAGGCACCTGGAAAGCGAGCATTTTCGACAAGTGACCTGCCGTTGTTGCTTGGAGCGCATCGCAGAACTCTATCGCTCAGCAGGTGAAGTGGAACGCGTTAGCAACTGCCTTCGGCGGCTTGAAGAGTTGCCGCCCGAAGAAAAGGGGGAATCGGATTCGTTCAAGTTTTCCCAATAGCGTCCATTTTCTCGATGCGTCCACTGAGCGCGTTGAGCGTTTTGGGTAAAACAGTTTTGGGACCTATTATGCAGACCATTCTTTTACACGTCGTCTTGATGGGGAGTTCCTTTGTGATCGCATTCTTTGCAAAACAGTTTTCGACTTGGCGGCATTCGCACCGTGATCGGCTTAGCGTTCCCAAAACAACTCGCGCTGCCAAAGCTCAGCTGAAAAACGGAAGCGCCTTGGATTTAAGTCGATCGCTTGAGTCGCTTCAGCAGCATCCGATACAGTCGATCGGTCTGGACGCATGGCAAGATGCGATGTTCCTTGGACGCAGTGCGCTCAGGAACCCTGCTTGGAAGTGCGCGAAGATTTGCAAAGCGATGCTTCTCGCGGTTACCGCGTTGGCTGCCAGCACTTGTGCAGAAGAACCTGCTGAGACATGGACTAATTTCCAGAACGGTGGTCAGTCCACGGCGACTACACTTCCGACGACTTGGAGTGCTGACTCGTCAACGTTGGCTTGGCAAGCTGACGTAACAGGATACGGACAATCGTCACCCGTTGTGCTCGATGCGAAGATTTTCTTGACATCCACTAGTGGTCCGATGAAAGAGAAATTCCATGTCAGCGCATTCGGTTTAGCCGATGGCAAGCAGCTGTGGAAGACTGATTTTGAGAATCCAACGCCCGAAGAGAACAGCAGCTACGTCAGCCGCGCTGCTCCTTCGGCGACTGTCGATAGCAACGCCGTCTATGTGCTCAACGAAGGCGGAGTTCTCGCGTCGATGGATCACGAAGGCAACATTCGTTGGCAGCGTAATTTGGTCGCGGACTATGGCGCGATCAAGGCGCGGCACGGCTTGGCTTCATCCTTGGAGCAGGACGCAAAACATCTGTTCGTATGGATTGAACGCGGAGAAGATCCTTACTTGATGGCCGTCGATAAAGCGTCGGGCGAAACGAAGTGGAAAGTCGCTGGTCTCGGGTCCACTACTTGGGGTTCACCGAGGCTGATTCAAGTCGGCGATACACAGCAGTTGGTTTGTAGCGCCAGCGGAAAGCTCGTCGGCTTCAATCCAGCAACCGGCGATCGTCACTGGGAACTGACAGACATTGTGAACAACACTTCGAGCACACCGATCCCGGCGGGGAGTGGACGCTTCTTTATCGGAGCATCCAATGGTCGCGGAGAAGAGAGCGCTGGCAAGTCGGCGAATTCCGGAGGCTTGGTCGAGATCACAACCGCAGCAGATAAACACTCGGCCAAATTTCTATGGCGAGCGGAGAAAGCGAACTGTAGTTTCGGCAGCCCCGTCGTTGCGGCTGGCAAGGTGTGGATCGTCAATCGGTCGGGCGCGCTCTACCAACTTGATGTCGAAACCGGAAAGCAACTGAGCGTCACACGTGTTAAGTCGGGAAGCATTTGGGCAACTCCGATTTGCGATGCGAACCGTTTGTTTCTGTTCGGACAGAAAGGAACAACTTCGATCGTATCCACTGACGACGGGACGGAGCTTGAAACGAACTCGCTATGGGAGGTTGCCGCCGAAGTCGAAGGTCAACCCGCAGTATCGTCAACTCAAATTCAATACGCAGCCGCAGCCGCCAACGGCACGCTGCTGATTCGACGCGGCGATAGGCTATACGCAATTCGTTGAGCCCCGCGAAGAAGTAGTTCAGTCAGCGTTTGACTTTTAAGATGGCCCCTCGAAGGTTCCGCGAAAGGCGTGTTCTGCGCGACATCCGCCACGCCCTTCGCAGAACATAGCGTGCCACGTAAACACTAACCTAGATGTGGCGAGCGAAGATAATTTAATACCCGATGCCAGCTCGGATCATGAAACTGTCTTGAAGATCGAGATTGTCAGCGGGTGATTCCTTGAAAAGCAATTCGCGCTGAAAGACGTAACCGGCTTCGAGGAACGCCACGCGACGTCCATCGCGCATCTGCTCGTTACGCCCCCACTCCAACCCCAACACTAAGCGGATGTCATTGATATCGATCGACTCCTTTTCGCCGGACGTTCGCTTAACTGTCCATGAACCACCGCCGTAGTAGCCGCCGACGTACCACCATGTGTCCATAGTGCCGACCGTTGCGAGATAGTGAGCCAACTTTGGCTCGGGAAAGAATAGGTCAAAGCGCGTTTCCGGATTCGGTTGCCAAAGGATGCCGCCGGCCGGCAACAGTTTAACTTTGTTGCGATCAAGATAGATCGCGCCAAGCTTCAAGGTGGCGGCAGGTGTCAAGCGAACGCGACCGAGCGCGCGGCCCATAACTCGCAAACTGTCCGAAGTATGCGCTTCGAAATCACTGAACACACCAACTCGCAAACCAAGCTCGGCTCCCATAATGCGAGCCGGATCGGATTGCCATCCTGCATCAAGGAAAGCTGAGTAAGCGATCGGGGGCAAATCAGCCGCCACATTGCGAGGACCTTCCCAGTTGTGAACTGAGAATGAAGGCAGCAGGTAAACGGGCTGCGTCGAGTACAAAAAATTTGGAATCGCAAACGCGAGCGCCACGTCGCTATCGTTAATCTGTAGCGCATCGTTATCATCGCTGCCATAAATCCATGCGTGCCGAAATCGCGGCCCCTGAAACAGACGCAAGACCTGAGGGTAAGCCGGTTGCCCATTGAAAACCGAACCTTGCGGATTCCAGTTGCCCCAAGAACCACCTGGTGGCAGGACGAGATTGCCTGGTGCGGTGATGCCTGGTTGAGCGTAGTTGTTGCCGCCGAACAGATTTCCGAACCAACTGCCGCCGCTTTGACCATATCCGAATCCTGGTTGTCCAGTTTGCGGATACGCTCCCGGGAAGAGCGCGGAAGGGCTGCCGTTCGGATACGCCGAAGGCGGATAAACGGTTGAGTTCGTATATGGATAAGTCCCCAAAATGCCGCTTTGCCCAATTCCAGGCAACGTCGGCGACGCCCCGTTGTAGCCCGGATACCCAGTCGTCGGTGCTCCGTAAGTTGGCGCGCTGTAAGTCGGAGCACCGTACGACGGCGCACCATAACTAGGCGCTGCACCAAAGTTCGGCTGAGCGGTGGGGACCGAGCCACCCAAACTCGGCGCAATAGAACTTGATGGAGGATAAGGATTCGTTTGCGGAAAGGTCGGCGTAGTGACTTGCCGAGTTGAATAGGGATCGAACTGCGCGCTAGATGCTGGAGGGTAGATGGCTGCTGAGTTGAGCGGGACCATCACCGGTCCAGCAGCCGGGTTGGATGCTAAGTCGGGCAGCGGAGTTGTGTTTTGGACTGTCGAACCAACTGGGCGTAGACCATTGGTCTGAGGAAACTGGATGCGCTGACCGAACGCAGGCATGTTTAACGCCAGCGCGGCTGTCATGACAGATGCTAGTATGACTTTAGATCGCATCAACCGAGCCGGTACTTGGATTATGCGCTGCGACTCGACACAGAAATGCGGTCCGAGTGTGGCGACACAGAATATCGCTTGCCCGAGAGACTCTGGCAGGCTTATCTTAGGTAGATGATCCGTCGCTCAAGCGTCAATAGGTTTTCGCAGATTGCGAAGGTCAAACCGTGCCAAACTTTAGTCAAACTTTAAAAAAACGATTGCTGTTATCTGGGCTAGTCCCTACAGCTTGCTTGGTCTGACCATCGGCGGACTAGGCATGCTTAGCGGCGGCAAAGCTCGACTCCGAGATGGCGCAATCGAATTTTATGGCGGCGGAACGAAGTGGTTCGTACGTGGATTGCCACCCGGCATTCACACGGCAGGTTTCACCCTGGGGCATGTGATCCTTGGGCAGACCGAAGAGGGTTTGGACTACGCCGCTGCTCATGAACGTGTGCACGTGCGGCAATTCGAACGCTGGGGACCGTTCATGGGACCAGCCTATTTGCTAGCGTCCGCCTGGATGTATTGGCTTGGTCGAGATTACTATCGCGACAATCCGTTCGAAGTCGAAGCCTATCGCGAAGCTCCATAAACTACAAAAGCAATTGGGACATCACCGTGAGGCGATGTCCCAATTGGATTGAGTGATCGAGCAGTTCGCTTGAGCAGTTCGCTTGAGCAGTTCGCTTCAGCAGTTCGCTTCAGCAGTTCGCTTCGTAGGTTACTTGATGTCGATCGGCACTGTATTATCGCCTTCTTTTACGTCGACTTTGATGTCAGAGCTCGATTCGCTCCAGTACTTGCTTGGAATCGACTTATCGACATGCATTGGAACTGGCGCAGCCGAAGCTTCCGCCGCAGGTACTGACTTCGGAGCAAAGTAAACGGTGTACGAACCGACTGGCAATGGATCCGTCAAGCTGAACGAGCCGTCTGATTGCAAATCTCCGCCAGAACCGAGTCCCTTTTCAAGACTTACGAACATCACTGCTGCATCGCTATAAGGCTTACCTTTCAACGAAGCAGTGCCTTTCACCGTGCCCACAGGGTTGGCGGGTGTGCAACCCACGGCTACGGCTATGCAACTCATTAAAGCGCAAGGAATAAGTGTTCTATAGTGCATACTTGATCGATCTAAATGCGTGAGGATAAATGATCCAAAAATGACAGCCTCTGACAAAGTCGCGCTACTCGAGCGAAACAACTTCACCGTCGTAACGGCAGCAAAGTCGTTTCAGGGTAAAGAAATCCATGGTGTCAGCGATGAATTGAACGGAACCGTCAGCTATACCGACTTGGATCCCACCCGGGTGCATTGAGTTGATAACTGTGTTGCTTCGGTACATCGCTTCCGTTGCACCAGTCTGGACAATGTTCGAGTTCGGCGCAAACCGGACACAGGTCGTGCCCGTTTGCCACAAGTCGGTGCAATTGGCGTCGAGCACGCGACGCGGATGACGCGTTCCGAACCAAGCGCCGTAGTAATTCGAAGATCTGTTCACTCTAGCTACCAAGCCCGACTGGTCCGAAACGAACATTGAGTTTGAAGTGCCATCGGTGATGGAAGCCATCTTGCACGTTCCATTTGGGAAGAGCACACCGTTCTCACATGACCAACCATGCCCACAATCTTTGGTGCCCGCGTTCACGTCTGCACCTGGAACAGGTCGGGCCGCGCCGGAGATACCAACGTACGATGCATTCATCGCCGTACCGTTGTTGTTTGAACCCGGCGCAATCTCGAAGGGATCGTTCGGAGAAGAAGGGCAACGGTAAGTCGGAATGATAAGGCTCTTCAGTACTTCGTTACCAAGAAACGCATTCGCGCCTGCAGCGCCACCTGCCATAAAGTGCGAAGTCGAAGTAAGTGAAAGCCTCTGATAAACATTGTTCTGCTCGATGAAAGGAAGAATGGCTACTCGCCAGTTTGTTCCATTGGCAGGCCAAGTCTCGCGCAAGTTAAATGAGCCATACGGAAAGGTCCTGAAGGTGTCGTGATAGTTGTGCATCGACAGCGCAATCTGCTTCACGTTGTTGCCGCAACTCATCCTGCGAGCTGCTTCTCGCGCCGCTTGCACCGCTGGTAGCAAGAGTCCGACAAGAATACCGATGATTGCAATAACCACTAGCAGTTCGACTAACGTGAAAGCTTGACGCTTCATAAACAAACCCTCTTCATAAACGTATCGTTACGGAATTCAGTTCTCCAACAGGGCGATCGCGCGTAGTCAATTCGCTACTCATTCACCAAGCTTTAATCAACTGCATGTTCTGCGCCCTTGCGCTGTGGGACGAAAGCTCGTGTCATAAACAAACTGCAGCGGTCAACTTCAACAAAGCTCACTTCAACACAGCTCAGAGGTGCAGCAGGGCTCTACTTCCCGAAGTCGCTGACTGCTTTGGATCTGACATTTCGTCGTGCAACGAATCTCCGCCAATCCGAACGCTATTTTTTAGCTAGGGGTAATCGAGGCCACTTCATCAAGTGTCTGCCTAACTGCCATGCACCAGTGATCAATTGGCAGCGGAGACTTGCGTGCTGAACTACGCAATTCAGCTTGCGGTTTAGAAAGCATGCGCGGGCACTAAGTAACGAATTACTGCTGACTTCCCCACAGCCGTGAACGATCCGTGTGCAAGACGCTAGCAAATAGAAAGGCTGTTCAATCCACCGTAATGATCGCAATCGATCTTGAGCTGGGTACGTAATTCGCTAATACTGCAGAGAAAGAAACAAATTGGCCCACGGAAGGGACCCCTTGGGTGTTGCAGCTATGAAATCAATGCGTCAGACAGACATTCGGAGTTGGGAAAAACGCGAGGAGCTTTTGCTGGCACCCTACGCGATGTTCGCGAAGGACTCGATCGGCCGTCGCTATGCAGAAGCGGCTCTTCCGTACAGCAGCCCTTTCCAGCGCGATCGCGATCGCATACTGCATAGTGCCGCTTTTCGTCGACGTAGCGGCAAGATGCAAGTCTTCACAGGTGAGATGGGCGATTACCATCGAACGAGACTCACGCACACGCACGAAGTGGCGACTATCGCGCGAACCATCGGACGCGTACTGCGATTGAACGAAGATTTGATCGAAGCCCTCGCGCTGCTGCATGACATCGGCCATCCGCCTTACGGTCACTCCGGCGAAGATGCCCTCGCGCAGTGCTTGGCCAATCACGGCGGTTTCTCGCACAATCGCTTTGCGATGATACTTGCGGAACAACTCGAGATGCGTTTCACGCCGTATCCCGGCCTGAACCTAACGCGCGAAGTGCTAGCCGGCCAAGACTTTCGCATCACACACGATGGGCAGACGCCCTTGCTGGAAGTGCAAGTCGTCGATCTGGCAGATAGCATCGCTTATAACGCTCACGATATTGACGATGCGCTGAAGTTGGGTTTGATAACACTTAACCAACTCAAGGGGCTCGACTTGGTGCAGCGTGCCGACCAGTGCAGCACTTGTCAGCCGCATTCGCCAACCGACCGCGCCGCTCGACAGGCTCTCGTGCACAGCCTGATAGACGTGCAGGTTGCCGATCTGCTTGAACAAGCGGTCGAAGTTTTGCACGATGTGGTTCAGCTTGATAGTTTGTCGGTGCGTCAACTTGGGATTCAGTTAGATTACTCGCCACTGATCGCCGGAGAGCGCATTGAACTACAGCAGTTCCTCTTCGACAACGTTTATCGCCACCCGCAGTTGGTCGCTGTTCGCAATCAAGCGGCAACGCGTTTGCGTGTGCTGTTCGAGCATTTGTTGGAAACTCCACGCGGCCTTCCGCAGCGATTTACGGATCGCGCGCAACAAGTTGGACTTGAGATCGCCGTAGGTGACTACCTCGCTGGAATGACGGACCGATTTTGCGACCAACAATATCGGCAGGTCGTCGAGTTGGGCAATGTTCAAGCCGAAGATTGGTAGCGCCGCAGCATACGCCGCGATCGCACCTACGCACCGGGTGGTTTTAAGTCTTCAGCGCAGGTGCATGCGGTTTCGCGTGCTGAGGTTTAGGCGCGTTGATTAACACTGTGATCGCACCTGCAATCACAATCGCCAAGCTGATCCAGAACTCGGGACGCACCAATCCCCATGTTCCAGCTTCGGTCAGCGAAATGCACGTGTTGATGACCGGCGCAAACCCAAACACTAGCGGCATCACATAATAAGGTTTGCCGCCAGCATTAAACGCAAGAATCACACCTAAAGCCCCGATCGCTCCAGCAGCTCCTGCGATGATCGACCAAGTCAAACCGCCCACACTCCAAGCACCCGCATCGGCTGTTCGAGATGCGATAACGCCCAACGGAGCCGCTACAGCAATAACGAAATACGCCAAACCAACGCAGGTGAACGGTCGCAAGCGACTGCCGTTCATCCGAGCTTGACCTTGATGCAGCATTGGACCATACGAACCCCAACAAATTGCCGCAATGACGATTGAAACAACAATCATGGGTACGTTGGCAGGTGGCGCAGCAGGCTTTGTTGCAGGCACTTCGACCTTCGCATCACTCGTCGTCTCTTGATTATCAACATTGCGAGACCCAGTTGGATCGTCCAGTTCACGCTTTGGCGATTCAATTAGCGGCAGCTTAGGCGATGCAACTGGCGGAACTTCAGCCTTGCCATCTTTAGTTTCTTGAGAGGCCGAATAAGCGGTAGCAGGTTTCGTAGCTGGTGTAGACTCGCTCGGCTTGGCTGATTCCGCTTTCGTTTCATCGGGCTTCACAACCTCTGGTTTAACTGCATCAGGCGCTATTGATTTAGCAGGGACTGTGTCGGCTGGTTCTTGCGAAGTAGGCGGCTGAAGCGTTTCTGGCGCAGCGGGCTGCGGCACGACCGGAGGCAATGCGGGCGTATCGACTTGTTCTTTCGCCTGAGTATCCGCTGGTGTCACCGCTTCGGGCGTAACTGATTTCTGAACTTCGCTCGGCGGAGCAGGCTGGACCACGACCGGCGGCAACTCTTGCTCCTGCGCCGCAACCGTTGCTGCACTTGCCTCGGGTGCAGAAATTTGTTCAGCGTTCTGGTCCTTGCCGTTTGCGTCAATGGTCGCGTTGCCGCTTCCATCCGCCGGTGCAGGTGGTTGCACAACCACCGGAGGCAAATCGTCCTGCATCGTTTCCGGCGTTGCGATTGCTGTTACAAAACGCAGCGGTCCGCGACGATCAACTCGTGAATGCTTCTGCTCATCAGCGGCACCGTGACTTGTGTCGGGTGAAGTTGTTTCGGTCGGATGGACTGCATGAGCTGGAGCGGTTGGTTTGAAGGCAAGCACACCGGCAACGCCCAAAGCTGCAACGACAATTCCGCCGATGAAGATCGGACTGATTTGATCAAACGTCTTGCTCATCCACGCGGTCACAAGCGTATTGACGATAGGTGCAAAACCGAAAACGAGCGGCATGACATAAACTGGCATTCCGCCGTACGACAGCGCCAAAATGACGCCCAGTGCGCCGATCGCTCCGACGGCGCCAGCAATCAGCGAATAAAAGGTCCCGGAAATGGTCCACTTTCCGGTCTCACCTTGAGTTCGCAGAATGTAGATCGGCACCAATACCGCGATGAAAAAGTAAGCGAGTCCTACGCCGACAAAGGCGCGCACACTATCGCGTCCCATCGAAGCGGTACCGTGATGGAGCAACGGTCCATACGCTCCCCAGGCAATAAAAGTCATCGCAGTAAAAGCCAAAACGAATGGCAGACCCTTCATCTATGCAGCTTTCCGAGGCAGGGTTCGCGCCGAATACGGTCTGCGAACAAGTGGACAGTCGAGCTTGAAAAAATCAGTCGATACAGTTGATTGACTGGAACTATTTTAACGAGGTGTCCACTTTTTTCATGCCCTGCGCGACAAACTTAGCGCTCTTGCTCCGGAACCGCTGCGTTTGGCGACCAAACGCTCGACCGTTCCGTCAAGGATTACTCTTCGCCAGAGTGATGCTTCGAGCCGCTTTCGCTAACTGCACGAACTCGTTTCGCAAACCATTTGGATCTTTTCCAGTCGATTGTTCAGCGGTCGAGATAACCCAATCCCAACTTGCAGCACCGCAAAACTTGCTTTCGCGAAGCAACATGCCGTAAGCCGCTACAGCGCTTGCGAACTGGAAATCTTCAGAAGCAGCGTTCGTGTCGGTGTCGGCCGGCAAACGCAACTGAAACTCGGTGCCTTCCGATTGAGTTGGATGCTTGTAGCGAACGTTGACAGTCAACATCGTGCTTGCATCCGCTTCCGAACTCAGCGAAGTTGTTACAAACTCTGCGCGACGCGTTTCCGCAGTAACCGATTCCGTGCCGCTGGGGACGATTTCGTAGAAAGCGGTCACCGTATGGCCTGCTCCCAACTCACCCGCATCTTTCGAATCATCGCGAAAATCGCGATTTGCCAAAGCGCGGTTTTCGTAACCGATCAAGCGATAGGACTGGACATGACGCGGGTTGAAGTCGATCTGAATCTTCACATCTTTAGCGATAGTCACCAACGTGCCACCCACTTGCTGGACGAGCGCCTTGCGAGCTTCCATCAAATTGTCGATGCAAGCGTAGTTGCCATCGCCTCGATCGGCGAGTTTTTCCATGGTCCGATCTTGCAGGTCGTTATCGCCAAAGCCGAGAACCGACAGAAAGGTACCCGACTTAGCTTTCTCTGTAATCAGTGCCACCAATTCACTTTCGTCTGTAGTGCCGACATTAAAATCGCCATCGGTACAGAGGATGACACGGTTGACTCCACCTGGGATTCGATGAGCGGCTGCTATGTCATAAGCGAGTTGAATACCGGCTGAGCCATTCGTCGATCCGCCTGGCTTGAGAGAGTCGATGGCAGCGATGATGTCCGGTATATTCGTGACCGACGTCGATGGCAACACAACTCCAGCGTCTCCGGCATAAACGACCAACGACAATCGATCCTCAGCGTTCAACTGCTTCACCAACAACTTGAGCGATTGCTTGACCAAGGGCAGTTTATTGACTTGCATCATGGAACCGGAGACATCAATCAAGAAGACCAAATTGCATGCTGGTCGCTTCAACTCGATAAGTGATTTTCCCTTCAGCCCAATGCGAAGCAATCGATGCTCGGCTTGCCAAGGGCAATCCGCGATCTCCGTATGCACAGCCAGCGGATGTTCGCCAGCGGGTTCGGCGAAGCTGTAGGTGAAGTAGTTGATGAGCTCCTCGATCCGCACCGCTCCCTTTGGCGGCAACTCACCGCGCTGCACGAATCGCCGCACATTCGAGTAAGACGCGGTATCGACATCAATGGCAAAAGTCGACTGAGGTATATCGAGCGTTCTCAGAAATTCGTTCTCGATAATCTCCGCGTAAGTTGCTGTATTCAGCTCTGAAACGGCCTTTTCAACGCCCAACGGATCGAATGCGATTCGCTCCGATGTCGGAGCATGGCGAGCGACGTTACTCGCGTCGGTACCGCAACCTGCACAGCTCATGAGTATGCAAACTGCAAAACTACGCACGATTAACCAAAGCTTGCCGATGTTCCACAATTTCATATTAGCCACTCCGCTTAAACGCAAGTTTCATCGCCAAAGTTAGAGATCGCTCCAGCGTGCGATTTATTCCCGCATTCACACAAGCCAAGCAGCGAAAATTTACGGCGAAGCTTTGGGAAGTGGCTCCGGTTGAGGCTCCGGTTGCACCTTTTTAAATCGCACGAGCAGAGCGGCGATTAGCAGCACGCTACCAGCGATACCAGCAACCTGGGTCCAACCACCTTTGAAGATTGCTGTGCCATTGAAAGCGATGAACGCCAAGTAGCTGAGCCACGCGAGCCTAAGCCACTTATAAGTTCGTTGAGTGTTGGCGCTGGCTAGCCAGACCCAGCCAACGTCGATCGCCCAGCAGAGAAGAAACAGATAGTTGAAATAGACTCCGACTCCAACTTCGACGCCGATGATCTCCTGCGTCTGCCGAGCTGTTTCGAGAATGGCGGCGCTGTGACTCCAGCGATAGTGAAACTGAAACGCCGCGAGAATATGGAGCAAGCACGCAACAAAGCCAAGCGTCCAGATAACGCGGAAGGGTATAGGCAGTCGCCGATTGGCGTTAGACAAGGCGAAGCCGATCAGCGATAGCAAGAAGCACAACATCGCAACTCGGATTGTCCAAGCAACCGCGGCGGCACCCATCAAATCCACTCCGATTCACATGCACAAGCAAAAGGGTCTCGTCGTGGAACTCGCCAGAGTTCCTGCTTCGGCGACCATGCATGGGAAATCTGGCAAGTTCCGTTACACTCAAACTCTGTTACTGCACCTGACTCAAAATGCTTCATACCGTTGCCTGCTAGCGGTGTTCTAGTATCCGCACCAAATCGGTCGCGCACAACGTGAGTGTGACAAGAAAGACTTCGAATGGCACCGGTCACAATGCTTTCGCACGTTAACTCGATTAGAATCTCAGCAGCTTCATGTTGGCAATAAGCAAGTAGCATGAGGCGCAGGTTACTCGAACTTTCCGATGGAGTCTTTAATGCTCAAGAGCAAAAATCCAATATGCGTTTTCCTATTCGGGCTAACGATCGTCGCTTTGTCGCTGCAGAACGAGCGGCACTTAATGGGCCAACAACCTTCTCCACCCGAGGGTTTTACGCCGCTGTTCAATGGCACGGATCTATCTGGCTGGTATGGCTGGGGAACTCAAGATCCAAACGACTTGTGGTCAAAATCGCCCGAGGAGCAGGAGAAGTATAAGAAGGAATCGGTCGAAGGCGGTTTGCTTGACAAGAAGGGCAAGCCGAGCAACGAACACATCAATGCGCACTGGAGCGTTCAGAACGGCGAACTCGTCAATGACGGTCGCGGATTGTATCTGACAACCGATAAGGATTTCGGTGACTTTGAGTTGATGGTTGAGTACAAGGCGTTGCCTAAGGGTGATAGCGGCGTGTACTTGCGAGGCACACCTCAAGTTCAGATCTGGGATCCCGCTGAACCCGATCCAAGCGGGCTTGGTCGTGCACTCGGTTCCGGTGGATTATGGAACAACCGCAAAGGTTCGCCAGGCAAAGATCCGCTGAAGAAGATGGACAAGCCACTAGGTGAATGGAATAGCCTAAAGATGACGATGATCGGCGAACGCGTAACTATAGTGTTCAATGGCGAAGTCGTCGTTGATCACGCGCCGCTCGAGAATTACTTTGCGAATGCGAAGAGCGGCTACTTGGCGTTCGCGAAACCCGACGCGACGAAGAAAGAGGGTGAAGCGCCTAAGATGCCCAACGGATTTATGCGAGATCCGGTCTACGCAAAGGGACCAATTCAACTGCAAACGCATGGTAGTGAAATTCGCTGGCGCAACGTCTACGTTCGCGAAATTGCCGCCGAGGAAGCCAACCGTATGCTCGCAGCTCGCGATGCAGATGGCTTCGTCGAGTTGATTAACGGCAAAGATCTTAGCGGCTGGGTGGGCGCTGTGGATAACTACGAAGTCAAAGACGGCGCAGTGGTCTGCAAACAAGGTAAGGGCGGCGACCTATTGACAGCAGACGAGTATCAAGATGTCATCATCCGCTGCGAGTTCAAATTGCCGCCTGCCGGTAACAATGGCATCGCACTCCGAACTCCGCTAGGCGGTCATTCGTCCAGTGATGGGCTGGAGTTGCAGGTGATCGATAGCGATGGCTACAACGCCAAGCATCCGAACGCACCGCTGCTACCATATCAATATCACGGTTCTTTGTACCACTGCGTCGGCGCCAAGCACGGTTATTTGCGACCGGTCGGCGAATGGAACTTCCAAGAGATCGAAGTTCGCGGCCAGAAAATCAAAGTGACTCTTAACGGTACGAAGATCTTGGATGTCGACATTGATTCTTTTGACCGCAGCCAGATCGAGCATCCGCCCAAAGGCCTAGACAATCGCAAAGGCCGCATCGGTTTTGCTGGGCATAGCGATCCGGTCGCTTACCGCAGTTTCAAAGTGAAGAAGCTCTGACGCTGCCAGAACGGCTACGACTCGGTCGGCGATCGCTCCGCGATCGATTCGAAACAATTGCCGCGTTTGAGGAGCAAACGGCGAAGTCATGATTCACAGCCGGGCGTTGATAACCGCATCTGACTGTGAAAAGCTATTCGCTGCGCCTATAATTTCGAACCTCGCAAGTTAGGCGATTCGAGTCTTCCCACGAAAGTTAGGGTTTCAATGTCTGAAGTTGAGCGCACAGTAATTATTGGAAGTGGTCCGGCAGGATGGTCGGCAGCGATTTATGCGGCTCGCGCGAATTTGAAACCGCTGTTGTTTGAGGGTACCGCCAAGCCGGAGATGATCCCGCTCGGCCAGCTGGCTTACACGACGGAGGTTGAAAATTACGCAGGTTTTCCGGCAGGCAACATTCGAGCCTTCGTAGAGAGCGCGGTCGACAAGGATCGCCACTACAATCTGCCGCCAGCGCCGAAGGGTCACGAAAAAGATGGCAAGCCGTTTTACGCCGTCCAAGGTGTCGAGCTGATGGAGTTGATGAAGCAACAAGCGATGAACTTTGGAACTCGCGTCATTAGCGATGATATCGTCGATGTCGACTTCTCAAGCAAGCCTTACAAAGTGATTCCAGCGATGGGCGAGCCCGTGTTGACGCACACGGTCATCGTCGCGACAGGAGCTCGCGCGAACTATCTCGGCTTGCCATCCGAAGAAACCTACAAGAACAAAGGTGTGAGCGCTTGCGCGGTGTGCGATGGCGCCCTGCCGACCTATCGCCGCAAACCGCTCGCGGTCATCGGCGGTGGCGACACGGCTGTCGAAGAAGCGAGTTACCTTGCCAACCTGGATGGTGCTGACAAAATTTATCTGGTGCATCGCCGCGGAGAACTGCGCGCCTCGCAAGTCATGCGGGATCGAGCTAAGAATCATCCGAAAATCGAACTGGTTTGGAACAGCGTTGTCGACGAAGTGCTCGGCGATGGCCAAAAGGTCTCCGGTCTACGGCTGAAAAGCACGCTCGACGGCTCCTTCCGCGAACTCGCCGTCAGCGGCATGTTCGTCGCAATTGGGCATACTCCAAACACCGGTTTCCTCAAAGGCAAACTGAAGATGAACGCGAGCGGTTACATTCAATGGACCGAAGCGTTTCGGACAAAGACCAGCGTCGAAGGCGTGTTCGCAGCCGGCGATGTGGCAGATGATTACTACCGTCAAGCGATCACGTCGTCCGGCACTGGTTGCATGGCAGCACTCGACGCAGAACGATACCTCGCAGAGAAAGTGCACTAATGAGTTCTACGACCAGTTCAACGACCAGTCCTCATGGCGACTGGTTGACTGTCAAACAAGCTCAGGATCCAGCGCACATCGGTCGCGAGATCGAAATTCGCGGCTGGGTGCGCACTCGCCGTGACAGCAAGGGTGGTTTCAGTTTCATCGAAGTCAACGACGGCAGTTGCCTCAGCAATCTCCAAGTTATCGCCGACAGCTCACTCACCAACTACACATCCGAGATCACTTCTTTGCCAGTCGGCAGTTCCATGATCGCGCGCGGAACGCTGAAGAAAAGCGAAGGCCAAGGCCAAGCGACGGAGTTGGAGGCAACGAGCGTTCGAGTGATCGGTTTAGCGGACGCGAACGATTATCCGCTGCAAAAGAAGCGGCACACCTTCGAGAAGCTTCGAGAGTGGGCACACCTCCGAGCTCGCACGAATTCCTTCGGCGCGGTCGCGCGTGTTCGCAACCGCTTGGCAACGAGTGTGCATGAGTTCTTCCAAAGCGAAGGTTTCTACTACCTAAATACGCCGATCATTACCGCCAGCGATTGCGAAGGCGCGGGGCAAATGTTTCGCGTCACATCGTTGCCGCTCGACAAGTTGCCGATCAAAGATGGCAAAGTCGACTACAGCCGCGATTTTTTCGGCAAGTCGACTTTCTTAACCGTTTCTGGCCAGTTGGAAGCGGAGACGTATGCGACTGCGCTGGGACGTGTCTATACGTTCGGACCAACATTCCGCGCGGAGAACAGCAATACCAGTCGCCACTTGGCTGAATTCTGGATGATCGAGCCCGAGGCGGCCTTCTTTGAGCTGCCCGACAATATGGCATTGGCTGAACGCTTCATCAAGCGACTGCTCGGTGACGTTCTCAGTCACTGCGCGGAGGACATGGCGTTTTTCGAAGAACGAGTTCAACCAGGCACAATCGCAGCGCTACAACACGTGCTGGAGAAACCGTTTCAGCACATGACTTACACCGAAGCGGTCGATATCCTGACGAAAAGCGGCCAAAAATTCGATTACGCGGTTGAGTGGGGATGCGACCTGCAAGCGGAACACGAGCGATTCTTGACCGAAAAACACGTTGGCGGGCCGCTGGTACTTTACAACTACCCCAAGACCATCAAACCGTTTTACATGAAGTGCAATGACGACGACAAAACAGTCGCCGCCATGGATGTGCTCGTCCCGCAAGTTGGAGAGATCATCGGCGGCAGCCAGCGCGAAGATCGACTGGATATTCTGCTGAGTCGGATGCGCGAGATGGAGCTGAGCGAAGAGGAGTACTGGTGGTACATCGACTTGCGAAAGTTCGGATCAGTGCCTCACAGCGGTTTCGGACTTGGCTTTGAACGCGTCGTCCAATGGGTCACCGGCATGGGGAACATCCGTGACTGCATTCCATTCCCGCGAACCCCAGGCTCTGCAGAGTTCTAACAACCGCTTTCAGCAACACTAGGACGACTTCAGGTCGCCTTGCATCTAATGCAAGGCGACCAACCTTCGCGGGCTATTTCAACGATCAAAAATTTTCTTCAGAGCATAGATCGTGGTCGCTCGTCCAGCTCGGGCGATTGAACGCGTCAATGGAATATTCTTGGGACAAACAGCGACGCAGTTTTGCGCGTTGCCACAGTCCTGTATCCCGCCTTCGCTCATCAACGCTTCAAGTCGCTCGTCAGCAAGGTTTCCGCCGACGGGATGTGAGTTGAACAGCATCGCTTGGCTAATTGGAGCCGCACCGATGAACGCGTGATCGTAAGCGTCCGCTTTGCGAGCCTCGAATTGTTCGTCAGTCTCGCCGGGACGACGAAACACTTCGACTTTCGTGTACTGCGGACAAGCTTCCATGCAGCAACCGCAAGTCATGCACTCGCTTAGCGGGTAGTTTTGCTCCTGCTGCTGGCGACTGATCTTCGGACCAGCACCTGCATCGTAGTAACCGTCGACCGGAACCCAGCCCTTAATGCGCTTCAAGCCTGCATAGATTCGTGAGCGATCGACCAACAAGTCGCGAATGACTGGATACTTAGTCATAGGTTGCAGCTCGATTTCGTCGCTGTTGTCTTCGAGCAAACGATCGACCAGAGCCGAACAGCTTTGCCGAACCTTGCCGTTGATAACCATCGTGCAGGAACCGCAAACTTCTTCAAGACATCCGCAATCCCACGCGACTGGCGCGACCTTTTGGCCGTCGGCCGTCGAAGCCTGAGCGGCAATCCGCTGCAGCACACTGATTACATTCATGTTCTCTTCGTACGTCACTTGGTGGCGTTCCCAGTACGACGGTTGCACAGGTCCATCCTGGCGCAAAACTCGAACGTTGATTTTGGCAGGCTTGCGCTCTGAACCGCCGTGCTCTGCATGCCCACTGTCTGTTGCTGAGGTAATCATATTCTTATTCCAACCAATTCATCGATTTTCGACGACTCTAACGATTCAATTCAACGCTTTTCTTCGTCTACGAAACTCACACCGTTGCAGGTTGCTTCTTCTCGGCAGGTTGCTTCGACTTTGCCTTTACTCGTTCTTTCCAAACCTGTTCGATCACATCGGCTCCCACCAGACCATACAACCGCGGTCGAGGTGGAATGATCGACGTGTCGACATCTTCGTAGGTGATCTCGGGGTGGTCGCCTTTGAGTGTCGCAATAGAAGACTTAAGGAAACGCTTGTTGTTCTCTTCGAAACGATCGCACCATGCTTCCGCTTCTTGCCGCCGCGCCGCCGGTTCTTCTTCCGTCAAACTCGGCATTGAAAAATCAGGCTTAAAGTGAGCTCCTCGCGACTCATCGCGCATTCTAGCGCCCTTGAGAATCGATTTAGCGACCGGGAACATGTCCTGCAAAGCCTTGGTGAAGATCAAGTTCTGATTGGTCCAGCTACCGGTGTCGCTCAGCGAACACGCCATCGCGCGCTTGTGCAACTCGTCGACTCTTTCGTAAGCTTCATCGAGCTGCTGATTGTAACGAACCACGGTCGCAGCCCGCGTCATGATATCTCCAAGTTGCTCGTGGATGGTGTAGGGATTTTCACCACCACTGCTACTAATCAAGCTTCGTTGACGCTCTTCCTGCTTCGAAATCGCGCCCTGCAACAGGCTCGCCGGTACATCGCCAGCCGCTTTACCGAGGCTGTTGATAAACGTCTGAATGCCGGGTGCGGTGAACAATCCACTGAAGATGCAACTGAGTAACGAGTTTGCACCCAAGCGATTCGCACCGTGATACTGGTAATCACATTCACCAATGGCGTATAAACCTTTGACATTCGTCATCTGGTTGTCGGGATGCGCGGGCGTCAAACCACCTTCGGAATTTCTTGAGTAGCCAGCCCACAGACCGCCCATTGAGTAGTGAACCGCAGGGAAAATCTTCATCGGAACTTCGCGCGGATCAACACCTTGGAATTTTTCGTAGATCTCAAGGATCCCGCCAAGCTTTCGATCCAACTCGGCTCGGGCAATGTGAGTGAGATCCAGATACACGCACATCCGGCCCGCTTCGACGCTCAGTCCTTCGTTAACGCAAATACTAAAAATCTCTCGAGTCGCGATATCACGAGGCACAAGGTTACCGTACTTCGGATAGCGTTTTTCCAAGAAATAGTAACGATCGTTTTCGGGAATCTCTTTCGGCGGCCGCGGATCCTGCGCCTTGCTAGGCACCCACACACGTCCGCCTTCGCCACGCGCCGACTCGCTCATCAAGCGAAGCTTATCAGCGCCCGGAATCGCCGTCGGATGAACTTGGATAAACTCGGCGTTGCCATAGTTCACACCCGCCTGGAAACAGCGGCTCGCAGCGCTACCAGTGCAAAACACGGACATCGTTGAACGGCCGTAAATTAGACCGCAACCGCCCGTGGCAACCACAGTCGCGTCCGCCGGAAACGCGCGAATCTGCATCGAAACCATATCTTGCGCCGTCACGCCAACGCAACGCCCGGAGTCATCAAGAATTGGTCCGAGGAAGTCCCAGAACTCGAACTTTCGAACCAGGCCTTCCACTTCCCAGCGGCGGACTTGTTCGTCAAGCGCGTACAACAACTGCTGGCCGGTGGTCGCACCGGCAAAGGCGGTACGTTTGTAAAGCGTGCCACCGAAACGTCGACGATCGATCAACCCTTCGGGCGTGCGGTTGAAAGTCACGCCGAGACGGTCCATCAGATCGATGACCTTCGGAGCCCAGTAGGCCATCTCTTTGACAGGTGGCTGATGCTGAAGAAAGTCGCCGCCGTAAACCGTGTCATCGAAGTGATTCCACTCCGAGTCACCCAGTTGCCGGGCTTGATCGTTGCAGCTATTGATCCCGCCCTGCGCGCAAACGCTGTGGGAACGCTTAACCGGCGTCAAACTAATAAGATCGACTGGAATGCCGAGCTCCGCCAACTTCATCGTCACAGCCAGCCCCGCTAAGCCGCCACCGACCACTACGACACGCTGTCCTGCCATCGATTTAAT
>JBGSJB010000508.1:0-11136 GCA_041742175.1 Pirellulaceae bacterium
CTAAACGAAGTCGTTGATCGGCGGCTCTCCCCCGCCGGTCAACAATTTTGATGTCGTACATAACCCACCCGTAACCGGACCTCCGAGAGATTCGCGGCCCCAGAACATGCCCTAAGTGCGCACTCCAGTTCGCGCAAGATCCAGGCAGTTTAGCGACCAATAATCTCCCGGCGATGCAAGCGTGGCCGACGCTCGCATCGAACTAGGAGGATAAATATGAAAAATCACTTGGCAAAGTTCTTTCGATCGCTTGCCTGTCGCGTTGCGATAGCGCTCGTTACCACCGCCTCATTCGCCAATGCACACGATCTTCCGCAACACTTCCCACTCGCGCCGACCGACTGGGGAATGATTCAGCAAGATTGTATGGGACATCGCGACTCGAGCGAGTATTCGATTCCCAACGGCGACTCACTCGCCAGTTCATTGGCGACACTGCCTGTTGCACAGCCGGATGCGGGCAGTCCGCCCACGCCGACACCGCGCGGAGAACCTTCCATCGCTTCCACCGCGCTGATTGGGCCTGAGCTTTACGATGGAGTCGACTGCGCACACTTAGAATCGCTCTATCGCACACCGCCCTCAAGCGACCTAGTCGAATACAAACCATCCGACTTGCCCACCCTGGTCGCTAAAACGCTTGCCTCAGTTGGTACCTCTCCAAACACTGTTGAGGCTGAAGTCGACGCTGAAGGCTGGCAGTTTCACAAGTCTCATTTCGCTGCTTGCACATGCGACTTTGAGAACCGTCAAGCGGCTCAGATTGTCGATGCGCCCGTCTTCGTCTTCGAACGCATCTGTATCGCGGATTACTTCGCATCGCTCGTCTACCGCAAGCCCACTTTGGTATTGCGAGATTGGCAGCCAAAACAAAGCGCTGCACCGAATTTTATGACGCCGCTTGCTTTGGCCGTTCCAGCGAAGCGAGGCACCGAGGCTTCAGCGCAGAACAAAGCTCGCTTGGCGGATGCGTTCTCGGAACTTGCCACTTGGGACTGTGTGATTCGTGGCGAGTTGTATCAGATGCAAGCGGCCGCCAAGTTGGGCGACTTCGCAGGCGAAGCTGCAAAATCTTGGTTTGCCTCCGTCGTCCCAAGCGTATCGAATGGTCTTGTCAGCGTAGCGAACCAGTGGCAAGCACCTAAGTCGCAGCTTGATAAACGGGAGCTCGCCCACCAACTTGTTTCTGCGGCTCCGCAGTTCATTATCTACCGAACTGCAAGCGGCAACGAAGTCGCAATCCCGATCGCGCACGCTCGAAATTTCGCAGTCGCTCAGCAATCAAGCGTTTCGCCTGAGTTCCAGCAAGTTGTGGATGCCGCGAACGCTCGATTGCAATGGGCTGGCGGACGGCTGAGTGCCGCTGCGTCCGTGATGAACGATTGGTTCAGCCAACGCGTAGCACGTGTTCGAGCGAACGAATTGCGTTAAGCGAATTGCGTTTAAGAGATGGACAGATATTAGACGTTGTCGTGAGCGTTGCCCAGCGCGAACGCTCGCGACAGATGTCCCGCAGTGAGCGTTCTTGAAGTCTACTGACCAGCCATCACGAGTTGCCGCAGGCGTCCGAAGCCCTCGTCCCAGCGACCGTACGGACGCGGCGCGTAGCTGCGAATGTCGCTGGCGGAACGAACTAAACGACGCGCTTCATGAATTGAACTGAGTTCACCGGACCCGATCGCTTGTATCAACACGTTGCCGAACGCAGTCGCTTCCACGGGACCAGCCACGACGGGACGTTGGCAAGCGTCCGCGGCAAACTGGCATAGCATTCGGTTCTGCACGCCGCCGCCGACCATGTGAATCGTCGTCAGTTGATTGCCGACGAGTTGCTCGAGATAGTCGAGCACCAAGCGATACTTCAAAGCCAGACTTTCGAGCGCACAGCGAATAATGGCGCCTTCGTTCTCGGGAAGCGGCTGACCAGTGCGTCGGCAATAGTCGCGAATCGCCGTCGGCATGTCGGCAGGAGCCGCAAAAGCAGGATCGTCCGGATCGATAATCGAAATCATGCTCGGCGCCTGCTCAGCCAACTGAATCAACCGATCCCAACTCCAATCGTGACCCTCGCGTTTCCACTGAGCGCGACATTGCTGAACAACCCACAGACCACAAATATTCTTCAGCAACCGGACGCTGCCTTGCACGCCGCCTTCGTTCGTAAAGTTGAACAAATTGCAGCTATCGTTGATCACAGGCCGAGCGACTTCGACCCCCATCAATGACCAAGTCCCGCAACTGATGTAGCACCAATCCGGTTGCTCTTGCGCGAACGAGTTGGCTGGAACGGCTAAGACGGCAGAACCGGTGTCATGCGTCGCTGGAACGATCACATCGATGTCCATCGAAAGTTGCGTGCGCTGAGCGACTTCGCTGCTGATCTTGCCGAGCTTTACACCTGGTTGCACCGGAGTTGAAAAGATGTGTGTCGGCAATTCGAAAGCGTCGAGCACCGTGCGGCTCCAATCACCCGAATCTGCGTGCAGCAATTGGGTCGTCGATGCGTTGGTGTATTCGTTGCATTTCTCGCCGCTCAGTTGCCAATGAAAGTAGTCGGGCGTCATCAAGAAACGCTCGGCGATGTCCAAAATCGGCGAACCTTCCAAACGCATCGCGAGCAATTGGTAAGCAGTGTTGATCTCCATAAATTGCAAACCGGTCTCAGCGAAGATCTCATTGCGACTCAGCCGCGAGAATGCGAGTTCAAGGATGTCTTTGGTGCGTTTGTCGCGATAGTGATAACACGGTCCGACGACATCATCGTTGCGATCGAGCAAGACGTAATCAACGCCCCACGTGTCGACTCCGACGCTGCGAATCGCAGAACCATACTTGGCTGCAGCGGCGTTCAGTCCATCTTGAACTTCCTGCCACAAGCCCAGCAGGTTCCACACGAAGCGTTGTCCTTGATAGACGCCACCGTTAGCGAAGCGATGCAGCACGTCGAGTTGCACGCCCTTATCCGTGACGAAACCCGCGAGAACTCGACCACCCGACGCTCCGAGATCGATGGCCAAATGCACCGGCGCTTGATTGCTAGACATGGTTTCCCTGGTGGCGAGAGGAAGGATGTTGCGGCGAGTGACGTGTGGAATGGCAGCATTCAAGTCACTTCGGAGCGACATTCTATTGAATGGCTTGAGTGCGCTCTAGTGCGGTCGAGCTCGTACTCGCGAACGCATGAGGTTGGCTTGCGCAGTTCGATCAGCGGATCCGAACAAGGAGAGCGCGAAAGCACAAAGTAGATGTAGGCCGGCAACAAGCCATCAGTAGTGCTCGGCCTACAATTGTTTCAGATTTCGCCGCTGAAGTGGGACGCGGTAGAACTAACTCGTCAGGACGCGGAGTAAGCAAGTTATTCCACGGATGACATCGCGGTCCCAAGCATGAAAGGGGTGTTCCGGGAGCCAACTGGTTTGGAGTTTGCTGCCTGGATTGTGGCGGTTAGCCGGGTTTGTCAGAACCGCCGCGGCCGGCATTTCCAGCTGGACGGCCGCCACCTCGATTGCCGCCTCCGGCTGGAGCGTTTCGGTTTGGACGCGCACCGTCGGCTGGATTCGCTCCGGCTCCGGCGCCGGCACCTCCGCCCGCATTCGGATTCCGCTCACCCGCTTATGGATTTTGGCGAGGCACGCTGGGTGGTCGAATCGCTGGCGCGTTACCCGCGGGCCGGCGATTCGGTCCAGCGTTCGCGCCTGGGTTAGCCGGGTTGGCATTCGGGTTACTACGACCACCAGCCCTCGGGTTGCCTGCGTTGGGGTTGCCTGCGTTGGGATTGCCTGCGTTGGGATTGCCTGTGTTGGGGTTGCCTGCGTTGGGGTTGGTTCGCGGAGTCCTTCTCATCATATCGCGCAAGGCGCTAGCGTCGTCAGGACCAGACTTTTCGTCTAAGCCTTGATAGATGCGATCGAGCGAGCTGTTGCCTGCACCTCGGGCTCGATCGTTCTGGGCGGCGGCTCGCGGATTGGCGGTATTGGGGTTCGCTACATTAGGATTCGTAGAGTTCGGGTTTCTTCGATCCGGGTTAGGCTCCCTTGCCCCAGGTTCTCTTGCGCCGGGTTCTCTTGCACCGGGTTCTCTTGCACCGGGTTCTCTTGCACCGGGTTCTCTTGCACCGGGTTCGCTTGCACCGGGTTCTTTTGCACCAGGTTCTCTTGCACCAGGTTCTCTCGTACCGGGCTGCTGTGCATTTGGTTGACGCCCGGGTCGAGTTTCATCAGTGCGATTTGGATTTGTGTCGCGGCGATTGTTGCTTGGCTGGCCAGCGCCCGGCTGATTGTTATTGGGTTTGTTGTTATCGATGCGCGAGTTCGGCAAGTTATCGTTCGTGCGATTCTCGATCGCTTTGTTGTTTGCTGGTTGATTGTCACGAGCTGGATTGGCACCAGCTGGATTGGGGTTGGGTCTATTCGCATTAGCTCTGTTAGGATCAGCTATATCGAGGCGGCGTTGACCATTCGCGCCTTCGTCGGCGCGAATAGCCAAGCGTTTCACGTCGCCTGCCGCTCCCGCATTAGGATTCTCGTTGCGTTTGTTGTCACGTGGCTTGTTATCTGACGGATTGTTGTTTGCGTCATCCCGCCGACTTTCTTGTGTGTCGGCTTTAGCGTCGGCTCGCACATCGGCGCGATTTTCCGCCTGCGTTTGGGCTCGGGCGGCGCGCTGGCGATCTTCGCGTGTTTCAGCTTGCTCGAGCTGGCGACGTTGCTGAGCCAGTTCGCGAGCTGGATTGACACCGCTGACAATCTCCTGACGACGATTTGACTCCAGTGAAGTGAAGCGGTACGGAGTATCGAACTGGAGATCACCGTCCGAAGCGAGCTTACTCAACTGCGCCGCGCGCAGTGCCCAACTCGCTTGAGTACCTTGTGCGCGGTCGAGTGCACGCATCTGCGCAGCAACTGTCGCACGCGTTCTATACTGTGGATTGTTAGCGATTTGGCGTTCTACCCGAGCGATCTGGCGGATGAGATTCGTATTGCGATTTTGATAAGCATAATACGAGAACAGTGGGTCATAACCGCGGGATCGTTGGTAATAGTTGACCCAAGGATACACTGGTCGACTGCCGCGGTAACCGTAGTAATTGCCAAAGCAATAGTGATTGAACCGCGGATTCACAAACAGATTGGCTAACCACAGCGGACCTGTTTCGATAACGTATCTGGGGCGAAAGGTTTGGCGATATCCCGTTCGGAAGGCCATCGGGCAAAACATCGTTCCGCGTGACTGCACCGCAAAATCCCAATACCCTTGGCGGTAAATGCAACCGCTCGGCGTCCACACGTAGCGGCTGGGAATCCACACCCAGTCATCGTGGGCTTGCGACCAGAAACCGGCTTGCCAGTTATATTGATCTAGATCGTAATTCCAGCTTCCCGGAATCCAAAAGTAGTCATCGCCCGGCGCGGCCGTGCTCGGTCCAGCTTCGATCGATTCGGGTGGAGTTGGCAAGTAGACAAGTTCTTCGCTCGTTGCGGCGGTCCAAAAACCGCTGATCCATTGCCAGCCGTTACCAGTTTCAGACCAATAGCCAGGAATCCACTGTTGATCTGGGGGCACCGCACGCCATACTCCGGTAACCCATAGGAAATCCTCTGACTCGATATCCCAACCCCAATAGCCAGGGATCCATTGGATGTTTTCACCTTCAGGCCTAAACTCTGGCGGCTCTTCATTAATGGGTTCAGGCGGTTCATTGCCGATAATTTCCGATGCAGTTGCATTTGCAGAGAACTGCTCCGCAAACGCTTCATGAACAGGTCCGTGCATCAGAGCGGTACCTTCTTCGGGCACTTCCAGGTCACTGATCTCTGATTCGTGAGCCGTTTGTGTCGCTGGTTGTTCGATGGCCGGTAGTTCATTGGCGGGTAGTTGCGTGGGCAGTTCGCCGGCTGCTGACGGAACAGGCTCTGCGGGCGGCACAGGATCGTCTTGAGAGAAAGCTGACTGGCAGCAGCAACTGCCCACCAGGACAGCGAGGCACGGCCAATAATTTACAACTCTGCGAATTGCAAGTTTACTGCTCATATACATACGTCTTTCGTCATTCACGAGGGAAGCACAAGCGATTTCGCGGCGTTGGAAGGCTGTCGCTCACGCTGCGTGCTGGTGCATCGAAAAGAGCCTGATCGCAACCGGACTTGTCAAACCGTCCGATTTGCCGGGCGTAGCGGGTGGATAAGCAAACAACACGCCAGATGGGGTGGCAGGTTTGCGGCAAGTTCACTTAGTAAGAATTAACTTGCCCTGGCGAGTTCGTCGCAGGCGATAAATCTGCCCGTTGTTCTCGATCCAGATTTCATCGCCACAGCGAGCTAAGGTGTCGAATTTGATGATTTTCGGAAAGTGGCTGTCGGGTAGCGCAGCCCGCGAAACTTCGACGCCGTTCTCTTCGTCGGGACTCAATGGCGAATCGGATTGGGTTTCGCTTTTGCTCATTAAACGCTTAGATTCATGGTTTAGCGGTATTTAACGCAGCTATTTTTGCACAAAACGGCCTTCGAATCAATGCTTGTTGATATTAAATCTCAGTTTCTACTCCAGGCCGGTTTGCCCCGTAGCGACGTTCCGCTTGAACCGGTATTCTCTCAGGCATGGTTGGAGCATTATTTACAAGCGATTTAGCGGCACAGCCAATTTCGACAGGCGTTTTATCGCCAGGCGGAATGCTGGTCGGGTTTTGAATTTGAAACGAGAGGTTCTGGGATGGTTTCATTCGCAGGTAAGCAAGGATTGGTGTTGGGGATCGCTAACGATAACTCCATCGCCTGGGCAATCGCCAAAGAGATCATGGAACGCGGCGGAGTCTGTGGATTCTCGCATTTGCCGGATCGCCCCGATGACGAAAAGAAAAAGAACCGGATGCGGGTTAGCAAGTGCGTCGATCAGTATCCGAATCAGAGTAAGTTCCTTGAGCCGCTTGACGTTCAGGATGACGCGCAAGTTGAAGCCTTCATGAAGCTGGCTGGCGAAAAACTCGGCAAGATCGACTTCTTGTTGCACTCGATTGCGTTTGCCGATCGCGATGACCTCTCTCGCCCAACAGTCGAAACTGGCCGGTCGGGCTTTAAGCTGGCGATGGATGTCAGCGTCTACAGCCTTATTTCGGTTACCAATTTCGCGCGGCCACTGTTCAATCCCGGCGCTTCCGTGCTGGCCATGACCTATTTTGGCGGAGAGAAATGCGTGCCCGGATACAACGTAATGGGGATCTGCAAAGCAGCGCTGGATGCCACGGTTCGTTACCTAGCCTACGACATGGGCCCCACAAACGTTCGCGTCAACGCAGTCAGCGCTGGCCCGTTGAAGACGCTTGCAGGATATGCGGCGGGTGTCGGGGAAATGCAGCAGTTTTACGGTCATGTTGCTCCGCTGGGCCGCTGTGTAACGCACGACGAAGTCGGCCGCAGCGGCGCGTATCTGCTCAGCGACTATAGCGAGGGCATCACTGGAGAAATTTTGCACGTCGATGCGGGCTACAACATCATGGGAAGCCCTGGACGGTTGCTTGAGCAGATGAAGAAGGCTTAGCCGGTAGCGCAAGCGTCATCAGCCAACTGAGCTTGCTCGCTCCCAAGTGAGCCGAGCCCGCTGTCGTCGGGCGTCGAAGCAGCGACGTAACTGCCGCAGCCCGACACTAGTGCGTCGGGCTGCCGAAAACAACTTTAGTGAAAGTAGCTTGGCGAGATTTCGCGCAGCGCTTTCGCAACTTGTTCAACCGTGTACAACACCTGTTCCTCACTGTGCGTGCAGTTGATGAAGAAGCGCAGACGAGCGGCGGATTCATCGACGGCGGGATAGAGAATCGGTTGCACGTTGACACCGGCTTCGAACATTTTGCGTGAAAGCAAAAGTGCGTGCAGCGAATTGCCGGTGATCACCGGTACGACTGCGGTGCCGTTCGATTCACCGGTATTCAGACCTCGTCGTTTCGCTTCCGACAGGAACAGAGCCGCTCGTGCATGCAGTGTAGCCACGCGTTCTGGATGCGCCCTCAACGTTCGCAGCGAAGCGAGTGCTGCGGCGGTATTTGTCGGCGACAGACCCACGCTGAACACAAACCCAGGCGCAGTGTACTTCAGCAGTTCAACCAGTTCTTGGCAACCAGCGATGTAGCCACCGCAACTGCCAAACGACTTGCTGAGCGTTCCCATCCAGATGTCAACTTCATGTCCGCTGACTCCGAAATGCTCAGCGATTCCGCGACCTGTTTTGCCCATCGTGCCGATCGAATGCGCTTCGTCGACCATCAACCATGATTGATGACGTTTCTTGACTTCGATAAACTTAGGCAACTCAGGGAAATCGCCGTCCATGCTATATACGCCCTCGACCACTACCAACACGCGGCGATAGCTCGAACGCACTTCCGTCAAAATCGCATCTAACTCCTGCCAATCGTTGTGCGGGAAAGCGCGTCGACGAGCACCGGACAAGATTGCGCCTTGAACAATGCTGTTATGCGAAAGCGCATCGTGCAAGATCAGGTCGCTTGGACCAACCACGTGACCAATAGTGGTTTCGTTCGTCGCATGTCCACCAACCATCACGATACAGTCTTCTGTACCAACCCACTCCGCGATCTCTTGCTCAAGTTGACGATGCAAATCCTTCTCGCCGCTAACCAATCGCGAAGCGCTAACGCTTGTGCCATACAGTTCAACTGCGTCCACTACAGCTTGATTGACCGTGGGATCGCCCGACATGCCGAGGTAGTTGTACGACGCGAAACTAATCAGCTCGCGGCCAGCAATCTTCGTCGTGTCGCGCACCGTGCCTTCATGAACTGAGAAGTACGGATTCGGTACTCCGGTCAATTCGAACTGAGCCATCGTTCGCTTCAGTCGGCGGTACTCGGGCAGTTGATCGAACTTAAAATCCTCAGGAGCTGTTTCGCGCTTGTCGACGGGGCGGATGCCTGTTTCAGTGGGAACGAGGTCGCGACGAATTCGCTTTTTTCCGAGATACTTTTCAATCGCTTCAGCAACTTCGCGGATCGTTTCAATATCCTGCAAAACTTGTTCAGGGAAACGACCGTCAAAAGTTTGCTCGAGTGTGTGAGCGATCTGCATGCGCTCGAGGCTATCAAGGCCGAGATCAAGCACAATGTTCGTGTTGAGATCCAACTGCTTCGCGCGTTCCTGCGCAACAGCGCGCACCGCGTCCATCACGATATCGATAATCTCATGATCCGGCTGCGTTGACGATGCGGAGGCCGTTTTCTCCGGTGCAGCGGTGTGTCCATTGCCGTTGGGCTTGAAATGGGAAGCCGCAATCATCGGCTCTTCGTCCGGCAGGTCGATGTCCCACGAACGCCATTCCGCCACAATCTTCAGCGAACCGCGTTGAAATTCTTGCCGACATGCATGGCGCTGTATCTTGCCGCTGGAAGTTCTCGGCAAAGTTCCGATGCGAACCAAAATGACTGCGTCGGGCGGCAGCTCATGCTGCTGCGTCACGTCGCGGCGAATCGCCAGGATGACTTTCTCCAAGTCGAGATCTTCGCGCCGCTGAACTTCGGCTGCGATGATCAAGCGCTCGCGATCACCAGAACTGTCCGCAAAGGCAGCCACGAGACCGCTTTGCATAATGTCATGAGCTTGCTCAACAGTCAACTCTATGTCCTGCGGGTAACGATTCACACCGCGGACGATGATCATATCTTTCAGTCGGCCAGCCACGTACAACTGACCTTCGAACACGAATCCCAAGTCGCCCGTTCGCAGGTAAGGACCTTCACCATCGGAAGTCGTGCCACCGAAGACTTCCTGATTGATTTCTTCTTTTTCCCAATAGCCCTTGCCGACACTGGGACTATCGATCCAGATTTCGCCAATTTGCGATTCTTCCACGATGTGACGCGATTGGGGATCGACGATTAAGATTGTTTCGCCAGGCAGGATCTGACCACAAGCGACCAACTGCCGCGCGTGCGGATCGTCCGCCGGACAAGGAACCACGCGGTTCGCTTCCAGTTCACGTGTGTCGAATGCGACCAGCGGCGGTGGTTCCGATTGCGGACCGCCGGTGACAATCAAAGTCGTCTCTGCCATGCCGTAACAGGGCAAGAAGAACTCGCGCTTGAAGCCGCATTTGGCGAAGCGTTCACTGAACAACTGTAGAGTGCTCGCACGCACCGGTTCGGCTCCATTGAACGCCGTTCGCCAAGTGCTTAGATCGATGCCTTCCAGTTCTTCGTCACTGATTTTGTCGACGCACAACTGATAAGCGAAATTGGGCGCGCCGCTAACCGTCGCTTTGTACTTCGATATCGCGCGCAGCCATCGAATCGGCTGCTGCAGAAACGACATCGGGCTCATCAACACCATCGGGCAACCGATGAACAGCGGCATCAGAATCCCGCCAACCAAACCCATGTCGTGATACGTCGGCAACCAACTGACCCCAACACTGTCCTGCCCTGACTGAAACGCGGCTGCGATCAACTCTGTGTTGCGAACCAGATTTCCGTGCGTCAGCATTACTCCCTTCGGTTGTCCTGTCGAACCTGAAGTGTATTGCAGCATCGCCAGATCGTCGTCGCGCAGAGTCGGAGCTTTCCAGTGCGCGGAGTGATTTTGCGCCAGCGAGTCGGACGCAATGATCGTCACCGATTCCCACTCGACCCAGTTCGCGTCGCCTTCGATCGCTTGGCGTACCAGCTCGTTGGTAAGCGCGAATTGGGATTGGCAATCGCGAGCGATACCGTGAATCCGCTGCCCTTTGCGATTGCGCCGCGGAGGGAACGCCGGAACTGCCGTCGCACCAGCGTACAAGCAGCCGAAAAATCCGATCACAAAATCCATCGCAGGCGGATAAAGCAGCAGGACTCTTTGTCCAGCTCCATTCAGTTTCTGCAGGTAACCACCGAGATTGCGCGCGGCCGCGTCAAGCTGCCCGTAGGTTAAGCATTGGTCCTCGTCTCCTTCGCGGTCGGCAAAGTAAAACGCAGGAGAATCGCCGCGAATCTTCGCCCAATGCTGGAGAACTGCCACCAAATTTGTATTCGGTGGCGGTGTAGTTCCCAAGTACTGGTCGAGGTTTAGCGGGCGATCCTCGTAATATCGGGCAAGGGATCTTTTCATTTTTTGAATCATCTATCACCAACCTGAATCCCCGAAAGGGGACGGAATA
>JBGSJB010000509.1:0-19628 GCA_041742175.1 Pirellulaceae bacterium
CATCCTTGATCTCCATTTGCCAGATATGAGCGGTTTAGAAGTCTGCGGCCGACTGAAAGCTCACGCAGCTACTGCCTTCATTCCCGTCCTGCACCTGTCGGATACTCCGGTCGAGGGCGGTGAGTTCGAAGCTCATCTTGAAGATGGAGACGAAGCCTACCTGACGCATCCGGTAGGCTCCGTTGAGTTACTGTCATGCGTGAAGTCATTGCTCCGGGGGCGACAGGCCCAGCGACAATTCGGCAGCTTTCTGGAAGCCGCTCCCAACGCTGTCGTCATCGTCGATCATGAAGGTAAGATCGTGCGGGTGAATGGACAAGCCGAAAAGATGTTCGGTCGGAATCGAGAGGAACTGATGGGACAAGTTGTCGAAATCCTGATACCCGAACGCTTTCGAAACAAACACCGAGAGCAACGTGCCGAATTCCTCGCTCATCCCGGCACTCGCCCAATGGCACAATCCATCGAGTTGTGGGGCTTACGTAAAGACGGAAATGAATTCCCTGTTGAGATTAGTCTCAGCCCCATTCCCGATCAGACCGGCATTTTGTTCGCCAGCATTATTCGGGATCTGACCGAACGCAAACTGGCCGACGAGCGGTTGCGACAAACTGAAAAACTTCAGAAATTCATATTGGACTCAATACCGCAGAAACTTGCCACCACCAAGCCGGACGGAAGCGTGGACTACTTCAACCCGCAATGGATGGAGTACACCGGGCTAACTTTTGAGCAACTTCGAGATTGGGGCTGGAAGCAATTCATTCACCCCGACGACGTAGACGAACACGTTCGGGAATGGCTACACGCCACACAGACCGGCAGTGTATATGAACACGAAAGCCGCTTTCGACGTGCGGATGGCGAGTATCGCTGGCACGTAAGCCATGGCGTGCCGATTCGGAACGAGGCAGGCCAAATTGTCATGTGGGTAGGGGCCAACACAGATATTCACGATATCAAGCTGACTGAACTGGCATTGATGGATTCGGAGATTCGCTATCGGCGGCTGTTCGAGACGGCCAAAGACGGCATTCTGATCCTCGACACAGAAAGCGGGAGAATCACGGACGCCAACCCGTTTATGGGTGAACTGCTGGGTTATTCACATGAGCATTTCTTGGGCAAGGAACTATGGGAGATCGGCCTGTTCAGCGACAAAGAAGCCAATGAAGCCGCTGTGCGAACACTCCAAGACAATGGTTACATTCGCTACGAACATCTGCCATTGAAAACAAGCCAAGGGCTGAAGGTCGAGGTCGAAGTTGTCGCCAACGCTTACCGGGAAGACAATCACAAAGTCATTCAGTGCAACATTCGAGACATCACCGAACGCAGTAAGTTAGAAAAACAGATGCAGTTGCAAGCCGAGGCGTTGACAGACCTGCACCGTCGCAAGGACGAGTTCTTGGCGATGCTAAGTCATGAACTCCGCAACCCGTTGGCCCCGATTACTAACGCCGTGAAACTCCTAAGTCTTCAGAAGCATGAAGACGCGCTGCAGCAACAGGCTTGTACGATCATTGAACGTCAAGTGGGACAACTCACCCGATTAATTGACGATTTGCTTGAAGTCTCTCGAATTACCACCGGAAAAATCAACCTCCATTTAGAGCGAATCGGGCTGAATGGAGTTGTAGAACGCGGAGTCGAGACGACCCGTCCGCTGATGGATCAGCACCATCATGAACTTACGGTTTCCCTTTCATCGCAACCAATTTGGGTCTATGCCGACCCCGCTCGACTCGAACAAGTCGTTGTCAATTTACTGACAAATGCGGCCAAATATACGGCTAACGGTGGGAAAATTGCGATTGCTATTGAGCTTGACGGAGATGAGGCGGTGCTGCGGGTACGAGATTCGGGTGTCGGCATCGCGCCAGAATTACTCCCTCATATTTTTGATCTTTTCACGCAAGCCGAGCGATCTCTGGATCGTTCACAGGGCGGATTGGGCATCGGGCTCAGCTTGGTGCAAAGGCTTGTCGAAATGCACGATGGAAAAGTCGAGGTTTACAGCACTGTGGGAACTGGAAGCGAATTTGTCGTTCATCTCCCGATCATGTTGGATTTAAAAGTGTCGCCGACATTGCCCGAACAGGTCGTACCCGAATCGAAAGGGGCTTCTATGCGAGTGTTGGTAGTGGATGATAATTTAGATTCGGCTCGAACGTTTGGGATGCTACTTGAAAAGACAGGACATAGTGTGCAATTGGCATTTGACGGCCCAGATGCTCTGCGAGCGACTGTTGATTTCCGACCGAACGTCGTGCTTTTGGACATCGGGTTGCCGGGATTCGACGGGTATGAAGTTGCAAAACGAATCCGTGAACACCCAACACTAAATAAGATCGTCCTGGTCGCAATGACAGGTTATGGGAGTGCAGCAGACCGGCGACGCTCGGAGGAAGCTGGGTTCAATCACCACTTGGTCAAACCTGCCGACTTCACCATGGTCTTAGAAGTCTTGGCGACCGTCTCGGATAGAGCTGACTAGATTCGATGACATGACTGCTGTATTTGACTTGTTGGGACAATGCATCGAACAGTTGTACCTGAACCGCTACTACCGTCGACTTGAAGAGCACCGCCAATAATACCGGCGCGGTATTCCATGATGCGCAAGCCCATTCCGCTCCCCATTTTCCCAAGTCCGTCTTTGAAATGCGGCCCAATACCCACGCCATTGTCGCAGACTTCGAGGATGATTTGTCTGTCTGGTTGCGAAAGCGAAATAAGGATTTCGTTGGCTAAGCCGTGTTGGAGTGCGTTGTTAAGCGACTCCTGGGCTATCCGGTAAAGCTGCGTGGCGATCGAGTTGTTCGAGACTGAACCTGAACCGGTGCACTCAAAGTGACAATGAATTTTTTGTTGTTCATTCGTTACCGCCGCGAGTTCCGCGAGCGCCGAACGTAGCCCTTCGGCATCAATTTGTACTGGCATGATCCCGTGCGAAAGATTGCGGACATGCAGATTGGTTTCTTTCAATCCTTGCAAAAGGCGGTTGGCAGTGTGCTTTAGTTTTCCCAGGTCGTTCTCGTTTAACATCCAATCCTCTTCGCCGGGCCTTTTCGTTTGAGCGACCGTGTCCAGCAATTCACACAACGCGCCAGCGAACAGCGTCAGGCCCGTCAATTCTTGCTGCGTCCCATCGTGCAACTCCTGTCCGATGCGGCGCTGTTCCTCGGAAGCAATCTCTAAAATGTGCGTCTGCAACTCTTTACGTTCAGAGATGTCTCGCAGGATTCCTGTAAACAGGTCAAGATGATCCACTTTGCTAAATACAAAATCGACGGGGAATGAAGAACCGTTCTTGCGGATCGCTACCGCATCTTGCGTACGACCAATGAATTGGGCCTGCCGGTTGTCCCCATCGTCGACGACAGTTCCGCCATGTTGGTTGCCATAAATTGACGGAATTAGCAACGAAACATTCTTCCCCATGAGTTCATCTCGCGTATAACCGAAGAGCTTCTCAGTGGCGAGATTGATGCTGTCGATCTTTCCCTGCTGATCTATGGTGATGATTGCGTCCGCAGCGGTGTTCAAAATCGCTCTCATCCGCTCGGTGCTTTCCTGCAATGCTGCAACCGAGCGGACGTCGGCTTCACGCTGTACTGTTTCCGCTTGTTTGCGCTGGGTCAGGTCGACGAAGGTAATCACCACGCCGCCAACAAGATTGTCGGTAGAGCGGTAAGGCAGAATGCGACGGAGGTAATAATGAGATTCGTCAGTCTGGACTTCGCGTTCTATAGGTACGAGACTTTCCAGCACCTGCTCACATTCGCTTAGCATCTGGCCATCAAGAAATGCCGACGCAATTTCACGTAGCGGACGTCCAATGTCGGTGAAACGCAAGTTCCATAGTGACTTCGTCGGCGGAGTGAAGCGCTTGATATCCAGTTGTTTGTCGAGGAAGATCGTCGCAATCTCGGTACTGGACATCAGATTCATCAAGTCATCAGAGGCTTTATCCAGTTCGGCGACTTTGTCTTGAAGTTGGCTGTTGACCGTGCTCAATTCTTCATTCAGTGACTGCAACTCTTCTTTCGATGTTTCCAGTTCTTCATTTGCGGATTGAAGCTCCTCGTTCACCGACATGATTTCTTCGTTAGAGGTCTTGAGTTCCTCTGTTGAGCTTTCCATTTCTTCGATCGTGCTATGCAGTTCCTCGCTCATCGACTTCAGTTCGATTTCAAGCTGTTGAACTAATTGTGAATCCTCGTCTTGGTGAGTTTCAGACTTGCTAGCAGCAGAACCGCTGTCCGAATGGTTTGGATCCGTTGAGACGAATGCGTTACTTTCATCGATCGATTGCCACGGGCCTCGATCCTTAAAGACGACTAACATCAAACCTTCGGTTTCCTTCGAACCGGATAATGGTCGCACAGTGACCGAGCAATGAACATAGTGACCGTTTCGCTTAACGCGTGCCTCTTCGACGACCGTTTTGCCATCACGAAATGCGTTGTTACAGGTGAAACGTAGCTTTGTTCGCAAACCCGCTCGCGCCATCGCCAGCAAGTCCTTAGTCAATTCGCCAAGGGGAAACTCCAAATAGTTGACCAGCGGTCCGGTCACGTAAAGAACCTCAAATTTGCGGTTGATCAAGGCCGCCGCCGGAGCATATTCGTTCAGGATCAATTTTTCCGTCAATTCCTTCAAGCCCTTGCGGTGTACCGCGGGAGTCGGCTGTTGGGACACTGAACCTCGCTCGTCGATTTTAATGAGTGGAATACCGATTAAGTCTCGGCGCGATGGCCCGATCCTGCGGAAGACTCGCCATTTCTTCGACACTGTCTCGAATAAGTCGGTCGTTCTGCCGATCGTTTCCGACGGACCGAGCAGCAGGTAGCCGTCGGCCGACAATGCGAAGTGGAATAGCGCAATCACCTTCTGCTGCATCTCCGGTTCAAGGTAAATCAACAGGTTGCGACAGGAAATGAGGTCAAGCCTTGAGAAGGGTGCATCGCTAATCAAGTTCTGGTGTGAGAACACAATCGATTCGCGAAGTTGCTTATTGATTTGGTAGTGACTGTCGTCGACGATCGAAAGAAAACGCGTCAGCCGTTCGGGCAAGATATCGCCTACTATGCTCGCCGGATATATCCCAGTCCGAGCAACGTCGATGGCATCCTGGTCGATATCACTGGCGAAAATCTGGATGTTGCGCTTTAAATTTGCTGCTTCCATACCCTCCAAAAGCAACATGGCAATGGAGTAAGCTTCCTCGCCCGTTGCACAACCAGGAACCCAAATACGGATCGGCGATTCACCGGTTTGCCGAGCGATCAAGGCGGGGATCAGATCTTGTTCTAGTACTCTGTATGCATCAGGATCACGGAAGAAAGCGGTCACACTGATCAACAGATCCTTGTACAAAGCAGTGACTTCTTCTGGTCGCTGTTGAAGCATGTCGAGATAGTGCGTGATGTTGTCAATGTGAGCCAAGCCCATCCGTCTTTGAATGCGCCGTAGAACCATCGCTTTGCGATAGGAACGAAAATCGTACTTCGTTCGCGACTGCAACAACGTTAGACTTGGTTCAGCAGATCCGTTGAGTCTGCGGATGGTTTGGCAACCTTGCCCGCGTTGCTCAAGTAAGGTTGCTCGACATAATTAACTAGCGCTGCAGGCATTTGTTCCGGCGGCATTACGCAGTCAATCTGGCCCGTAGCAATCGCATTGGTCGGCATCTGGTCATACTCAGCAGTATCGGGCTGTTGTGCCATCGTCATTCCGCCGGCCAGCTTGATTTCGCGGACACCCAACGCACCATGACTACCCGTGCCCGATAGAACAATGCCGATCGCACGTTCCTGCTGGTCTTGAGCCAGTGATCGCAAGAAGAAGTCGATCGAAGTCTGCCACGAGCGTTCTTTCGGCGGCTCACTTAACTGTAGCCGTCCGTTAGAAATAGCTAGGAAGTTTCGAGGCGGAATGATGTAGACACAGTTGACCTCGACAATCATTCCCTGCCGAGCTTCGACAACTGGCATCGACGTCAGTTTGCCAAGAAGCTCGACCATCAAGCTTTCGTGTGACGGATCGAGATGCGGGACTAATACGAACGCCATCCCGCCGTCGGCAGGCAATTCTCTGAAAAATTTCTTAAACGCATCCAGCCCACCCGCCGAAGCAACAATTCCCACGATGGGAAAACCGTTGGGAAGGTCTTGGCCAGGTACTTCATCCATATTTTAACCGTCCATTCATCGCTCAGCATGGTTCGCAAAGCACCCTGAATCTTATCAGTTGCAGGTTAAGATCGTCACCCTGGAAATGTGCTTGCTAACTCCACTGTCCCAAATAGAACGCATTATGCCGTACTTCCTGCGGTGGTTCATCGTCTAGAAAGCAGTAATTGGCGGAATCCGCCACCTTTCTTTGGTTGATCGCTCAATGGCTGCGACCAAATCTCGACGCGAAAATGTGAGCTGAGACTCTATAGCGATCAGATCCACTCGCCGCTCGCCCACTTGCTATCGATTCAGTCCGCCACAAATAGCGGCGTAACAACGAAAGAACTATTATGCTAAACACAGCCAAAGCATTTGCCGACTATAAATTGGTCAGCATCGACGGGGAAATTGGGAAGATCAAAGAATTCTATTTCGATGACCTCCACTGGACAGTGCGTTATCTAGTCGCAGAAACCGGGGGCTGGCTCACTGACCGTCAGGTACTTATCTCCCCGTATGCGATCGAATCAGTGATTCGGGAAGAGCGGCAATTCGAAGTCAAGTTAACTAAGAAGCAGATTGAAGACAGTCCATCGTGGCAAAGTGACAAGCCCGTCTCTCGCCAATTCGAGGAGTCCTACCATGGATATTTCGGATTGCCGATGTATTGGGGCAGTGTCTGCAGTTGGAGTCTTTATCCTGCCTCGTTACCTGCCACTGTACAATGTAAGGAACCCGCGGATGGTGAGAACGAATTTGATACCTGACTGCGCAGCACTGACGCCGTGCGTGGCTATTACATCCAAGCCGCTAACGGCGAAATAGGCCACGTTGAGGATTTTATTATTGATGACAACACGTGGGCTATTCGTTATCTGTTAGTCGACACACGAAATTTGTGGCCGGGGAAAAAGGTCCTGATTTCTCCACAATGGATCGAGCGCGTGAGTTGGAGCGAGTCGAAAGTCTTCGTCAATCTTTCGCGCGAAGCCATCAAGCATTCACCGGAATACACGGAGGAGTCTTTGCTCACCCGGGATTACGAAATCGGATTGCATGGCGCCTACAATCGTCCAGGATACTGGCTCCAGGAGTCGGTCGCACCAGCAATACCAAGGGCAAACCGGGGTGCGTCGAAGTGAACTAAAGTCAGCGCCAATAAAACTTTCGCCGTCACGTTGGCGGCGAAGTAACACGATACAAGAATGCAATAGAATTATGAGTCCACTCCTGATCGTCCTTATCGTGCTGGCTGCGATGGCATTAATTGCCGTGATGTTCGTCGTCGGCATCTACAACAAACTCGTCGGCCTGCGTAACCGTTTCAAAAACGCTTATGCGCAAATTGACGTGCAACTAAAGCGGCGATACGACCTGATTCCGAATCTGGTCGAGACCGCGAAGGGTTACCTCCAACACGAACGCGGCACACTCGAATCCGTCGTCGCCGCGCGCAATGCCGCAGCGTCCGCCAACATCGGCGCTGCCGCCAATCCCGGAGATCCCGCTGCGATGAAGCAACTTGCCAACGCCGAAGGCACGCTCACCGGCACGCTCGGCCGCCTGTTTGCGCTCTCCGAGGCGTATCCCGACCTCAAGGCGAACACGACCATGCTGATTTTGATGGAGGAATTGACCTCGACGGAGAACAAAGTATCCTTCGCGCGGCAGGCGTATAACGACTCGGTGATGGCGTACAACACGCAGCGGGAGGTTTTTCCCAGCAGCGTGATTGCTTCCACGTTCCAGTTCACTGCCGCTGAACTTTTCGTCATTGAGAAGCAGGAACAACGGCAAGCGCCGCAGGTGTCGTTCGCTTCAGGGACTTGACGTATGGATTTTTTCGAACATCAAGACAAGGCCAGGAGGCACACAAAGCTGCTGGTAGTTTACTTCGTGATTGCCGTGGCGTGCATCATCGCGTCGGTTTATCTCGCTAGTCTAGTGATTTTCTATGGCTCCCAGTCTCAAACGCCAGACACGCTGCAACAAGAATTCATCCTCTGGAAACCCCTACTATTGCTCTACTCCGTACTTGGCACACTAGGCGTCGTGGGCCTAGGCAGCCTGTACAAAACCGCCGCCTTGGCCAAGGGGGGTAGTGTAGTTGCCGAATCGCTCGGCGGACGACTTGTCGATCTCAATACGCCCGATCCGGATGAACAACAACTACGCAACGTGATCGAAGAGATGGCCATTGCCGCCGGTGTCGCCGTTCCCAAGATTTATTTGCTCGACGACGAGAACGGCATCAACGCCTTTGCTGCCGGTCATGCGCCAGGGGACGCCGCCATCGGCGTGACGCGAGGCTGCATGACCTTGCTTGACCGCGATGAGTTGCAGGGCGTCATCGGCCACGAATTCAGCCACATCCTCAACGGTGATATGCGTTGGAATCTGCGGGTCATGGGAGTTCTCTATGGCATTATGTGTCTCGCGGTGATTGGCCAGATACTCATCTACTCGCGCGGCCGCGGAAGCAAGGGCAGAAATCCTCTCATGCTGATGGGGCTGGCACTGATCGTCATCGGAGCAATCGGCGTCTTCTTTGGCCGGCTCATTCAGGCTGCAATCAGCCGACAACGGGAATTCCTGGCCGATGCCTCCTCGGTTCAGTTTACCCGCAATCCCGCCGGCCTCTCCGCGGCATTGCAAAAAATCGGCGGTGCCGGCTCGCAGGTTGAATCCGCCCACGCAGGAGAAGCCAGTCATATGTTCTTTGGCAATGGCCTGGGGAAACCGTTCCTCGGAATGCTGGCCACTCACCCGCCGCTCGAAGATCGCATTCGCGCCATCGATCCTGGCTGGGACGGCCAATTCAAGCCATCGGGCATCACATCAGAAAGTTCTTGATTGTGCAGTGAACAGTGAAACACACAACGTCAGACGCCCGGCACTTTTTAGGGTACCGGGCACCTGAAAGATTATTGAATCGCGGCCTGATCGCGATTTTCTACTTCGAGTCCAAATGGGACTATCCTTTGACTACTACGAACCGAGTAGCCTCACCGACTTGGACAAGGAGCAAGACGCCTTGCTTGAGAGCAACATCTTTCATCGCCGTTTGAAAGTCATTCACGGACAGGATCGCCTTTTGGCCAACCTTTTTGATTACCATTCCGGCTTCGAGTCCTGCGAGTTCGGATGGGCTTCTCGATTTGACCTTGGTGATTACCACGCCGGAAGACTCATCGACACCTAATTGATTGGCAACATCCGCTGTCAGCTCGGATATCTGAAGTCCAAGGTCGTTGAAGTCGGAGTCCACAGGGCTTTCGGTCTTCTTGGATTCATCTGCAGATACATCTGAAAGCATGGCTTCCACTCGTACATTGATCGTCATTGTTTTTCCATCGCGGATGATCATCACTTTGTGAACATCGCTCAGCGACGCACGTTCAACACGTCCCTGTAGGTCACCAGGCTTGGAGATTGCAGTTCCATCAAATTCCAAAACAACGTCGCCGCTCTGAAGGCCGGCTTTTGCGGCCGGACTTCCGGATCGCACTTCGGTGACCACGGCCCCTCGGATCGTGTCCAGACCAAGTTGCTTTGATAAGGAACTATCGATCGCTTGAATGCCAACTCCCAAGAACGCTCGCTGGACAGTTCCGTGCGCCATCAGCTCATCACCAACCCATCGGGCCAGGTTAACGGGGACTGCGAAACCGACTCCTTGGTATCCTCCACTCGTGCTGGATATCGCAGTGTTGATGCCAATCACTTCGCCGTCGAGATTGACGAGCGGTCCACCGCTGTTGCCAGGATTGATGGCGGCATCGGTTTGTAAAAATTCCTCGCGGGCCGCGATCCCGATGCCACGCGACTTGGCACTGATGATTCCTGCGGTGACCGTCTTATCCAGTCCGAATGGAGATCCTACGGCAATGACCCAGTCTCCGACGTCTAGCTGATCACTATTGCCGATTTCTGCAGCAGGCAGGTTGGCAACGGATTCGATTTTGACGACCGCGATATCGGACTTCGGATCCGTCTTCCATTCTGTCGCTTCGAATTCGCGTCCGTCGTGTAGTTTGATCAACAGCTTGTCTGCTCCATCAACCACGTGGTTGTTGGTCAATAGAATTCCGCTTGGGTCAATCATAATTCCCGACCCCATTCCAATTCGTTGCGATCCACCAGGTTCTCGCGATTTGCTATCCGGTGCATTTTCAAAAAATCGCTTGAAGAGTGGATTGTCTCTGAATTCCTCCGGTACACCCTGCTGAGCCGATTCTCGCTTCTTCGCTGAGAACGACTGAATCGTAACCACTGCTGGCATCACTTTTTCCGAAGCGCCCCGAAATGCACCGGAAAGAGATTTGGCGTAATTATGCGATGCAACATGTTCGTTTGTTTCCTTGCCACTGACGACATGGTCCTTCCAACGAATCGTTGAGCCGGTCGCCTCAGATGATGTTCCATAGCTGATTGCTCCAGCTCCGAGGCAAAGAGTTGACACCATCAACCCTGACGCCATCCATTTGAATTTGGTGAGTTTCATGATTGCTATTCCTTTGAGGTCAGAACATCAGGCAGATAACCGCTCGGCGAGCGCCGATCACTTGGTTCTACTATCCGACTCTGAACGACAACCATGAAAAGCAATTCGTGTACCAGCGAGATAGTCGCAACGACGATACCATTCAAGTTGTTGGGTTGAGGACTTGCGAATTGGCTTGAATCGCAAAGAAAACACGCGATAAAGGTTTGCGATTTTCCGCAAGCTTTTTTGTCGGAAAGTCGGCACCATGCATTCAGCATCGATGGAAACATGGGGCACATTACCTCGTGGGGCATTTTGCCCCGGCCATCATTACTCATCATCTTATGTCCATCGATCGCAGTGATGAACCATTCATTTTTTGCCGAATCCGTCAGACTGTTTCAAGTGGCGGTATAAGGTCTTGCGATCAACACCCAGTATTCGAGCGGCCTCCGTGCGATTTCCCTGAGCGCTTTCCAGAACCCGGCGAATGTAGCGCTGTTCAACCGCCTCCAAAGTCTGCAACTCGGCGGGATCGGATGTGTCAATTCGAAATGTTGATTGCCGGTAATCTCGAATGCGTTCGGGAAGGTCATCGACGATCAGTATTTCAAACTCAGTCAGTGCGACAGCCCGTTCCATTACGTTCCTCAATTCGCGAACATTGCCAGGCCAATCATAATTCAATATACGCTCGGCCACCGACGGCAAAAAGTCACTTACCTTCTTGTTCATTTCGCGCGCGAAACCATGTAGCAGACCGCTGGCAATTAGCAGAACGTCGGTTCCACGAGATCTAAGGGGTGGAATTTCTAATTGAATGACATTGATTCTAAAATAGAAATCTTCGCGATAACGTCCTTCCTCTACAGCAAGTTCAAGATCGCGATTTGTGGCTGCCAGAATTCGGACATCGAAAGGAATCTCGTGGTCGCTACCGACGGGTCGCACACTTCGCTGTTCCATGGCTCGCAGCAGTTTTGCCTGTAAAGACAGGGGGAAGTCGCCGATTTCATCTAGTAACAAGGTACCGCCATGGGCTTGCTGAAAAAGCCCCTTTCGGTCTGAAAGCGCATCGGTAAAGGAACCCTTGGAATGCCCAAACAATTCACTCTCCAACAGGTTCTCCGGGATCGCGGCACAGTTGATGGCCACAAAGGGACCATTCTTTCTGGCGCTATGACGATGAATTGCCTGCGCGACAAGTTCCTTTCCAGTTCCACTCTCTCCTGTAATTAGGACGGTCGTCGTAGTTGGTGCAATCTTGCGGATTTGATCGAACAGTTTCTTCATTGCCGGACTCGCTCCGATTAACTCTTCGAAACGATCTGTTGGGTGAGCCTTATCTGAAAGCCGCCTCACTTCTTCCTGGAGTAGGTGATGTCTAACGGCTCGATCCAAAACCACGTCGAGTAACTCCATCTCAACCGGCTTTGTAACAAAATCCCAGGCGCCCGCTCGTATGGCACTGATTGCAGTCTCCATGCTGCCAAATGCGGTCATGACAACGACCGGTACGTCCGGACGATTTGCAACAAATCGCTCACATAGTTGTAGTCCATTTACGTGCGGCATGTTTAGGTCGGTTAGCGCAACTTGAGCAGTAGTTGCCTTCATTTCATCTAGGGCTTCCGAGGCCGAAGTGAACCCGGTAATCTGATAACCGCGCAGGGTGAGATCAGTTCGCAACAGGTCCACCATACTGCGTTCATCATCAATGACTAAGATATGACCCTTCATGATGGTGTCTCTACGGGTAGGTAAACTGCGAACGTGGTTCCTCGATCACGGCTGCTTTGTACCGTCATCCACCCACCATGTTCCGCCACGATTCCATGCGCAATCGACAATCCTAATCCCGTACCTTGCCCAATGTCACGCGTCGTGAAGAAGGGTTCAAAGACGTGTGGCAGGTCGGCCTCCGAGATACCATCGCCATTGTCTGTGACGGTAGTTCGGACGCACTCCCTGCCCTGGCTTTCAGAAGCATCTGGCGATCGAGCGTGGCACTGCTGGGCTGCCAGTTGGATGAAGACGCCGTCTTCTTTGGAGAGAATCGCGTTCATCAGGAGATTGGAAAATACCTGTTGAATCTGAGTTGCATCGATGTTTAGCTTTATTCCATCTGGCAGCCGTTCGGTGATCGAGACCTGCGCAGACTTGCTTGTGAAGATGGGTTCCATCAGGCTGACGGTCCTCTCGATGACTGAGTTTAAATCACTAAGCGTTTGTTTGGGCTTTGATCGCCTCGCGAAGTTGAGCAATTGCTGAACGATGCCGGTCATTCTCGCAGATTCAACCTGTATCGCCTTTGCACTTGTAACGATGTCTTCTCCACTAAGATGTCCGGTGGCAATCAGACCAGCTCGGCCGCTAACAACATTGAGTGGAGTGCCGAGTTCATGTGCGACGCCGGACGCAAGCCGCCCGACGGTCTTGAGTCGATCACCATGTCGCAATTGCTCCATGGCCTCGAGCCTTTGAGCCGATTCACGCTGTACCTGTTGCTGTGATGTGTCTAGTTTTTCACACATTTGGTTTAAGGCTGCGGCTAGCTGTGCAAGCTCATCGGAGCCTCGGACCATAACTGGAGTTCGAAGATTTCCGTCGGCGATTTGTTGCGTTTTTTGAATGAGCGTCTGCAATGGATGCGCAATCATACGCAATCCTACGACAGCCACGAGTAGTCCCGTGGCCACAATTAAGGCGCCCAACAAGAGAACGGTACGAGAGAGAGTATTGCGAATATACTCATCACGGCGGGCCAGCGACTCTGACATTTCCAAAGCGCCCAGGCGTCCGTCCCCCAACTCGACAGGATAGTAGGAACAATAAAGTCCTCCTCGACTTGCGTCTCGGACAGGAATGGATGTTAATCGCCCCATAGGAATTCCAATTAGGGATTTTTGCGGTGCGGCTGGCCTAGAAATATTGTCAGCAGTATCGTCGAGCCAGACCCAACGAATACGCACCTGCTGTTCATTCCCCTCGATCCTTGCGACAAATTGGAGCATGCCACCGGGACCAGCAGTCCTCCAAGCATCGTGGAGCATCGGCTCTACAGCGGTCACCAGTCGACCATGGCGCGCGGTCATTTCTTCCTCGAAAAAGGCAATCTCACGGTGTACCGACAAGAATCCGCTAAACCCGACCAAACCGCAGGAAACAACCAAAAAAAGCAAAATGATTTTGAGCGCTAGCTTCATGTGAAAGATACCGAGGATGAATTGAATTGCCGCTGTGCATCCCCATTGTACGCTGCAATATTAGCGGATGCCGACGGTGACCAGTCCGGCAGGGCACAGTTCTTGCACAGGGGAGGCGTTGATTTCGTACTGGTTAGCGTGCTCATCTTTGCCAGGCATGCAACATGGTGGAATCCGCCATGTTGCTTTGGTTATTCGCTCAATGCCGGAGAACAGCTAGCTACGCGAAACTAAGAGTATCGACGCACCGCGGACTCCTAATAATGAGATTCACTTGATGGAGTTCGACGATGAAAGACTTTTGATTGATGGCGATGCCTACTTCAACTCTACAGTATTCACAATCCGCATCTCATATTCTTACGATTAATGGTGGATCATCGAGCATTAAGTTTGCCATCTTTGAGGGGAGTGATACGCTCCGTCGTACCTTAGCTGGAATGATTGATCGAATCGGACTGAGCGAAACGACTTTCGAATTTTTTGAATCGCTTAAAAAGCAGCGAGGCGTTCGAACTATCGACGCAGTGGACTTTCGAGCTGCAACGAACTTCCTGGTTCAATGGCTTGATGCGCACGTTGGCTTGCCGACGATTGACGCTGTCGGCCATCGCGTGGTGCATGGCATGCAGCACACTGCACCTGAACTCATCACGCAAGAGTTGCTAGATGATTTGCGTAAGATTAGTGCGTGTGATCCACAGCATTTGCCCGGCGAGATCGAGCTGATTGAGGCGTTTCGTGTGTGCAATCCAGAGACAACGCAAGTAGCCTGTTTCGATACGCTCTTTCACGCTGAGATGCCGCAAGTGGCAAAGATGCTGGCGATCCCGCGACGATTTTCGGACAAGGGAATTCATCGTTATGGGTTTCATGGTCTGTCGTTTGCATACTTGATGCAGGAGCTTGTCGGGCTCGACGATATCGCGGCAACGAAGGGACGCGTAATACTCGCTCATCTTGGCAATGGCGCAAGTTTGGCTGCCGTTCTCGATGGCAAAAGCATCGACACCAGCATGGGATTCACACCGGCTGCTGGATTGCCAATGGGCGCCCGTTCAGGAGACTTGGATCCTGGTTTGGTCGGATATCTCGCACGTACCGAAAAGATGACAGTCGAACAGTTCGATCAGATGATCAATCACGAGTCTGGGTTGCTGGGCGTTTCGGAGTTGAGCGCCGATGTGCGTGACTTGATGGCGCTGGAAACGACCGATATTCGAGCCGCTGAGGCGATCGCTTTGTTCTGTTATCAAACGAAGAAGTGGATCGGCTCATTCACCGCTGCGTTGGGAGGGCTCGATACGCTCGTGTTCGCAGGCGGCATTGGCGAAAACTCTTCAGCGATCCGTGCGCGCGTTTGCGACGGGCTGCAGTTCTTGGGAATTGAAATCGATGAGAACCATAACGAGGCCAATGAGAACCTGATATCGACTGCAGAGAGTGGCGTTACCGTGCGAGTTGTTCGCACTGACGAAGAACTCATGATTGCGAGTTATGTGCGTGACATATTAAAAGACGAAATTGATGCTCATCAAATTATCAACTGAACAATCTGTTGGCGAAGCAGCTACAGCTTTACACGCAGCGGTTAAGAACAACCATTTCGGCGTCATGCAGGTGCATAACCTTCAAGAGACCATGGAGAAGAAAGGCGTGGAGTTCACACACGAGTGCCTGATCTTCGAAGTCTGCCAACCGCAACAAGCCAAGAAGGTGCTCGATGCAAACATGAGTGTCTGCACCGCGCTGCCTTGCCGGATTTCCGTTTATGAAGAGCACGGAAAAACCATTCTCGCGACATTAAAGCCAACGACAATGCTGGCGATGTTCAACTCGCCGGAATTGGAAGTGGTAGCGCAGGAAGTGGAAGCCACTATTCTCAAAATCATGCAAGAAGCGGTGGCGGGATGATTAGCAAGCTGAAATCAAGCAAACCCATCTACACGTGCCCGATGCACCCGGAAGTGCAGCAAGATCATCCAGGCGATTGCCCCAAGTGCGGCATGGCACTGGAACCGAAGACAGCGAGTGCGGGCATGGATGATGAAGAGAATGCTGAACTCAGCAACATGACTAGGCGATTCTGGATCGGAACCGCGTTGACATTACCGGTCTTTGTGCTGGCGATGGCGCACATGATCCCGGTGCTCGGTGCGCAGTCGTGGGTTACGGGCGACGTTTCGCGTTGGGTTCAGTTTGTGCTCACTGTCCCAGTCGTCTGCTGGGCTGGCTGGCCCTTCTTCCAACGCGGTTGGCGATCCGTTGTAACACTCAACTTGAACATGTTCACACTGATCGCAATTGGCGTGGGCGCGGCGTTCACGTTCAGCTCCGTGGCCATGCTTTTTCCCGGTTTGTTCCCAGACACGATGCAGCATAACGGTAAGGTCAACCTCTACTTCGAGGCCGCCGGAATGGTCACGGTGTTGGTACTGCTCGGCCAAGTGCTTGAACTGCGAGCTCGCAGTCGCACGGGCAGCGCGATCAAAGCGTTGCTGAACCTTGCTCCGCCCACCGCGCGGCAAGTCACAAACGATGGCGATCATGAAGTCCCGCTCGATCAGGTTGCAGTAGGCGACTGGTTACGAGTCGTCCCAGGTGACAAAGTGCCCGTGGATGGCGAGGTCGTCGAAGGCCATTCCAGCGTGGAAGAATCTATGATCACCGGAGAATCGTTGCCCACGGAGAAGTCGGTCGGCGACAGGGTGACCGGCGGCACCGTCAATGGCACAGGCAGTTTCGTTATGCGCGCCGATCGAGTTGGCAACGACACGCTGCTAGGACAGATCGTGAACATGGTGGCCGAAGCCCAGCGCAGCCGTGCGCCGATCCAAGGTCTCGCCGACAAGGTCGCCGGCATCTTTGTGCCTGTGGTGTTGGCTGTGTCGGTGCTGACCTTCGTCGTTTGGATGTGGATTGGCCCTGAGCCCAGACTGGCGCACGCTATCGTCAATGCCGTTGCAGTGCTGATCGTCGCCTGCCCGTGCGCGCTCGGCCTAGCGACGCCGATGTCCATCATGGTCGGAATCGGACGCGGCGCGCAGGAAGGCGTGCTGGTGAAAAACGCCGAGTCTCTCGAACGGTTGGAGAAAGTCACCACGCTGGTCGTGGACAAAACGGGCACGCTCACCGAAGGCAAGCCCAAGCTCATCGATATTCTGCCAGTTGAGGGCTTTGACGCGAAAGACTTCCTGCGACTGGCCGCATCGCTCGAACAGAACAGCGAACACCCACTGGCTGACGCGATTGTTCAAGGCGCGAAGGAACAAGACATCACGCTCAACGACGTCAAAGACTTTCGTTCGGTGACCGCGGGCGGTGTTGCTGGAACAGTTGCCGATCGAGCTGTGCTGGTTGGCAAACCGGATTTCCTGCGCAGCGAAAAGATCACCGGCCTGGAGACGCTGGAAGCTTCGGCAGTGAAACTTCAGGAAGATGGCAAGACCGCAATGTTCGTCGCCATTGATGGCAAGCCGGCGGGCATTCTCGCGGTCGCCGACCCGATCAAAGCTACTACCGTCGCAGCGATCAAAGAACTCCACGCACTCGGCCTGGAAATCGTCATGCTCACAGGCGACAATCGCCGTACTGCCGCCGCCGTTGTCAAGCAGCTCAGGCTCGACGCGGTAGAAGCAGAAATCGATCCCGCCGGAAAAGTGGCCCATGTCAAGAAGCTGCGGGCGGAAGGAAAACATGTGGCGATGGCCGGCGACGGCATCAACGACGCACCGGCGCTCAGCGAAGCGGAAGTCGGCATTGCGATGGGCACCGGCACCGACGTCGCCATGCAAAGCGCAGGCATCACGCTCGTGAAAGGCGACCTCCGCGGCATCGCCCAAGCCATCCACCTCAGCCGCGCCACCATGTGGAACATCCGACAGAATCTGGTCTTCGCCTTCCTCTATAACGCGTTGGGCATTCCGGTCGCGGCGGGAGTGCTTTACCCGTTCTTCGGTTTGCTGCTTAGCCCTATCATCGCTGGTGCCGCGATGAGTCTGAGTTCCGTCTCGGTAATCAGCAACGCGCTAAGGCTGCGGAACATGCAACTGTAATAACGATGAATAACATGAATACTGTCACAACAACACCCTAAAAAGGATCATGACCATGAATGAATCGAAAACCACGACCAAAGACCCCATCTGCGGAATGACCGTGGACGAAGCCACCGCGATCCACGCCGAAAGAGATGGCAAGACGTTTTACTTTTGCAGTGAACATTGTCGGCAACAGTTTCTGGCCACTCCTGCCGGTGTCCAACCGGAAAAGAAGCCCGGAAGCTGTTGTGGATAACAACGCGCAGCGCAAGCGGGATGTTGGTGGCTGTGCAGACGCGAATGCCATAGGTGCAGGAGCATGATCGCTGGATTCTATCACTGGGAACTCAACCCGTTTAAGTAACTCAAGGAAAGACAAGACTAATGGCCATCCTTCATGCGCAGGCAGGCGAAGTTGTCGATATTCGACCGCTTGGGGTTACGATCGCTGATTCCAAAACGACCGCTCTCATCAAGACTCATCAATTCGAAATCATTCGCATGGTCTTGCTAGAGAATAAAGAGATTCCGGTCCACGCCGCCAAAGGAAACATCATCGTGCAGTGTTTGGAAGGGCACGTCACCTTTAGCACGATGGGAAAGAACGTGGAACTGAAAGCTGGACACATATTTTATTTGAAGACGGGTGAACCCCATTCATTGAAAGCGGTCGAGGATTCATCGTTGCTGCTAACGATTCTTTATCATCGCGACGCTACCGTCACTGGTTCTTCATCTAGCCTATCGCTTTAACCCGCGCATTCTCAAGAAAAACGGAAGTAAGGCGGAAAAACTATGACCGAGGCAAAACATATGAAGCTACTGCAGCAGCCAGGAAAGTACTATTTTGACAAACCGGACCGGTGGATGGTTCGGCCGCGCACGCGTGACGGAACAACGGCATGACGAGTCACTTGGCGAACCGCCCGAAGCAACCGGCCAATAATGAACAGATGCTGGACGGGCTCCAGCGCGATGCCTTTGGGTACTTTCTACGCGAGAACAACCCTGCGAACGGCCTTGTGGCGGATAAGTCGCAAGCGGATGCACCTGCGAGTATCGCTGCCGTTGGGTTTGCACTGGCAGCGTATCTAGTAGGTGTCGAGCGGTCCTGGATGACTCGCGCCGAAGCAACCGAGCGAACGCTGGCTGTGTTACGGTTTTTCTGGACCAGCCCGCAGGGGACAGCGCCGGACGCAACAGGCTATAAAGGGTTCTACTACCACTTTCTCGACATGCAAACTGGCCGCCGCGCCGGGCGGTGTGAGCTTTCAACCGTCGATACCGCTTTCTTGTTGGCCGGGATGCTTTCTGCCGCACTCTATTTCGATGAGGATTGTGAGGACGAGCGGGAGATACGCACGTTGGCCGATGGGCTCTATCGCCGTGCTGATTGGCAATGGGCGAGAAAAGGTGGTGCGACAATCACTCACGGGTGGAAGCCCAAAAGCGGTTTTTTGAAGTACCGTTGGAAGGGCTACGATGAGGCCCTACTTATGTACGTGCTGGGCCTTGGTTCGCCGACCTACCCGCTGCCGAAGGAAAGCTATTTCAAGTGGACTTCCACCTACCAGTGGAGAAAAATCTATGGATACGAGTTTTTGCATTCTGGTCCGCTCTTTACGCACCAAATTTCTCATCTCTGGATCGACTTTCGCGGAATCCAGGACGACTATATGCGCGGCAAGGGCATTGATTACTTCGAGAACAGCCG
>JBGSJB010000510.1:0-2145 GCA_041742175.1 Pirellulaceae bacterium
CCAGTCACGAAACGTGAGTGGGAAGATCGCAGCTACCAAGAGACAACCTATGTGACGGAAACGGCAGAGCGTGAAGAGGCCTACACGACCTACCAACCCATTGTCGAAACTCAGTATCAGACGCAGCAGTACGTTGTGCAACGCCCCGTCACCGAGACTCAGTATCAGACTCAGCAGTACACGACTTATCAACCTGTCACAACGATGCAAACAGCCGTTGTCGACCAAGGCCAGTATGTGGCTCAGCAATTCTACCAACCCGGCGATGTTCGTTACGGACTACGCTATCAGCAAGGCGGCTTGACCGTCGATCCAACTGGAATGGCCGCATACCGTCGTGGCGGTTTCGGGTGGGTTCCCTATTCCGCACCTGGGCAGACTTTCGCACAACTGCAATACCAACCGAATCCAGTTCAAGTTGCGGTACCTCAGACAACCTACATGCCACAAGTTGTACAGCAACAAGTCCCGGTGCAGGTTACACGAGTTGAAAACCAAGTTGTCCAACAGCAAGTGCCCGTCAGCGTGACGAAGATTCAAGCGGTTGAGCAACGACGACGTGTTCCTTACGCAGTTCAAAAACCGGTGACACGCTACGTTGAGAACAAAGTTCCAGTAGACAAAGTGGAATGGGTTGAACAAGAAATGGTTCGTCCCAAAACGGTCGAGCGAACGAGTTACAAACTCGAAACTGTCGAAAAAGAAGTGCCGGTTCAATTCTACGAAACGGAAGAAGTGAAGACAAAAGTTCGCGTGCCGCGTCAAGTTGCTGAATACGAACCCTACACAGTTCGCCGTTTAGTGCCGCGTACGGTCCAAATGCCCACTACGCTCAGCTATGTCGATCCTTACGCAGTGCCGCTCAGCCAAGGTCGCTCGTCGTGGATGCCAATCATCGGCAGCGAACGTGTGCTTTCCGTCGGACCAGGCGTTCCTGTGCAAGGCTCCAACTCAGCTTCTTCGAGCACCGCACCTCAACAGAGCTTGAAGAAATTTGAAGCAACCGAGGGCGGAGCGTCCAAGAGCAGTCCCGACGATTCGAAAGAACCCGAAACGGTCGACTCACCCAACGCTGAAATCGAATTGAGCCCTTCAGACGGTAACGACGCTCCCAAAGCCTAACGCATACTCGGCATTTAAGCCGAATTTAAGCCGACGCGGGTTGCTCGAACTGCGTCACCAACCAATCGACCATCAATCGCCGCACCTTTTCGCCGTCCAAATCGCGATGCACGTCATGCAAGCGATTGGGCAGCATACGAAAATCGCAGTGCTCACTACAACTCGCCGCAAATTCTTTCGATGCAACTGGACTTGTAATTGCGTCGAGATCACCGTGCAGCACGAGCAACTTCGTTTGCAATGCACTTGCATTCTCGATCGCCCACGCGCCGCTGTCGATCAAATGCATTCCCAATAGCAATGATACACGCTTATGAAACAGCTTGTCGCTTTTCATCTGCTCTAGCTGCTCGGGATCGCGCGTGCAATCTCTATAATCGCCAGGCGTTGTAATGTAAAAGTCGGGCCATAAAAAGGCCAACCGCCTCGCGAACCACTCGAACGCTTTGCTCGGCGGATTCGTCGCTCGCAACATCGGCGCCGAGGCGATCGCGCAGGTTGGCAAGTGAGCTTTACGCAGCAAGTAGTTGATGACCAGATTGCCACCCATGCTATGACCCCACAGCACGATTGGTAGATCCGGATTGCGTTCAGAGACTACTTTCAGAGCGGCTTCAATCTCGTCCAGCAATCCTTCATAGCTGGCGATACAACCACGCTTGCCGGGGCTCAAACCGTGGCCTACGAGATCGATTGCGAACGTATCGAAACCCTGATTCGAAAACTCCTCAGCGCTGGCGACATAACGACCACCGTGTTCACCCAGCCCGGGAATGATCAGTAAACTCGCGATCGCCGCTTGCGCATCACAGCGCCAATCATAAAACGCACGCTGCGAACCATCTGGCATCTCGATCGAACTGACCACGCGCTGAAGTTCATCTGCTGTAAGTGTGTAACTCATCGCGGCCCCCCAGTTCAACCTTATCAGTTTAACTTTATCGGCTAAGCAAAGCCGCTTCCACAACTAGCCCCGGACCGAACGCCAATGCGACACAAGTGCCTCGCAGACTCTGCCGCCGC
>JBGSJB010000511.1:0-1932 GCA_041742175.1 Pirellulaceae bacterium
AGCCATTTCACAACAACATTCAGCGAGGTAGCATCAAAGATCTTCATCGTATTACCCTTTCGTCCAAAGCGTCTATTTTACGCTTCATGCTTGGTCAGGAACAACCTAACTCCAAGACTTCAGGATAACCACATTCTGTGCCAAGCAGCGCAATTTCTTTGCAAATGCAGCAGCGAATCGATTTTGAGTAGACAAATCGCTGGCGGCGACGCTGATGCTTGCCCAATTCTTGCGCCAAAGGGTGCAGCCAACTGATTGCGCTAGCTGTACTCAATTTGACAAGGCCGAACGAAACTGTCAGAGATCGCTGCCTCGGAAAGCTTCCGGGGTAATCTTCTTGAGATTAGCAGCCACCAGTTCGGCGGCGCACATAATCTGCTGGTTCGTATGGGTGGAGTTGATGAAGAATCGCAATCGAGCGGCCGACTCCTCAACCGCCGGGTAGAGAATTGGCTGAACGTTGATCCCTTGTTCGAAGAGCCGTCGCGACAACTGCAAAGCATGCAACGAATTCCCCGTGATCACCGGTATCACCGGAGTCTCCGCACTATCGCCAGTGTTCAGTCCTCGCTTTTTCACTTCCGTCAAGAACAGCCGGGAGGCCTCGTGCAAGCGAGTCACACGTTGAGGTTCACGACGCAGCACGTTGAGCGATGCGATCGCCGCAGCCGCATTCGACGGCGAGAGCCCCACGCTAAAGACGAACCCAGGCGCCGTGTACTTCAAGTATTCTACAAGTTCATGACTACCGGCGATGTAACCACCGCACGAACCAAACGACTTGCTGAGCGTTCCCATCCAGATGTCGACTTCACGTGGATTAACGCCGAAGTGTTCGGAAATGCCATGACCTCGCAGCCCCATAGTTCCAATGCTATGCGCCTCGTCGACCATCAACCACGCTTTATGCTGCCGAGCGACTTCGATAAACTTGGGCAAGTTCGGAAAATCGCCGTCCATGCTATAAACGCCTTCGATGACGATCAACGTCCGTCGAAATCGTTTTCGCGACCTCTCTAGAATAGCAGCCAGTTCTTCCCAATCGTTATGGGCGAATGCTCTGCGGCGAGCTCCCGACAGCAAAGCCCCTTGAACGATACTGTTATGCGAAAGTGAATCGTGGAGGATAAGGTCTTTCTCGTCGACCAAATGGCCTATCACGCTCTCGTTGGTCGCATGTCCACCAACCATAACCACCGCATCATCGACTCCGATCCATTGCGCTATCTCCTTTTCCAACTGGCGATGCAAAGGCTTTTCGCCGCTGACCAAACGCGAGGCAGAGACACTCGTACCGTAGTTGCGAACGGCTTCGACAACGGCTTCTGTCACAAACGGATCGCCGCTCATGCCCAAGTAGTTGTACGAAGCAAAGCTGATATATTCTTTACCGTTGATACTGGTCGTATCACGGGTCAGCGCATCATGCACTGTGAAATAAGGATTCGGTAAGCCGCTTAAACCAAACTGCTCGATGGTGCGTCGCAGCCGCCGGTACTCTGGTAGCTGTGCGAATTGATAATCGCCAGGCTGAATCTCGCGTTCAAGGACAACTTCTTCGCTGACTTCCTCGGGAACGTCAACGCGCATCTTCTCTTTGCCGAAGTGTTGCTGAAGCGCTTCCGAAATCTCACGGACCGTTTCGATTTCGTTCAATACATCTTCTGGAAAGCGACCGCCAAACGCCGTTTCCAGCGTATGAGCAATCTGCAAACGTTCTAGCGAATCGAGCCCAAGGTCAACAACAATGTTGGTGTCCAGATCAAGAATCTTGGCACGTTCTTCGGCGACATTGCGAATCGCCTTTTTAACAAATTCGACGATTTCAGGATCAGGATCGCGCGTCTTCTTGGTCGTAACCGCGCGATGCTTCTGCCAGTTAAACGAGTTCGCTACGGTCGACGCCGCGATCATCGGCGCGGCTTCGTCGTC
>JBGSJB010000512.1:0-5310 GCA_041742175.1 Pirellulaceae bacterium
TCCTTAGAAAGGAGGTGATCCAGCCGCAGGTTCCCCTACGGCTACCTTGTTACGACTTAGTCCCAATTGTCGAGCTGACCTTCGGCGCCTGCGTCCTTACGGTTCGCTCAGCGACTTCGCTTCGATCAAGAACCCGCTGAAGAAGCCAAGGTTGCTTTCCGTGAATTCGTTCGTCGCCGCAACGAAGGAACTCCAGTCGCGTATCTAGTCGGCTACAAAGAATTCTATTCGATGCAATTCGAAGTGAACTCAGACGTGCTGATTCCGCGTCCGGAAACGGAGCACTTGGTGGTCGCGGCGCTCGATCGCGCCAAGGAACTGGGTACGCAAAAATTGCAGATCGTCGATGTCGGCACCGGCAGCGGCGCGATCGCCGTGACAATCGCCAAGCACTTGAAGAACTGTCACATGACCGCTATCGACAAATCGACCGCAGCCTTAGCAGTCGCTCGACGCAACGCAGAAAAACACCAAATCGGCGATGATCGCATCCAGTTCATCGAAAGCGATCTGCTGTCCGCCCTGCCCTCCGATGCAATGTTCGATCTGGTGCTGAGCAATCCGCCTTATGTTTCTCAAGCCGAGTATGAACAGCTTCCCGTGACCGTTCGCAACTTCGAACCGCACCTCGCGCTCGTCGCCGGTCCCGCAGGCAGCGAAGTGATCGAACGCTTGCTCGTCGAAGCCCAATCGCGTCTAAACCCCGGCGGCTATTGCATCTTTGAATTCTCGCCCATGCTGAACTCTCGGCTACAATCTTTCGTCGGCCCAGGCTGGGACACTCCACAAGTCACCAAAGACTTAGCCGGTCAAGCTCGAATCGTTACACTGCGTAAATCAGTTTAGTGCAAACCAAGTTAGTGCAAACCAAGTTACCGCCATCGCGGCGTCACCCTAACCAATCCCTGCTCCAGAGAAAAGTTCTGCTCCCATGATGCAAATGGAAAAGCTAGTTTCGCTTTGCAAGCGCCGTGGCTACATGTTTCAGTCCAGCGAAATTTACGGCGGTTTAAACGGCTTTTGGGATTACGGACCGCTCGGCGTCGAACTAAAACGCAATGTCAAAGACGCTTGGTGGCGCGACATGGTCAGCGGTCACGACGAATTGTCGATCATGGCCGGTGCTCCCGCCGAGTACGAGATGACGGGCCTCGACTGCACGATCATAATGCATCCTCAAGTTTGGAAGTGTTCTGGACACTACGACTTATTCCACGATTACATGGTCGACTGCCGACAAACTCGTAAGCGCTATCGACACGATCAAGTGCGCGGCCGCTGGGTCGAAGCCAAAGGTCAGCGTATCTTCGTTACCACCATGGTCGAAGCGGACACCGAAGACGAGGACACGCAACGCCGTGCGCTCAAGTTCTTCAATCTACGAGGCAAAGATGCAGAGAACCTAAAGTGGGACAAGTTCATCTCGCTCGAGAAAGTGGACGACTTTTCACAAGTGCTCGCACCCGACGCAAATGAACTCGGAACCCTAACCGAACCTCGCGAATTCAATCTGATGTTCAAAACCTACGTAGGCGCGCTCAGTGGCGAAGAGGGCGCCGCCTTCCTCCGACCTGAAACGGCACAGGGCATCTTTGTAAACTTCAAGAACGTCGTCGATAGCTCGCGTGTCAAAATTCCGTTTGGTATCGCGCAGATCGGCAAGAGTTTTCGCAATGAAATCACTCCCCGCAACTTTACCTTCCGCTCACGCGAATTCGAGCAGATGGAGATCGAGTTTTTCTGCCACCCGAACTCGTCGCAACAATGGTATCGCTACTGGCGCGATCGACGTATGCAGTGGTACAAGGATCTTGGCCTATCGGGCGAACGCCTGAGGCTGCGCGAACATCACGAAGATGAACTGAGCCACTATTCAACGGGTACCGCAGACATCGAATATGCTTTCCCGTTCTTGGCGGAAGGCGAGTTCGGTGAACTCGAGGGCATCGCGCATCGCGGCGATTTCGATCTTCGCAGTCACATGGAAGGCAAACTCGACGAAAAATCCAACCCGCTAATTGTACAACTGGGCGAAGATGGCAAGCCGAAGTATCGCGGCAGCGGCAAGGACTTGACCTATCGCGACGAACTGACAAACGAACGTTTCACACCGCACGTGATCGAACCCTCCGCTGGCGCGGATCGCGCAACACTTGCTTTCCTTTGCCAAGCTTACTGCGAAGACGAAGCGCCGGATGAAAACGGCAAGATGCAATCGCGCGTTGTGCTGCGATTAAACCCTCGCATCGCTCCAGTCAAAGCGGCTGTGTTCCCACTCGTTAAGAAAGACGGCATGCCCGAAGTTGCCAAGGACATCTATCGAGCCCTGAAGAAAAAGTTCAATGTCTTTTACGACGAAAAAGGTGCCGTCGGCCGCCGCTATCGCCGTCAAGACGAAGCCGGTACACCTTACTGCATCACGGTCGATGGCCAGTCGTTGCAGGATCAGACCGTGACCATCCGCGATCGCGATTCACTCGAACAATGGCGCGTGAGGGTGGACGATGTCGTCAGCGAAATCGAAACCAAAGTGCTTGGTGGATAAAACATGCTTCGCCGCTTGATCATCATGAGACACGCCAAAAGCGACTGGGCCAATCATCGCTTATCGGACCACGACAGGCCGCTGAACGATCGTGGAAGGCGTGCCGCATCGCTGATGGGCGAGCATTTCGTTGAAAAAAAACTGCTGCCTAACGCAATCGTTGCCAGCACGGCGACGCGCGTGCGAGAAACACTTTCCCTGCTTCTCGCATCCTGGCCATGCGAACCGCAATTGTTCTTCGAACAATCGCTGTACCTTGCCAGCCCCTCGACGCTCGAAGCCCACGTGCGAGGCCTGCACAACAGTTGGACAAGTGTCATGCTGGTTGGACATAACCCGGGACTTTCCGAGTTTGTTAGTCACGCTGTTCACAAGCCGATTGAACTAGCCACCGCAGTCGTAATAGTGCTCGAAGCCGAAGCGGAGTGTTGGTCCACCGCTGCCGCCGGGCGAAGGTGGGATGTGATCGAACATTGGCGGCCGCGCGAGCTTTTCGAGTGAGTACCGAATAAGTAACATCAGCCAAATCCACGTCTGCCGTTCGCAACGACTGTATCACTTAAGTCACGTGCGATTTGGTCACTTCAAAGTTTGCGCAATCGAGCACGACTGTAAATTCAAACCACCACCTCGCTCCAATGCTATCAAGCGAGACTTGTGAACAGGTTTGACATACCCCTGTTGAAGCGGTGTGTTACAATGAAACAGCCTGATTTTCAGTGTATTTTGATGGCGTTCGTGCCCCTAACGGTTTTCTGCGTGAGAAATTCCCATGGATGTGTTCAACCTCCGACCCATCGCGCCGCGGCAGTCACGACTTCTGATGACGCTCGCCTGCGGTTTCATGTCGTTGACCATTTGTCAACCATCGCCCGCGGACGAACCGAGCCTCGTTGCGACCGACAACGCCCAGGTAGGATCCCAAATCGGCTCACTGATTGAACAACTCGGCGCATCGAACTTTGCTGATCGGGAAGATGCAAATCGCAAGCTGTTGACAATCGGCGCGGCAGCACTGCCGGAGCTTCGAAACGCACAGCACCACTCGTCCGTAGAAGTTCGCGAGCGAGCCAACCGAGTTCGCGTTGAAATCGACAAAGAAGTATTTCAACAAGTGACCAAGCGGTTCATCCTGGAAAGCAATAGCCAGGAGAGCTTTGGACTGCCTGGCTGGAGCGAGTTTCGAAGCATCGCCGGCGACGCGCGAACCAGCAAACTTCTATTCGTGCTGATGTTACGCAATCAACGTGACCTCGCACAGCATGTCGAGCTGGCTTGGCATGCAAAGGGAACCGCTTCATCTGCCAGTGCGCTGCAGCAACTCGAAGCTCGCACGATTCTTGAAGCCGAAAGATTGCGATCGCAAAGTTTTCGAGGTCAACCGCCCGAAGTTGGCGATACCGTTGCACTGCTCTTCGCCTGCTCAATGTTCAACGACAACGTTTCGATAGAAATCAACGAAACGATTATCCAAGCGTTACGATACGGGTCACATATGGAGTACTTCAACAAAGCGGGCTACGGTCGCTGCATGCGCGCTTTAACTGGCAAGTGGATCTTCAAAACGCAATCATCGTTGTCCGATGAAATACTCGCAATCGCGATGCAACAGAGCATTCCAGAAGGTGTGATCGTCGCACGTCGCCACTTAGATGGATCCAGTAATTTTGAAACACGCGTGAGCGCGCTGCAATGCATAGCCCGTTTTGGCAACGAAGCCGATATCACCAATGTCGCCAAACTCTTGGACGAAGAAACCATTGTTTATCAGTTCGCCAATCGCAGTGAACTCGGAGCCCTTCGAGACGGTATTCGAGTCGAAGATATTCCACCGCCCGGACTCAAGAACATTCCGGTTGAAGACGAACGTACCCACATCGTTCGCCTAAACGACATGGCTCTTGCTGTGTGCATGATCCTTTCCTCGGAAGATGTTACTAAGGTGTTTCCTAAATACGAAGCACTTGACGCACGGGGAATCAGCTTGATGGATGTGGCCTTTCCTTCCGATGCACAAGATCAGCATAAGCTGGCTATCGCTAACTGGAAGACAACCCATCCGGAGTTCATTGAGAAATCCAACTAGCGGATTAGCGCAGCTTAGATTTAGGGTTGATCACTTGGATGGTACTGTCGATTTCGGGTGCCACTGGCTTGCCAGTGCGAACGAAGGAGGCGATGCTAACCTAAAAGTAATCGGTCCATTGCGTTGGGCTCGGCCTACATTAGCCGAAGTTAGACGTATCAATACCCATAGTCTCTGCAGATTCCAACCGCAACACTTCGGCGACTTTTAGAACGAGCCTATCGTGTTGGGTCAACCACTTTCCCTCGAGAATAACCTCCTTCGATCGCACTGGCATCGCCAGTGGCACAACCAGTCGACAGTGCTGCCCTTAACCAAATGTTGACAGAACACGAACGTGGATGCGATGCGAAGCGACGCAAGTTGGTCAGACTATCTGGACGACGAATTAGCTAAACTTGACCAGCGAAATCTTCGCCGATATCGAGTCATTACTCAGCACCTATCCGAATCATTGGTACGCCGTAACGCTCTCGAGCTAGCGAATTTTGGCGGCAACGATTACCTCGGACTGCGACAACATCCCGAAATCATCGCTGCCTCGGCAGCCGCTTGCGCTGATGGTTTAGGCAGTGGTGCCAGCCCTGCAGTCACCGGTTATGGTCCCGCACAAGCGAAGCTCGAACAGCGTCTCGCGCAGCTGAACCACACCCAAGACGCATTGATTTTTCCGAGTGGA
>JBGSJB010000513.1:0-2362 GCA_041742175.1 Pirellulaceae bacterium
ATTCCAACTTTCGGCTTGCTTCTGAACGACGCTCTTCAGTTCCATAGCAAGGTTCGAAGTCGACTTTGCATCCGAAGTCTTTTCATCTGCACTTGGTTTGGTCGATACGGTCTTCGCTTGGTAAATGTCGATTCCAGCCGCACAGGGTGGAGTTGGTTCCATTCCAGCCTTTAACAAAACGCTTTTGATCGCAGCCATAGTCTCCGGCGCGGGTTTGAAATTGCCGACTCGAGTTCCTGAGGCAATGGAAAGCGGCGTCCATCCGTACTCGTTGCATCGATTCCATACATCCACCTTCGCACCACGCTCCGCCAAGAATGTAACCACGTTGGGCAGACTCTTGTACGCCGCGCCGTGCATCGCCGTCTCGCCGTGATCATCGGTCGCGTTAATGTTCGCACCCAATTTCAACAAGTAATCCAAACACTCAAGCACTTCGGATTCCGTGCCGGCTTCTTCGCCGGGTGCATGCGATCCAACTCCCGCAGTTGCCATCAGCACAGTCGCGTTTTCTTCGTTGGGAATCGTCGGGTCGCCACCGAGCTCCACTAGCGTTGTCATCAATGGCAAGTCCGCGGTGATGGCCGCCATCAGCAGTGGCGTTGCACCTTGCCGACTGAGTTTTCCACGTCCGGACGAACCTCGCTCAAGCCGCAGATTCACCTGAGCACCACGAGCCACCAGTTCACGCACAAATTGCAGACTATCCATCGACCCCGAACCGATTGGAGCAGGATCGCCGTCTTCGCCATCACCTCGATTTGGTTTACGAACCCAACTGATTGCGTGCAGCGCCGTGAATCCCGAGCGTTCGTCATTGGCGTTTGCACCCGCATCTACCAAACGAATCGCCAACTCGAAATGGCCGTTCTCAACCGCCATCATCAGCGGACTCGTTCCTTTGCGAGGCGCCTTGCTACCGCTTGGCGACTTAAGGACTTGATTGACATCCACCTCATGCTTCAGCAACTCTTCAACCACTGCTGCTCGTCCACCTCGAACTGCGAAGAACAGAGGATTGAAGCCTGAAGGCAGTTGATCGTTCACATCAGCACCGCTTGCAATCAGCTCCGCCACCACTGAGGCGTGTCCTTCCGAAGCGGCCCACATGATTGCTGACTGTCCTTTGCGTTCGCGAGCATTCACGTCTGCGCCATGTTTCAACAGCAATTGAACGCACTTTAAGTCACCCGTTCGCGACGCGGTCATCAAAGCCGTTTCGCCACCAACCAGAGCTGCATTGGCGTCAGCGCCTCGTTTCAACAGCGCTGCGACAACTTTCGAATTCCCATTGGTACAAGCCAAAGACAAAGGCGTGACGGCATAGCGGTTCTTCGCATTTGCATCCGCTCCAGCAGACAGCAGAGCTTCGACGCATGTCGCGTCATCGTGATAAACGGCCCAATGAAGTGCTGTCATGCCATCCACTTGCGTCGCGCTTACATCCGCTTGCTTGGCCAGTAATTGCAGCAGCATGTCGAATCGCTGTTGCTCTGCTAAGTCGGCTAACGGCGATGAAGCTAACTGCTGTGCAAAGCTAACCTGTGCGAAGCCAACCACACACAGGAAATGGATCGCGAAGACCAATAAAGCAGATCTCATCTTCATCACCCACGAAAGACTTTGGCAAGCAATAGTGACCACTATCCAAACCGAACCCGCTTAAATCGACAAAGGCTCGAACAAACCTGGTATCGGACCGTGGCTGTCCGCAAACTTATCCAACTGCACACCGACCTTGTCGAGCAAAGTCAAATGCAAGTTCGCCAGCGGCGTTGGCTCGGTAAGTCGAATGTGGCGTCCGCCGCGCATGTTTCCTGCCGCTCCGCCTGCAACCAGAATCGGCAAGTTCTTATGATCATGCAAATTCGGGTTGCCCATTCCGCTGCCGTATAAATACAACGCGTGATCCAGCAGCGTTCCGTCAGCTTCCGGTGTCGCTTTGAGTTTCATCAGAAAGTCAGCGAACAGCGAAACATGAAAGCGATTGATGAGCGCCACTTTGGCTACTTTCGCGGGATCGTTGCCATGATGGGTCAGCGGATGATGCGGATCGGGAACGCCAATTTCCGGATAAGTTCGATTGCTTGTTTCGCGGGCGAGTTGAAAAGTGATGACGCGAGTGATGTCGCCCTGCAACGCTAATACTTGGAGATCGAACATCAACTTGGCATGTTCCGCATAAGTGGCTGGAACTCCGATCGGTCGATCGAGATCGGGCAGCGGATTATCGGCAACACTCGATTCAGCTTGCTGGATGCGTCGTTCGACTTCGCGAATCGTCTGCATGTATTCGTCAACTCGATTGCGATCACCAGCGCCGAGTTGCTGACTTAATCGCGAGATTTCTGATGTCACCGAG
>JBGSJB010000514.1:0-3241 GCA_041742175.1 Pirellulaceae bacterium
TGCCAGCGGCCTTCTTTGGTGCAGCAGCCTTCTTGGTAGCAGCTTTCTTCTTTGCCACGTTTCTTCCCTCCGACAAACGGTTACGTGAAGATGGGATAGTTCGTTTCAACGACAACAGCCACATGTTGTCGTCAGATCCCATCTTCGAAATCGAGAAATCTGTTCTCCTGCACGTTTACCCAAAGTGGTGGCCACCACCCAGTGGAATGCGAAAGAACCGATTCACTACGTCCTTGATTTATATTTGTACAAATCAATTCGAACGTTGCAATATCTTTCTACAGATTTTACACACAAATTTGACATTTTTTCCACAAAAGAGTTTTCGATTGCGAAAACAGGCTCTCTTAAAGTACATCGCGCGGGTTTTTCGCTGTCAAAAGCGGCCGGATAAGTACTGCAACTGTTGCCAGTTTGAAGCGGCGAACACCAAACACATCAGGGCTAACATCTGATCGCCGGTTTGGAAGCAGTATATCGCGACTAGCACAGAGACAAAGATCGATACCAGATGCGCGTTCCGCTGTGAGTCGCGATTGCGGCTAAGCACGAGCGTGTGAAGCATGATGTTCCCGCCATCGAGCGGAATGATGGGCAGTAGATTGAGCAGTGCCCACAGCACGCTTGGCGTCACGATCGCGTTGAACATTACGAAGGCCGCAGCCGAACTTGGTTGCGGTGCATCAGGCGGTGCAATGGTAAAGTAGTCTTCAATTAACCAATCGAGCTCCATTCGCATCTGCAAGAATCGTCCGATCGCATACACCAGCAGCGCCAATACGATTTGCGCAGCCGGTCCTGCCGCTGAGATCAGAATTGAATCGCGAGCATTAAGGGCACCTCGTCGCGCTCCATTCCAAGAACCGAAGTTGTTTGCGACAGCCAAACCGCCGAAGTGGTACAAGACCATTCTCGGTGTCATACCAAACCGCTTCATCACCAACGCATGCCCCAACTCGTGAACCAAGATCGAAACAAAGATCGCTGCGGACCAAATCACGAGCAAGATCGGTGCGCCCGGACTGTCGATGCCACTATTCGAAAAACTGTAGTCCCAACCGTTGCAGTAACTCCAACCGAGAACGATTGCGGCAACCCAAAATCCCCATGTCACACGTGTTGGAATTCCAAGCACATTGAAATGAAGGTCGTAAGCACTTTCTGGCGGTTCCTGAATCATCGACTTCGTTGCTCCAACGATTAACTACAACGGATCCGGTAAGTTCCCCGCACAACGCGGTTGCCAATGCAAGTTACCAGTACCGCTCGATCACAATCTGACCTGGGTCTTTCGTGCGGTGCTTCTTCAAGCCGCGTCCGATCAACAATTTCTCGGTTTCATCAAGCATATCTGGGTTTCCACACATCATCACGCAGCTATCGGAGGTCAGCGGTTGGTCAACGACATTCTCCAGTGATCCGTTAGCGACACAGCTTGTAATGCGCCCTTGCAGTGCACCCGGTTTGTCTTCGCGCGAGACCACGGGTGCGTAGCGAAAACGATTCCCATAGCGAGCTGCATACTCGGAGAGTTCGTTCTGGTAGGCGAGATCACATGCTTTGCGAACACCATGAACGAATACGACACGCTTGTAGCGCTGCCATGGAGCCGCCGTCCGCAACATCGCAATATAAGGTGCGATGCCTGTGCCGGTAGCCATCAACCAGAGTACGCTAGCATCAGGACAGTGACTAAGCGTGAAACTTCCAGCCGCTTTCTCGCTGACATCCAGTTTGTCACCAGGTTGCAACTTCCAAAGCAGCGGTGTTAGCTTGCCCTCGTCAACCAGCACGATGAAGAACTCAAGCGATGCGCTCGAAGGCGAGGCAACGCTGTACGGTCGATGCACATGGTGATCGTCGATCTGCAAACCAAGCTGCAGGAACTGACCTGGTTCAAAAGGTTGTACCCCAGGGCATTTCACTTTCAGTGTAAACAACCCTGGAGCCCAAACGACTTTACGTTCAACAGTGCCTTGCGTCCATTTCATATTGTTGGCGAGCTTTCATGCTTGGCTTGATAAGTTGTTGCGAGTAGAGGCGTAGCCACAGATCGTGTGAACCGCAGCGGATCATGGTAAGCCATTTCGATGTGCGATGCGGATGCACAACAATTGAGGGCCCACTTTTCTTCTCCAAAAATTGAGGACGCACATGCATTGCAACGTGGGCGCTCAACATATCGACCGAGCCGTTCAATGACCACGAGTTGAATCGAAGCCAAGCCACTGGAAAACATCCGTTCTCCACAGTTCGATATCGGATTACAACTTGGACGCTCGCCGAAATTTAGCGGATCAACTTTCGCGTTAACACGCAGAATTCAGTTAGAGCAAACAGCGTTTTCAAGTTACCAAAGGTTCGAAACTAACTGAAATTGGTTGTTTTGCATGCAATAACAGAAGTTGTTACATACAACAAAAGTTCATCGCAAAAGAAAACAACTCGAAAAACCGTTTTTACAGACCGCAGGCAAAGGCGACCCATTTAACGCAAATTACCTACTCGTCGCATAATGTGAGTCAAATTGGTTATTTCGGGGAACATGCGAAATTCACTGCAGCAAAAACTCGGCGAATCCTTAAAGTAAGTCAGAGCTCCGCAGAAGTTCTCGTTTTGGTGATTGCAGCCTCTTGCGTTTCCAGCCGCCTCGATAAAGCTAATCAGCATGAATCCGCGACCGTCAACCGAATCGATGCGTACCCTCCACAGCGAATCCGCTGTGATTTTGCCGAGCTTTTTGCTTTGCGATTTCGGTAACTTGCAGCGCGAAATTGAGCGGTTGGAAGAAGCGGGCGTGAAGGCGTTGCATTTGGACGTGATGGACGGGCACTTCGTCCCTAATCTTTCTTACGGAATGCCCCTTGTGGCGGCTGTTCGAAAGCTGACGAACTTGCCAGTCGATGTTCACTTGATGATTTCTGAGCCCTCAAAGTACATTTCGCAATTCGTTGATGCCGGTGCGGATTGCTTGACGGTCCATGCTGAAATTGACAGCGACGTGCACGAAGTACTAGTATCGATTCGGTCGGCCGGCGTTTTGGCTGGGCTCGCGCTAAACCCGCAGACTCCCCTCCAATTGGTCGAGCCCATCTTGTCGGCATGCGACTTGTTGCTAATCATGAGTGTAGATGCGGGGTTTGGAGGCCAAGCCTTTAATCCGATCGCGTTGGAAAAGTTGCGAACTGCGAGAGAGCTCGCTCCAAACTTGCTTTTGGAAGTTGACGGCGGAGTAAATCGC
>JBGSJB010000515.1:0-1977 GCA_041742175.1 Pirellulaceae bacterium
GATCTGTCGATGCCGCGCGGCTACTACGAACTGATCGTGCCCGCGTTGCTGCGCCAAGATATTCAGTCGCTAAGTCCCGCGCGGCGCAGTGAACTGGAGCGAGTCGGTCAACTGTGTCGCGACAATGAACAAGCCGACACCGAGTTGGCCGAACGACTACTCGATCGCATTCTTCCCGGTGCAGCTCGTAAGAAAAACTCAGCGGACCAATCTGTCGATTCGTTGCTTGCTGAGAACGGCTTCGATCGAATCGCTCACCAACAGATTCGCGAAGACTTGCTCGGCGGTCGATTGGGACTGTCTCAGAACCGATTGCCTGCGACCGCGAAGATCGAAGATGTTTATCCCGATGACATCGTTGACGCGCGCACAACGCCACCGAAAAGCTTGCTGAAGACAGCCGAGGATGCGCTCGCGCGAGGACAGGTCGCGGTGTTAACGTTGGCCGCTGGTGTTGGCAGTCGCTGGACGCAAGGTGCTGGAGTTGTAAAAGCGTTGCATCCGTTCTGCAAGATGGCGGGTCGGCATCGAACATTTCTCGACGTGCATCTCGCTAAGAGCCGTCGCATCGGCGAGCAATATGGAACGTACCCGACGCACGTTGTGACCACCGGTTATATGACCGATCGACCGATTCGCGACTCGGTGAAGTCGATCGCTTATCCGGGATCGATCATCGTTTCGCGCGGGCAGAGCGTCGGACTGCGAATGATTCCTACGGTGCGCGATCTGCATTTTGCTTGGGAAGAGATGCCGCAACAGTTGCTCGACGAACAGCAAGAAAAGATGCGTCAAAGTGTTCGCGCCGCCTTGCTCGGTTGGGCTAAGTCCGCTGGCGAAGCGAATGATTACGTCGACAATTTGCCTATGCAGTGCTTGCATCCCGTCGGACATTGGTACGAGGTGCCGAATCTGATGCGCAACGGTGTGCTGCAAAAATTGCTTCGCGATCAACCAGGCCTGCGTTACTTGTTGTTGCACAATGTCGACACACTGGGCGCTGCGATCGATCCACACGTGCTCGCTTTGCACATGACCAGCGGCGCGTGCTTGTCATTCGAAGTGATCACGCGACGCATCGAAGACCGCGGCGGCGGCTTGGCACGAGTCGACGGTCGCGCCCGGCTGGTTGAGGGCTTGGCGATGCCAAACGAAGAGGATGAATTCAAGCTGTCGTACTACAATTCCATGACAACTTGGATCGACATCGACCGACTGTTGGAAGTGTTTGGACTATCGCGCGGAATGCTCGACCAACAAGCTGTTGTCGACGAAGCGATTCGTCGGTTGGGCCGCCGCATGCCAACTTATGTGACATTGAAAGACGTCAAGAAACGTTGGGGTAACGGCCAAGAAGATACCTTTCCAGTTTCGCAGTTTGAAAAACTCTGGGGCGACATGACCGCGCTCCCCGAAGTGGACTGCCAATTCATCGCAGTCCCAACGCTTCGCGGCCAACAACTGAAGGAACAAGCTCAACTAGACGGCTGGCTCCGCGACGGTTCCGCCGCCGCCATCGAGCGACTATGCAGTTGGCGCGTGTGAAGGCCGCTTCCGTAGAATAATTCATTCTGCATTATGAATTAGAATGAGCCCGAGGCGCTAGCCGAGAAATGTGCTGATAGATTAGTGATTGCAGAAAAATGCAGTCTTCAGCGAATTGTATCGGCTAGCGATTCAGGCTCAAGATAAAAGAGATCGGCTAGCGCCTCAGGCTCAAAATTAGAGAGATCGGCTAGCGGTTCGGGCTCAAGATAAAAGAGATCGGCTAGCGCATTCGGAAGAAGGTTAGAAGATCGGCTAGCGCCTCAGGCTCGAGATTAGAGAGATTGGCTAGCGGTTCAGGCTCAAGATAAAGGAGATCGGCTAGCGCCCAATGGCACTCACTTTGATGGAGGGTTTGTTGTTTCGTTGGGTTTCTGAAATAATCCTTATTTATATTTTCTATTTCCTTAAAGAGTAAGTAGGGATTTTTGT
>JBGSJB010000516.1:0-2719 GCA_041742175.1 Pirellulaceae bacterium
CGCCAAGCGTTGGGTAAGCCCATTTCGGACTTTAGTCTTGCAGCGGTTTGAAGAGGTTTCAGCATCGTGGGTGCAAGCCGCTGCGCGAGCATAGCGATTTCGCCGTAGAACTCACGCCATGCTTGACCTTCGTGATCTGAACCGGTCAAGCGTCGAAAACTACTTGCGGTCTGTTCATCCCACGCGGCTGAGATCAATAGGCCATCATCTCGCCCGGCTCGATGATAGGGCGTATAGGAAGAGACGGCGCGAGGAAGTGTTCGGAACTGGAGCCCCAGGTCAGCAACGATCTTATCGGGCAGCAGCGATACCAGGTACGAGTATCGCGAGAGTCGCGCATCATAATCCGGGAACGGACTCACGCTGGTCGTAGCTCCACCGAGCTCACTGTGCGATTCCAGCAAGAGGATCGTTTTTCGAGCCTTAGCCAGATAGCTGGCCGCGACCAATCCGTTATGACCACCACCGACGATGATCGCATCGTACATTTTACTGTCGTTTTTCATCAGCCACCTTGCCGGTACCAGCTAAGCTTCGCTCATGGAGTCGTTTCGGTAACGACTAGGCCGCACCAGCTCACTTAGTGTTTTCAAGCAACGCAGACATGCGTCGCGCATGATCGCCACGATTGTAAACGGTGTGGGCCAGCACGAGGTAGGTCATAGGTCAATTTTAAAATGGCAAGGTGAATTGCATGAAATTTCGCGCCAGGAAATTCTGTCCCTTGTTCTTGATCATCTCAGCCGCTGCTCGATTTATGACGTAGATTTCAGATGGCAGTGAATTCGACTGCTGTTTGAAGATGTCTTAGTAACTAGCCTTTGCGTCCTAAAAATGCGTTTCTTCGTAAGTATCGCCGGGGAGAATGGCCATGATTCCTTACCGGAATTTCAGAGGAAATGCGATTCCCTTTATCCTGCTGGCGATCTGCGTTCCGGCGAACGCGCAAAGCATTGTGCGTATTGAAGAAGACTGGGCACTAAATGTAGTCGAACCCGATGAAAAACTCGACTCGCCTCAGATCATCACCGCGATGCTGCCTTTTGGCCAAGATTCCGGCACCGTGCTTTTTCTCGACATAAACCACGGTTCCTCGCCGAGCTACTCATCAGGCGGATTTCAAAGTCGGATTGAGCAAAACGGAAATACTGTCGCCGATAAGCGTCTTCTTGCTGGCGTGAAGTTGAATCATGCCGCCGAAACTGTGAAGTGGACGCAAGTAGCATATCTGCAAGGTAACCAAATCAAGTTTGGGATCTACGCTGGACTTAGTCAAACTTGGGGTTATTTCGGTGGTGATGCTAATCTCATCAGTTCTGCTGTGGGTGAAGGCAGCTTGGACTTCTACCGGTATACGGATTCTCTCCACAACTCGGGGGCGGTTTACGCAGCAAACAGAGTCGCTTCATTAACATTGCTTCGCGTGCGTGTCGTAAACAACCTGGGTCAAGTGATCGAAATCTCAGTCAACCAAAGCCCGCTCTAGACAGGTTTTTTGATTCTGTTCGTTAGAGTGATCCGTGCAATTGCAGAACTGGGGAACGACATGTGCTTAAGAACGAGTTCAAAATATTGCAGTCGACAGCTGAAACATCGCCGAGGTGCGGCATTGGTGCTCGCAACTGTAATGCTGTTCGCTATGTTCGCATTTCTTGCGTTCACTGTTGACACCGGTTACCTAGCATCAAGCCGTGCAGAGATTCGTCGTAGCGCCGATTCAGCCGCGATCGCGGGCTGCTGGGAGCTCTATGAGGGGCTGGCGAATCAATCTACGCCCGAGCAGATTCATACCAGTATCGGCGCTGAAGCTGCAAACTATGCGGCACTTAATCGAATTGCAAACACGACACCTCAGCTTTCAAACGAGATTAATGCGCCCAGTGTTGAAATAGGATTTCTGTCATCGGTTACTTCGAGTTCCTTGAGTTCGGACTCAAGTTTGCCGTTTCGCGCGGTGCGAGTATCAGTCAAGAAGAATCCCCAACTCAACGGTGAGATCCCTTATTTCTTCGGAAGGATTTTTGGTGACAGTGGGAGATCACTAGATGCCACGGCGACCGCAGTCATGGCATGCAGTTTGCGCGGCTTTAAAACTCCGGGAAACGGTGTGGATACCCTAAATATCTTGCCATTTGCTCTAGACCTTCAAACCTGGAACACGATCGGTTCCAACTCCGCTGTCGATCAGTACAGATTTGATCCAGCTACGGGGCTAGTCGTGTCCGGCGCCGACGGAGTGCGGGAGGTGAATCTTTACCCCCAGGGCACTGGGTCGCCGGGCAACCGTGGCACGATTGATATTGGCGGGGCAAACAACAGCACTTCCGATATAGCGAGACAAATATTGTATGGGATATCACGGCAAGATATTCAGTCGCTCGGCAAGGACTTGACTCTGGGCTGGGAGACGCCCCTTACCCTCAACGGTGATACGGGAATTAGCGCTGGCGTGAAAGATGAACTGGCCAGCATCATTGGAGAGCCGCGAATTCTCCCCGTTTTTTCTTCCGTTACCGGCAATGGAAACAATGCCAACTACACCATCGTAAAGTGGGTTGGTGTGCGAATACTGAAGGTGACGCTGACTGGACCGATGTCGAAAAAATCAGTGGTTATCCAGCCAGCACCCGTTATCGCTCGCAACTTCGAATTGGGGAGCCCTGACGCTCCAAGCAGTGAATACGTATATACACCAGTGCTTTGAAGGTCGCAAATTAGG
>JBGSJB010000517.1:0-3475 GCA_041742175.1 Pirellulaceae bacterium
TGTGTTCGCTGTAGCAACTGGGCTGCTGCGTTTTCCATGTAAGTTTCAGCGATCGGATCGAAGATGATGGTTCGAAGTTGGCAATGGGTGCTGATGATTGCGGTCGCGACGTTGTGCATTCGGGTGACCGATTTGTACGGAGCGGACAACAATGTGAACGTAGTTGTCGTGCTGGACGATTCGGGATCGATGAAGCAGAAGATGCCGAGCGGCATGTTGCGGATCGATGCGGCGAAGCAAGCGCTGAGTTCAGTGCTGTCTCAATTGCCGCCGGATACTCGCGTTGGAGTTTTAGCGCTGAACACTCGTTTGAACGGTGACTCGTGGATTGTACCGATGGGGCCGATCGGCGATGCGCAGTGGAAAGAGCGGATTGCGAGTATCCGGGCAAATGGCGGAACGATGCTTGGGCAGTTTTCAAAAACGGCGACGGACGAGCTGTTGAAGTTACGGGCAGCGGATCGTTATGGCACGTTTCGGTTGTTGATTGTGACTGATGGAGAAGCTTCAGACCCTGCGGTGTTGAGCGGTTATTTGCCGGACATCCTGTCGCGCGGCATCACGCTGGATGTCATTGGTGTAAGCATGACGAGCGAGCATTCGTTGGCTAGTCTAGCGCATTCTTATAGAAGCGCTGATGACGCTGAGTCGCTGACGGCGGCGATTTCGAATGTGTTTGCTGAGACGCAAGGGGATACGCAAAGCACGCTGGACGATTTCGAGTTGCTTCAAGGACTTGAAGATGGCGTGGCAGAAGAGGTGTTAAAAAGTTTGTCAGTCGTTAACAATGAACCTATTCAAGAAGTTTCGCTGAATGTGGAGCAAGGTGGTCAGCGTTTTCAGGTGCCGTCAGCGCAGCCGGCGGTAACGGGTGGAAGTGTAGTTGGCGGTTTCATCTGCTGCTGCGGTTCGTTGCTAGGGTTGTTCGCTTTGGGAGTGATCATAATGCGAGCGGTGGTTCGTCAGAACAAACGCTGATTACTTTCGTTTTTCAATGAGACCGCGATTTAAATTTTCTTTTTGAGCTAGTTCAGTGAGTAAAGCAAAGATATTTTTGGCTTGCATGGTGTGGCTGGTGATCCTGTCTATCGGGGTCATGCTGTATCGGCTGTGGTATGTTCCAACTGTGGCCAAGCAGGAGGAGCAAAAGCAGCAAGAGGTCATTGATGCGACTTCGGGTGAGTCGAACTACAACCAGCACATCAAGATCGGCTTGGATGGTTTTTCAGGTTATGCCATTCTGCGATCCTCGGAGTTCAACCAGCAGCTTCGTGGATTGGGCATTAAGGCGGAGCCGGTCGATGATGGCGGCGACTATGAAAAGCGCCTTGCGAGTTTGGCGTCGGGCGAATTGCAGTTGGCTGCGTTTCCGATTGATGCGTTACTCAAAGCGAGTGCGAAAGCGAAGTCGATGCCTGCGACTATTATTGCGGTGATTGATGAATCGCGCGGCGCAGATGCTGTGGTGGCTTATAAGGATCGCTATCCGTCGGTCGAGTCTCTGAACACTGTGGAGACTCGATTTGTGTTGGTCGATGGATCGCCGAGCGACACCTTGACGCGTGTGTTGATCAACTCGCGATTTTTCAGCAACGTGACTCCGCAGGCGATTGTGGGAGTGCCAACTGAAAAGGATTTAGTTGCTCGCTACCGCAAGGCGACTCCAGGTGGCAATGAAGTCTTTGTGACGTGGGAACCTGTGGTCAGCGATCTGCTGAAGAACGACCAGATGAAGGTGGTCTTCGATAGTAAAGAGCAGACTGGTTACATCGTTGATGCGTTGGTGGTGAGCCGTGATTTTCTGATCAAGAACGAGCCAACGGTGCGAAGTGTACTCGAAAGTTACTTTCGAACGCTGTACTCATTGAACAATGACGAAGGGGGCGAGGCGCGCGCGAAGCTCAAGGAACTGATACAAAACGATGCGCGCGAGGCTGGAACCATACTTGAGAAGCCGCAGGTGGATCGATTGGTGAGTGGAATTGTGTGGAAGCATACTCAAGACAACTTCGCGCATTTTGGGTTGGGAGGAACGGCCACGCATGTGGAGGACATGATCGACAGAATCAGGCGAGTGTTGGTAGACACGAAGGGCTTGGAGAGTGATCCGACGCAAGGCGATTCGAGTCGATTGTTCAGTCCGAAGGCGCTGCGGGATCTGCAGGCGTCGGGTTTTCATGCGGGGAGTTCACCGGAAGTTGTGCAAGGAGACAAGCCGTTGGCTGCATTGAGTGAGTCGCAGTGGAATAGTCTGTCGCATGTAGCGAAGTTGCAAGTGCCTCCGCTGGTCTTTGCTCGCGGGACATCGACGTTGACGGGACGCAGCGAAGCGATCTTGGATGACTTGGTGGAGATGTTGAAGAGTTTTCCGCTGTATTACTTGACGATAGCTGGAGATGCTAGTTCTAAAGGGGACTTGAACGCGAATCGCGAGTTGGCTAAACAGCGTGCTTCGGCTACTTTACAATACCTGCAAACCAGAGGTGTCCCGGGGGCGCGCATGCGAGCTGCGGCGGGCGAGATAACGGGTGAGACATCCGTCACATTTCGGCTTGGCCAGGTGCCCTACTAAATTGGGGTTGCCGCTGAGCGAATGCATGTTGGACGCCTGCGGGTGGCTTTTTCAAGATTCCAGAATTCCAAGATGTGGTATCCAGCCGACGAAACTAAACGTGGATCCGGTTAAGCGTAAAGTTATTTCTGAACTCTTCTTCGCGCCCAGCGTTCTGTTGCCGATCGTAGGTGGCATTAGTGCTGGAATGTTATCTTGGGCGCTGGATGGGAACGGAGGCTTGACGTTAGCCGCTGGTTTGGGTGTGCTCGGTGGTCTTGGCTGGATGATGACGCGGATCATTTTCCAGATTGAGTCGATCACCGAGGATGCAATGCGCTTCGAGCAAGAGCAGGCGCTGTAGTCGGAGAAAGAGAAGCTGGACCAGTTCATGCAGCTGTTGATCAGTGATGGTGACGAACGTACACAAGACTATCTCACTCTGCTAAGATCAGTGCGCAATGACTTCCAGGAGACAGCCAGCCAGCCGGGTGTGCAGATGCGCAGTGCTCGAGTGCGTGAGCAGGTGGATGCGATCTTCGAAGCCACCATCGAACAGCTTCGGCATTCCTACAAGCTGTGGGAGTTGTCGCGGAGCGTAAATGGTGATGCTCGTCGCAAAGTGATTGCCAAGCGTGAGATTGTGATCAACGAAATTGGTGAAACAGTAGATCGTTTACATACTACGGTATTGCAGTTTAAAGATATGGTTCGCGCAGATAAAAAGGTTGATTTGGCGTCGATGCGCTCAGAGTTGGAGGCGACTATGCGAGTCGCTCAGCGCACCGAAGAACGCATGCGAGAAATTGAGAATTCGACATCGGCTAACGATACATCCATCCGAGAGTAAAGGAAGTTTTTATGTTCAAAGCAGTTGGCAAGTACTTTCGTGCAGTTTGGTACCTGATGACGTTTCGTGTCGAC
>JBGSJB010000518.1:0-49425 GCA_041742175.1 Pirellulaceae bacterium
AACTCAGTGATCTGCGACCTCCTGAACGAACGCTGCCACCGAAATCCGAAAAGCCTTCCGAACCCAGTATCGCTGACGGAACGGATGAAGAATGGCTGACCAAGTTCACTTTGACCGAACGCTCAGGCAAGCGGATGGGTAGCGAAGAACTGAAAGGACAACCGTACGTGGCGGGTTTCTTCTTCACGAACTGTCCATCGGTCTGTCCGATGCAAAATAGAAAGGTCGCGCAACTGCAAGAAAAATTCAAAGGCCAACCGATTCGCTTGGTGAGTATTTCGTGCGACCCCGAAGTGGATCGACCTGCGGTGTTGGCTGCTTATGCGGAGAAGTACAACGCGGACAAAGATCAGTGGTTGTTTTTCACGGGCGATTTGCCTTACATCAGGCGAGTCGGTGCGGAGTACTTTGGATTGGGAATTGAGCGTTACGGCCATCCTGAGAAGTTCGCACTGATGGATGCAAAAGGCAAACCCTTCGGCTACTACACTTGGACGGATGCCAATCAGTGGCAAGCGCTTCAAGCGGATATGCAGAAGTTGATCGATGCTGGCGGATCCATCGAAGAGTAAGTTGCCGGCGATGAAGTTGCTTTTATAGCGTGACTTTACCCATTCTTTCTAAATCGCGCTGCCGCTGGTTGGGTCGGCCGTTTGACACAATCTGCCCCATCATTGTTAATCGCCCAGCCGCTAGAGTCGTTACTTTCGGTCGCTGAGTAGTTGCGATGGCGACTATTGTTTGAGGAAATTACTTGATTTCCTATCGTGCTCATGACAAACTAGCGCCTTGCTTGCAGTTTGGCAAATTTTCGCCTGGAATGTTGTGATTGCATTTCGTTTGCTGAACGCGGGTACACAGAACAAATCGTCCGTCGTCGGTCACTTCGTCGATTGAACGAGGAGCTATCGCAATGGAAAATAAGCAAACGGAAGATCTCGAATCCGTTGAATTCCGAGACGAATGGAGTCTGGTTGCGAAACGCCGTTTGGTAGCTTTTGTGGGCCAAGAGCGTTCTGAAAAGTGCAGTTCGAATGGCAGCAGCAATGGCCACATCACTGGCGAAATGCAGGGCAATGGCACTGGAATCAATGGTGCTGGAAGTGCGACTGCGCGACCGAAGGATCTAGTCGGATTAGCGCTCAGTGGTGGTGGGTTGCGTTCAGCGATTTTTAGCGATGGATTTCTGCAAGCTCTCTCGCATCGCGGGTTGCTGAGGTACGTCGATTACCTGTGCAGCGTTTCGGGCGGCGGCTACATCGCTGGTCACTTGATGACTTATTCGCGTCCGAAGTCCGCCGACGCAAACGAGTCCGCCGAAGCGAAAGCTTCAGAGCCGAACGCTTCTACAGCTGGCGCGCGTTCGCCGATAGCAGCTGAGTCGAATTTTCATGAGAACGCGGCGGAGTGGTCGTTTGGTCGCGACCCGAACAATGGCATCGAGGAAGCAAGCCGACTGACCGGCGTCGGCCAGTACCTGAGCAGGACGTTCGAATTCTTCGCAGGTTACTTGCTGCGTCAGATTCCGGCCTTTGTGCTCTATCTATCCTTTGTTGGCATGTTCGGCACTTTGCTGGCCATCTACTTTCGCAGCTTTGACGATCCGTTGTTTCGCTCCGCATTCACACAAGGCTACGGCGTCAAGTTTGGCAACGAGCTGTTCATTGCATTCTTGCCGACGGTGATTGTCGCCACCATTTACGTGACGTTGGCCGTTGGGATCTGGATCGCTGATCTGTTCGTTGATGTTAACCGCTTCCCTTGGTTGAGTGCACTTTCTCGACTGCTATGCTGGGCAACGCTGCTGAGCGCGATGGTCAGCGTGGCGGTCTTTATGGGCAACGACTTAACTCGAGCCACTGGAGATCGGGATGTCGCCAACTGGACGAAGCTCAACGGCTTTGCAGTGCAGATATCGATTATCGCTGCCTTAGTTCAAATACTCGTATTTCTTGGCCGCGATCGGCTCTTTCGGTCCGAGAAATCGGAATCGTCGCGCTGGCAAAAGATCGCGCAGTCAGTTATCGCAAATGGTGTCGTGGCATTCTTGATATTCGCCATGGTGCATGTGATGGCATCCGAGAACATCAGTCGCTACACCTACACTCGCGATGCCTATTTAGCACGTGGTGAAGTGATCGACTGGAAATTTTTGGTTGGTGTGTTCGCACAACTCGAACGCGATTCTCGAGTCGAAACGCCTGCTTGGCTTGACACCGTGCTAAAGCAACTCGACTTTGACGCCTGGGCCGCTCGCAACCTTACCGGCTTGAGCACCGCGCATAAGAAAGCGGTGCATTCGCTTGCAGAAGATCAATTTTCGCGACCGCCGACGCCCGCAGAACTGGACGATAGCGCGCGGGACCTTCCGATCGGTGTCGTAAACCGCACAACGCAACTTGCTTGGCTGTGCCTGGTCCCGAAATCACTGTATGCAGCAAATGCGTCGTTTGACGACTCGGATATCGACGTTCGCAATTCGCCTAGCGTGCAGCGAACGTTGGCAGCTGCAAAGTATTTTCAGGAACGTCAGCGGCGGTACTTGATTGGCCACAACGCGCTGCTTGAGAGCGCTGAGTTGACGATACTGCTGCTGACGCGGCTTGCACCGAACGAGCAGAAAGGGAAATCGAATAAGTTAGCGTGGAACGCATCCGAGCCGGAACCGCGAATTCCTCTTACTGTCCCGTTCGTCTTTGAATCGGAGTTGCCCAAGAGTTCGTTTAGTCGCATCTACGCGCAGAAACATATTGAATCGCGCATCGAGTCGCTGTCCACAAGTCGTCGCGCGAATTTGGAGCGCCGGCTGAACAATCACGACCTTGGAACGCTTCCAAGTTTCAAGCCAACGCGATCGTCCTCGAGCGAAGAGGGGTGGCCGACTTGGCAATCGGCTTTCGAAGTGGTTGGTTCTCAAGCTGAAAATGCTGCGAGCGCATCGGAATTCGCCGCTCCCAGTCCGGGCCTGATCGAACGAGTTTATTTGAATCGCGAATTGCTGGAGTTGTGCGGTGAGCACGAAGCGGTTTTGAAACCCATGGAGGTTGCGAGTACGCCTGTGGTGCAGCCGCACGATCAAGCTGCGCGTTGGCGTTGGTTCACTTGCTGGACAATTCTATTCGGCGTTGCTCTTATATTGACTAGCAAGCTGAATCGGCTCAGCCATCTGTTTCGTTTTTATCAAACCGCAATCGAGAATTATTTTCTGCGCGGGCGCAAGGGTTACGTACAAGGTCGCACGCGCGTTGCCGACCTGCAGCCTTGGGAGTCGGGTTTGCCATTCCCTATTTACTTGGCAGCTTGGTTAAAGCCGAGCGCCCAACCGAGTAGCGGGCGCGTGGCGCGAGCCGTTTCGATCACTCCCCTGCAAATCACGCTGCGCGATGGAATCGATGCGAAGGGTCGCGACATCAACTATTCGGAACCGACGGCGGATTATCAATACGAAGCGGGTGAGCATGTGAAGCTCACCGAGGCGGTCGCGATATCCGGTGCTGCGGTGACACCGAATATGACCAATAACCCAGCACTTGTAATCTTGATGGATTTCTTCGGTGCACGGCTTGGTTTATGGTTTCGACGGCCGGCCAGCCAGCCTTCGTCGATGGTTTCAGAGTATCGAGCACTGATACAAATCGTAGGTGTCGCAGCATTGATCGCCGTTGCGGTGCTGTGGTCTTTGTATCCGACGTTTGCGAATCTGGGCTTGCTCTTGCTGCCGCTGATAGCCTGGTGGTTTGTGGATTGCGTGGTAGCGGGGCGCGGTTACCCGGCGATGCTCGTTTCGCTAATTCGATCCAGTCTCTGCAACTCATCCGTAGCACCTCCGTTGAACTTCAAAGCGGAAGGCGAAGAGCGCAACGAGGAGGTAACGAGGTGTTGGCCCAACATTTTTGTTTCGGATGGCGGTTTTGTCGATTTCCTCGGAGTTACAGAGTTGCTGCGGCGAAGATGTGAGTTGATCATCGTCAGCGATGCGGGCGTAAACACGGGTTCAACGACTTTGGAATCGCTTGCAATCATGTGCGAGCGGGCGAGTTCGCAACTGGGCGTACGTTTCATCGATTTGGATCACGATGCGCCGATCGAGTTCGCGCGACTTCAACGCAACGTCGACCAACATGCGCCGCAGCCATACCTGGCGATGCGCGTGAAGTATCCGCCCAGCGAGGACCCGACGCTGCCTCGCGAAGGCATACTGTTTTATGCACAGATGGCGATATCGGAACGCGATCCGATCGAGATCCAGCAGATTCGCCATCGCTTTCCGTCGTTCCCAGATGAACCGACGACCAACCAGTTTTATACGCTCGAACAAGTTGCCGCTTACCGCGATCTGGGTTACCACATTGGCAATCGCTTATGCAGCCAATTGCAGCGCTGGAGCAAGCAGGAGATAGCACAGAAAGATGTCGCGCTCAAAGTGTGCGCGAACGGTGGACAGCCTATGTTTGCTGAGATCAAGCGACGATTGGTGCGCGGTTACTTGCAAGCGTGCTATGAAGAGTTCTACTACCGAGCTGATGATGTGTATGGCGAATCGATTTGGCGGGGCCATGTTCGACCGGACGCGAGCAATTATCCGACCTTCGTGGAAGCCTGGTCGAATTGCCAAACACTTTATAAGAAGCAATCCAAGCCACCCAAGGACCGATCGAAGCTCGCGTTCCTGTGGCTGGATCAGTTCATGATGAATGCGGATGTCAGCAGCCGTTATCTGGAAGCGGTGAATTACGACGTCAACGGCATGCGGACTCGACGGTTGGGCAACGAGCGCAATAAGAAATCCAGCACGTTGGCGATTTTGGAGCAATTGCTCAGCGATTCCCATGGTTCGCCAGACGCTACCTTGAATCCGCATGTTTTCGCGGAGCGTTTGAAGTCGTCGAAGGAGATATGGGCCGCGCACTTGGTCGCCGTGGCTGCAGCCTCGCAGCAACTGCATCGCGGCACGCCGCATTCAATTTTTCAGGTGGGCGGACGCGAGAAGCTATGCTCGGTGATAACTCATTTGGTCCAGGATCTTGTAAGTGAAATGTATTGCCAAGAGGCGAAAGCGGAGGGTGTAACGATTGCGGAAGACTCAACCCGAACGGCTTCCGATACGAACTCGCAATCGCAGCTTCATCTCGATTATGCGGAAGCGATCGTTCATGAAGTTTGCGAACTCACTGACAGCGTGTTTCAATCGGCGGACTACTTGGCCGTGGTCAGCTTCGTACAGTGCCTTTGCAATGAATTGGTACCGGTCATTCGTTTTGATCGAAGAACCTTGCCCGTCGAGTCTGGAAACGGGGTGACGGCGAATGGTGTGGTATCGGCGGAGATGAATTTCCAGTTGTCGTTGGACTTCCGACAGTTGATGTTGGACGTACTTCAAACCGGTTATCGATCACGTTCGAATCAGTTGATCGAGGCGTATTTGAAATACCTGGACCTAGAGACGGAAGCGTCCAATCGGTTCGTCAGCAGCGACAGAATTTCGCTGGCGCGCTACTTAAGTTCAGAAAAGCGGGGGATTTCTCTGGATTGATCGCCAGTTTGCGTGCGAACCGCGTGGACGTTAGACTTAAGCTCGCCTGCATTCTGAAATCGATGGATCGATTAAAACAACTTTGGGAATATTTTGGAGGCTCTTATGCGAGCGAAAAGTTGGTTTGCGCAAAACGTCTTCGTTTTGGGCGTGTGCGTCTTGGGACTGAGCGCGTTGCTGTCGATGACTGCGACCAATGCTTGGGCTCAGTCGTCGGCTTCGGACAGTTCAAGTTCGAATGCAGGATTGTGGTCAGGTCCTGGTGCTGGCGGAAATGAAGCCGGACCCACAGCGATGCCTGGCGGTGCTGTGATCGCGGATTTCGATACGCTGATGAATCTGATTCAGCAAACGATCGACCCTGATTCGTGGTTGCAAGCTGGCGGTACGAATACGATTTCACCCTATCCCGCCGGTGTTTATGTCGATCCCAAAGGTTACATGAAGCGGTTGAAGGAATCGGGGCAGTTGCCAGTCGATCTGCGATTGGCGGTAGCAGAGCCTGCTAAGCATCCATGGCGGAGGCAGAGCAAGTTGCGAACGATTTCGTTGAAGCAGTTGGATGCGAGTCTGGCTGCGTCGCGCGCCAGCGGGTTGCAGCCGACCGTGGACCTCTTGAAGCTCGCTGGATTGTCGCGGATTACTTACGTTAAGGTGCTGCCGGATCAGGAAGATGTGTTGCTGGCTGGACCATCCGGCGAAAATGAACACGGATTCCTGCTGAGCGATCTGGCAACTGTGGCAGCTTTGATTACTCAACAGACTGTGCCCATGGGTTGTTCGATCGAACCAAGCAACGCTGGCATCCTGGCCGCTCAAGAGATGTTGCAGCAATCGGATGCGATCGATCGCTTGGCTCGCAATCCGAAGTTGCTTGTGCAACAGATGCAGGAGAAGATTGGCGATCACAGCGTCAGCGTTTTCGGGTTACCCGCGCACTGCAGTACGGCGGTTGCGCTGATCGATGCGGATGAGCACATGAAACGAGTTGCGTTTGGTACGGCGAAGACCATTCCTCGAGTGAAAACGTACTTTGATTTCTTGGACGATCTATCCACGGTGCCCAGTCAAAGTATCGTGCGTTGGTGGTTCGCTTTCTCAGACGAACCGATTCGGGCTAATGGCGCTGATCACATGTTTCAATTGCCTGACAACGCCGTGTGCGTTTTGAGTGAACAGCAGTGGGTTTCGCAAACTGCCCAGCGTGCGCCGACTGGTCAGCGTGATCGCTGTGCGGATCAGTTTGCGAAGGAGATTAGCAAGAAGATGCCCGAGTTGCGAAAGACTTTGCCCTCGTATGCGCGACTGTGCGGAGTGTTTGAAGCTGGACTAGCGTTGCAGTTGGCTCTTGAAGTCAATGGTGAAGCGAACCTTCGCGGCTGGTTCCCAAACCTTTGCGGCTTGGGAAAAGAGCTGTGTGAAAGTAGTACGCAACCTTCGCCAAAATCGGTTGAAGGCTTAACGACTTGGCATCGGCTGCGTTCGGGTACGACGTTAGCCGTTGTCAGCGGTGGCGTGAAACTGGATCTGCAGTCGGCGTCTGGTCGCGAAAACTGGCAGGACGCAAAGTTCCTCGCCAGCTCCGCGGTTCCTGAGAAAGCGGCTGTTGTGAATACGGCTCATTCGCAATGGTGGTGGGATTAGTCGAGCAACTGTTCGAGGCGCGAGAGTGCGACCATGAGTTGATGCCACTGGACGACTAAGTCGAAGGTGTCCAGTGCGGTGGCGTCTTCGCGATCAAAACCCACTTCGCTGAGTTTGACCGTGTTGCCGAGCACCATGATGCCTTGCACGACGGCAACATCGCCCTTTTCTTCAGGGCTTAGTTCTGCGTCGTCGTAAACCGGGACAACTTGTTGCATAGCTCGGTGCACGATCCACAGAGCCGCTTTTTCGCAATCGTCAGCCGAGATGACGGTTCGCACAGTGCCGCTTTGAACGTAGTACTTGGCCATGTTGTTGACTTCCTTGAATCGTGTGGCGTGGGAGCGTTGTCTGAGGCGTGTCAGCCTTACAGAACTATTTATCGCGACATCGCGGACAACTTTGGTCCCTGCAACTACGAATTTTTAGAAATCTTGGTCGTCGGATAGAAAGCGCTCCCGGCCGATCCGCGTCATTCGGCCTTATGCAGCTTCGCCGATCCATAAGTTGAGGGACTTATTGAAAGAAGTACAAGCCCGACCCATAAAGCAATCTTTAAGCCGAGCCTGCCCCTCGTGAGCGGCAATCACGAGATGTAGTCTAGGGTGGCGAAAACACGACGGACTGAAAAAAAGTCGCACAAACATCGCATTGACATATGACGCAGTGCAACGTACGATATTTTAGACGTACGCCAAATGCTACGTACGATATTCGCGACGTGCAAAACTAATGGCGTACGACTCGGGGGACTCGCGATTAAACAGCGAGTAGAGGTGCTAGATGGCTGTACAAGTTGATCCCAAAAATGTGATCGGACGAGACGGGCTCATTGAGTTGATTTGGAAAAAGCTCGAAAAGGGCTCTATCAAGTTCACTGCAGAAAGAAGAGTTGGTAAGACAACCGTCATGACCAAGATGACTGCGGAACCGAAGGATGGGTTCGAAGTTCTATTTTTGGAGCTCGAAGGCATCGATTCTCCAGAGCGCTTTGTCGAGTTGCTGATCAATCGCGTCAAGCCGTTGCTTTCGAAAACCGAGCAGGCGAAAGGTTGGTGGAACAGCTTCAGAGACGCAATCGGCGGTGCAGAAATCGCCGGCGTCGTTAAGTTGCCCGGTGTCAGCAAGATTGGATGGCAGGAAACGCTAGTAAAGACCCTCGAGGGTGTGTGTGAACACCAAGCAGATAAAACCGTCCTGCTGCTGATGGACGAGCTTCCGTATATGCTTCAGAAGATCGCCTCGATCGGCACGGCCGGCGCACAAAAAACGCTGGCTCTGACGCTATTAGACACATTGCGCTCGATCCGTCAGCAGCATAAGAATTTGCGAATGGTCTTTGCAGGGTCAGTTGGTTTGCACCATGTCGTCAACGATCTCAAGCAAGGGACGTTTGCAAGTGAGCCAACAAACGACATGCCGCAGATTGAAATCAGAGCACTCGATGTGGCGGATGCAATTACTCTGGCGGTACGATTGCTAAACGATGAGGCCGTAGAGATTTTGGAAGAAGGTCGGCAGACGATCCTGGACAAACTCGTGCAGTCGACCGATTGCGTTCCTTTCTACATCGAATCCGTCTGCTCCAGACTTGGCGAATTGGAAGGTCCGATCGCGATCCACACTATAGACGAGATTGTGCTCCAACAACTCACGAGTGACCATGACCCGTGGGAGATGGAGCATTTTCGCGATAGGCTCAGAATCTACTATAGCAGTTCGATTGTTGACACTTCTGGGGCGAAAATTCGAGACGAAGATATCGCAAGAGCGATTCTGGACCATTTGGCCGTGGTCAATGAGCCGCAGTCCATTGAAGAGGTTTGGGCGGTCGTCAAAGGCAGCTTCAAGCTCACGGATCGAAATCACGTTGTCGAACTGCTTCGGTCGCTCGCTCTGGACCACTATCTAAGCAGTGATACACAGAAACGATACTCGTTTCGCTTTTCGTTGATTCAAGGCTGGTGGAAGATGGCGCAAGGATTGGAAGCATGAGTGGACGACGTGACATTTCGGCTTACACGCCCAGCAACACCGATCCCGAGATTCTGAAGCGTATCTTTGTTCAACGAGAAAAGCTGCTTGAACGGATCGTAGATCGTTTGTCCCGCAGCATGACCACGGGCGACAAGCACCACATCCTTCTCGTGGGTCCGCGTGGCAGTGGGAAGACACACCTTGTCACTCTCGCGACCTGGGATCTTCAGGGACGAGAAGAACTTGCGGATGTCATGCGACTTGCATGGCTGGGGGAAGACGATTCGTTTACGGGTCTCGTTCACTTGGCGTTCGGCATTGCCAGCCAGTTGGCGCAAGAATATCCGGACGACTTCCCGGCTGACTTTAAATCCCCTGTACGTGGTCTCTCGCAGGATGACGCAGCTCTGGCTGTGTTGCAGTCGACGATTGAACATCTTGGTGAGCGCAACTTGCTCCTGGTTACCGAGAACATGGATCAAACGTTTCTCAGTCTCGGCGAATCCGGTCAAAAGAAGTGGCGAGCCTTCCTGCAGGAGACACGGAAAATTGCCACGTTGGCTACGGCTCAGCAATTGTTTGCCGGTGTGTCCTCTCGCAATGAGGCTTTCTTTGGGTTCTTTGACATTCAGCACCTGGAGCCACTTTCTGTCGAACAAGCGGTCGAACTGATTGCCCGAATCAGCAGTGAACAGTCGAAACCGGAACTTGCCAGCTATTTGAACTCTGCCGAGGGGCGCTACCGAATTCGTGCTTTGCACTATCTCGCGGGGGGCAATCATCGCATGTACGTCTTGCTGGCTGAGTTCCTCACCAAGGACACACTCGAGGATCTTGTCGCTGCGTTTGAGAATCTGGCTGAGGAGATGACACCCTATTTTCAGGAACGTGTGCGATCTCTGCCCGATCAGCAACGACAGTTGGTCCAGTGCCTGTGCGATGCGGAAGGAGCGTTGACAGTCAAGGAGATCGCCGGCGAGACGTTCATTGATGAAAGGATATGTTCAAAACAACTTGGCAACCTGAAGGCAAAGGGCTACGTGCAATCAGAGAAACGAGGCAAGGAATCCTACTACGACATGGCGGAGCCGCTGATGCGTCTGTGTTTGGAAGTCAAGAATCAAAGAGGCCGCCCTCTTAGGATGGTGGCCCGGTTTCTTCGTGCCTGGTTTCCAGCAACAGCACTGCAGGTTGGGTCAAACGGAATGAACGCCGGCCGAGTCGGCGAGTACTGCAAGGTAGCCCTAGAATTAGGAGATGCATTTAAAGCGGCGATTGCTGGCAAGCTTGTTTTGACAATTCGAGGAAACATCAGGAGCGGCGCGATACCGGCCGCCAAGGAATTGACGAGCGAGCTGCAATTCGCGGATATTTTGGAAGCACACATATTATCTAGTGAAATCAATCTCGTAGAGGGCGATTTGGTCGGCGCGATCGAATCGCTAACCGCGAGCATCGCAATGTCCGATGGGTTGGTGGACCGGAAATCACAGGCTCTCTTTAGTCGTGGCCTAACGTACGGTCAGCAGGGCGACGTCGAGCGGGAACTGGCGGACTACTCGGCGGTCATCGAGATGGCCGATGCCCGGGTGGACCTGAAAGCTAGCGCACTCCTTAACCGTGGTGTTACGTACGGTCAGCAGGGCGATGTCGAGCGAGAACTGGCGGACTACTCGGCGGTCATCGAGATGGCCGATGCCCCGGTGGACCTGACAGCTAGCGCACTTCTTAACCGTGGTGTCGCGTACGATCAGCGGGGCGACGTTGACCGAGCGCTGGCGGACTACTCGGCGGTTATCGAGATAGACGATGCACCAGTGAATCATAAAGCCCAGGCTCTCTTCAACAGAGGTGTTTCGTACGGTCTGCAGGGCGACGTCGAGCGGGAGCTGGCGGAGTACTCGGCGATCGTCGAAATGGCCGATGCCCCGGTGGACCTGAAAGCTAGCGCACTCGTTAACCGAGGTGTCAGGTACGATCAGCACGGCGACGTCGAGCGGGCGCTGGCGGACTACTCGGCGGTCATCAAGATGGCCGATGCGCCGGGGGAACAGAAAGCCAAGGCACTCTTTAACCGAGGTGTTACATACGGCCAGCAGGGCGACGTGGAGCGTGAACTGGCGGACTACTTGGCGATCATCGAGATGGCCGATGCGCCGGTGGACCAGAAAACAAAGGCACTCGTTAACCGAGGTGTCACTTACGGTCAGCAGGGCGACATCGAGCGGGCGCTGGCGGACTATTCGGCGGTTATCGAGATGGCCGATGCGCCGGTGGACCAGAAAACAAAGGCACTCGTTAACCGAGGTCTCACTTACGGTCAGCAGGGCGACATCGAGCGGGCGCTGGCGGACTATTCGGCGGTTATCGAGATGGCCGATGCGCCAGTGGACCAGAAAGCCAATGCACTCCTCAACCGAGGTGTTCATAATTGGCGTGTTGGGCGGTTTCAAAAGAGCACTGCAGACTTTGAAGCCGTTTTAGCGATCCCATCCATTTCCCCGCAACTACGCACCGGTGCACTTTTCGCAGTGGTCGAACCGATGATCGAGTACGGCAGTCGTGACGAAGTCCGAAAAGCATTAACAAGAGCATTTAACGATGGAGACTCGCACACCGGTGAATACGGAGGGACGCCACACGATTTGCTAAAGATGGTGCTGCGACGCAGTCCCAACGAATGGGCAAATTACGTTTATGATATCGTGCCGCTGTACGTGAAATACGGTGTCGCAGAGAAGCTTGGCCAGGGCGTCACGATGTCAATCCAACATCTTGACGAAGGTGGATTTTCCGAATCTCAAATTGACACCTGGAACACGGCATGGCAGCAAGCCGGCGAAGGCTGTGAAGACCTGCAAATTCCCCTGCGCTGCCTTAATGCGGCGTTGGAAGTCATGAAAGCCGTTCCTACGACCGACAGGCCACTGTTTCAGTTACCGCTTGAAATCCGCGAATTGGTTCGCCCTTTGCTGACGCGATCACTCGGTGAAAGTTGATATGCGATGCGGCGGTGACCGGTGAGTTGCCGCTAAGGCGAGGGTTTTCATGTTGCGAGCGGTTTTCCTGCGCGAAACGGTCGCTAAAGTATCCGTAGTCGGAGTCGCTAGACTTGCGGGATTGATTGCCGGTTGAATAAACTCTGGCAAGTCTCGATTCGGCCAAGTTCTGATCGCTTATGTGCAGGAATCGAACTGTTCCGAATGGTTAAACAAGATTAATGACTGGATAAAGGAGCTAGCGGAATCACTTGAGGTAAGTTGGTCAGAGAGTGAGAGACTAACGGAAATTGAAGCTTGTCCTACCAAGCGACCATTGCGATCAGTTTCGAATCACTTCCGCGTCGGTAGTGGAGCGGCTAGTATGGCTGCGGCAGTGGGATCGGCATTGGCATTTGGACACGGGGAATTTGCGTGATTCTCGATTCAGTAAAAGATCGTTTTGACCGATTACTGGTTACCGATTTTGATGGAACAATTACGGCGGTCGACTTTTATGAACGCGTCGTTGCCCATCTGCGTGGGCAAGAAATACCGAACTATTGGGAGCAGTATACGCGCGGCGAGCTGACGCATTTTCAAGCGTTGCAAGCCATCTTTGCGGAACTGCGCGTCGATGAGGCACGATTGATTGAGATTGCTGAAGAAGTCAACTTAGAAGAATCTTTGCCAAAAGACGTCCAGCGTTTGCGCGATGCCGGTTGGGGCATGGTTGTCGTGTCGGCAGGGTCTTCTTGGTACATCGACCAACTGTTTGGACGGCGGGATATCAACGTGCCGATTATTTCCAACCCCGGCAGCGTGTCCGGCTCGAACGGGTTGCAGATGCGATTGGACCGCGATTCGCATTTCTTTTGCGAAGAGGTTGGCATCGATAAGGCTGGAGTGGTGCGCTGGGCTCTCACGAACTTTGAACGAGTCGCCTTCGCTGGCGATGGCAGACCGGATGCAGTTGCGGCGGCGTGCGTTGCCCCGGACCTGAGATTCGCGCGCGGTTGGCTCGCTGACCACTTGCAGTCGACGGGCGTCGAGTTCCATCCGTTTGAACGTTGGTCGCAGGTAGTCGATCAGCTCGTCGACGGCTCGTCGAAATCCGTACCGCGCTTGGAGCAAGACTAACGATGTTATTACCTAGCGTTCATGTGCCGTCACTTGTGCGAGTAAAGCCCGGTGCCCTCGACCGGCTGGGCGTTTATCTATCGCGCAGCCAACTTACGCGCGTGGCCGTTCTGCATAGCCACGGACTGCTATCACAATTGCGAGGACGTGTGGACGAGACATTGCAGCAGGCTGGGATTGAAGCGCGGTCGATCATCGAAGTCGAGTCGGCTTCGTTCGAACACGCGGTCGATTTAGTGGCGGAATTGCCCTCAAACATACAGGCTATCGTTGGCGTTGGCGGTGGCCGCGCGCTGGATGTAGCCAAGTACGTGGCTTTTTTGAGCAATTTGCCGAACGCGGCAGTGCCTACGTCGCTTTCCAATGACGGGTTCTGCAGCCCTCAATCGAGTCTCACGCTGCGGGGCAAGCGCAAGTCGCTGAAAGCAAGGTTGCCGCAAGCCTTGGTTGTCGATACCCAAGTTTGCCTGGAAGCTCCGCGTGAGTTGTGGCTGTCAGGTGTGGGAGACTTAGTGGCCAAAATAACCGCTGTGAAAGATTGGAAACTGGCTTTCCATGCTGTCGGTGAGCCAGTGAATGATCTTGCAGCGTTACTATCCGACTCAACTGTCCGTCAGTTCATGCAGTGGTCTCGCGCCGATGAGGAAGGCGCGCGTCTGCTGGCTACCGCACTGATGCTCAACGGTATCGCTATGGGAATTGCCGGCAGCTCGCGGCCAGCCAGCGGGAGCGAACATTTGATCTCGCATGCTCTGGACCACTTGAGCGAGCGTCCCCGACTCCATGGCTTACAAGTCGGCGTGGCGGCTTTTTTCATGGCTCAGATCCAACAGCATGAAGTCGAAAACATTACTAACTTGCTCGAGTCGACCGGATTTTTCGACGTCATCCGCAGGGACCCCTTCGACCTCAACGAATGGTACCAAGCTATCGATCTCTCCCCACAGCTCAAACCCCACCAACACACCATCTTGGCCCAGCCCGAAATCCGCGATCGCCTCAAACAGCTGCTCAGCGAAAATCGGTCAGGTCTCTTTTCCAGCTAGCCAAAACGGGTCGGATAGGGTGAGGTCCCGTTTGCCACCATCATACTTTTCGCTAACCCTTTCGAATATTCGGTTTTTGCCCGGCTAGTGGCGTAGCGTTTGACGATGTGGGTTTCTACGAAGCGCAGTTCGCCGGCTTCCCAGAAATGATCCGAAGTCTGACGACTCCGGCGACGGAAGTCGGAGATGACCAAATCTGCTTAGTATGCAGTCAATGGTTTCCTCTTCGCCAGCTGTTGCAGTTCGGCGCTGCTTGTACCGAACCAATAGCAAAAATGTGTAGTGAGAGAAGACGAACGCGCAGCAGTTTTCACCACCCAGCCTTGCGACTTAGCGGAAGCTTCACCTTCACCCGAACGCTTATTGAAATAGTTGATGACCAATAGAGCGTCAAGCGGCGACAGAATTCCATCTGCACTCGTATCCACAAACGGATTGAACAGAGGATTGGTGCCGTCCAGCGTTCTGTTCTCAGAATTCAACCGATTAATTATCAGTAGTGCATCGATTGGTGATACGGTGCCGTCGTCATTGACATCCAGCGGATTAAAGAAATTATTCCAGGGGATAGCAGCATCAAAGACGCGAATCTGAAATTCCTCGCTAGATGTCATCCCCGTCGCATCTGTCGCAACTAGACGCATTATGTATACACCGGTATCCAATTGGGTCGGGCTAAGCTTCAGCTGATTTGTTACTTGATCGAACTCCATCCAATCAGGTATCGTCGCATCATTCGATTGTCTCAGTGAGAAAGTGACTGCGGAACCTTCCGGGTCGACAAAATCAACAGTTTGAAAATCGTGCGTTATAACTTGATTGCTAAACAGAGCGAGTTCGGGCAACGATCCATTGAAGAATGGAGGCTCATTTACATCTCGCAACCGAACCGTGATAGTCGCTGATGCACTCTGTCCGCGATCGGTCACGTTTACTATGAACTGGAAATCCGAATGTTGCTCGTAGTTGAGTCGCCACGACTCAGACAATGCATAAATGTGTCCGGTATTTGCATCGGCAAAAAAAGGCCATCCTGCTGTCCGAGTGAAATTGGGAGTCATTCCATCGTCTCCCGAAACAACGATTTTGCCGACAAATTCCCATGCGTCTAAATTTTCGTCAACTTCGAATATCTGATCGTCAATTGCCAGTTCGTCGATTTGATTGACAACCACAACTTCAATCAGCACTCTACGGACCAGCGGACTTGGGTCATCCTGGCGTTGGTAGGTAATATCCATTACCAACTCATCTACCGATAGCGACTCAAAGTCGTAAGCGCTTAATGGACTTAGCTTCAGCAGACCACCGCTATCAACGTCAAAGAGGCTTTTAGACAATGAATTGATGACGACATACTCAAGCACACTGGATGTTGGAATGTCAGCGAAATCCAGCAAGCCTAGCGACGCCCCAGGTGTGTTTTCTTCAACGAAGTAACGGAAACTGCTCGCGGAGGTTGGTAAAGAAAAGTCGGATAAAGCCGCTCCAAACAACTCTTGCGTTCCATACTCGACTGTCGATGCCGCAGCGATCATCTGATCGCCGACGACCACTAGACGCGGATCCGCGCTTGACGCACCAGGGGCGATATCCGCCAGTAAATGTGTACCCATGGCGGTTCCGTCAGTTACTAACAACTCGTTGCCGCTTGCAGTGGAAAACCATTGAATGATCAAATCACCTTGACCGGTATTCGCTGTGGCATTCGCAACCCCATTGCGAACTGGACGCCCGAATCGCTCATACGCAATTCGGATGGTACCTGCCGCTGTACCATCCGTCGCCCATAGACTGAAACCAATCTCATCGCTGCCGCTGGCGATGATAACTTTGCCGCGCGCGTTCCCGACAATAGCTGCATACACACCACGCGCGGTGCCACTCAAATCCATTAACAACTTGGAGTTCTTCTCCGTTCCGTCTGCGAACCACAACCCTTGGCCGATGTTTTCAGTTCGCCCTGTATAGACAAGTCCTCCGGCCAAAGCCTGAATTGAAACGCTTCCACCAACCGCAGCCGATATCTCTCCTATAAACTCGGGCACGCCTGAATCGACGTCGATCCGATACAGTCGCAGGGCATCCGTCATGAAAAGAAAGCTTTCTGCATCCTCGGCGAGGAGATTGCCTTCAACGCGTTCGCCTGCTGAGACAAGGTTCAAAGGTACCGTGCCTGTTTGACTTCCATCCGTTTGCCACAGCACACCGTCAATAACGAACAAGGATCGATTTCCAGACGTCCAAACATTCACTTCGTTGGCAAAGGAGTGATTGGGGAAATCGACGATTCGTGAGTGGGACTGAAGTGCCGCATCGAGTTCGAAGAGCGACGGGTTCGTCCCATCAACGCTTCGAAGTTGATAGTACTTACCGCTCTGAGCAAAGATCTTGCTGATCCCAGCACCATCAACGAAACCAACGTGAACTGGATCATTCGTTATCGGATCGATTCTCCACTGCGAAATCGATACCCCGTTCGACGCCTCGAATATGAGAGCATCTTCCAGAACCTGTGGCAAGCGTATCGTTGAAGCAAGTAGTGCGTTGTCGGGGAACTGAACCCGTCGCGTTTCGCTGGGGCTACCATTCGATTGCCAGAGTTCATCATCAACGAGCTGCCATGAATGCACGTCATCGGACGCTAGAAATGTAATTGTACTTCCAGCGGTTACTTGTAGTTCAGAAACCGTCCTTACGATATTTGTGTCCTCGCGATATTCACGCAGTACTGCCACACCACCAATTTTATCCGTAAAGAAGATTCGTTCCCCAAATGCCACCGGGTAAGTTGAAAACGGCGTAAATTGATCTGGTGTCAACTGTGAGTTAAGGTCATCAACTCGCGCGATCATCGTCACGGTCCCATCCGCGGCAGCAACTCTGTACAAGTTGGCAAGACCCGATGCATCGCTGCCAATGACATAGAAAGAGTCTTCCGTTGTCGCGATGGGCAAGTGATAGGGATGGCTGTAAACTCCGATGTTCAAGTTGACAGTACCATCTCGAGTACCGTCGCTGTAGTAGTAGTAGTTAAGGCCAGGATCGAAGTGCGCAGCGAACACAAATTTGTCGCCGATTCCAGCGATGTTTGCCCGCTTGTCATTTGCGATCCTAAAGTCATTACCCAAAAACGAATGCGTGCCCTCGGCGGTGCCGTCGGTAACTGCGATTCCGTCCTCATGTGTCGGAAAGAAAATACGATCTCCAACTGGTTTCAACCCCGGAAGAGTAGCAGTAGTTAAGACTTCCGGACTTGGGAGTTTAATGAGTTCGTATGTCGAGACATCGAAACTGTACAGATCCGGTTGCTTGCTCTGCAAACTGGGATCATTGCTTATGACAAGCCGACCAGAAACTGTCGCGATTTGGGTCGTAATGCCCGCGGGGAATGGTGCTAACGGACGAATCAAGCCAGTGGCTTGTTCAAATGTGGCCACATACCTTTGCGAGAGATGGTCTTGTACTATCAAATACAGTTCACCACTAGCCGCTGAAAGTGGCGAAGAAAATTGGAACCCTTGAATTCCTCGATCGACCACAAGCCTGCGAGTACCATTCACCGTACCGTCCGTAACCCACAGACCGATCCCATCGTAGCTATTTGAGTATCCCAGGAAAAAAGCTTGAGACGTGGCAACGGCAATCGATGAAGGATAAACCTCAGCCAAATGCTCAGTACCAGAAAGCGTGCCGTCAGTAATCCACAACCCACGGCGATTGTCAGCCCCAGCCGCAGTGAAAAGGGCATTGTCGTGAAAAGCAAATTGCTCAGACAGCACCAGGTTGTCTGGCAACCCCAGCAATTCCACAAGCGCCTGGTCTTTAGCATCTGGCGAAATCCACAGCGTATTATTTGAAACGCCGGTCTTTGCCTTAAATACGATCGCGTCTCCCAAGTCGACGATAGCTCCAGGTTCTACAACGGAGTCTCGAAGGGTGCCGTTCGAATCGACGAGTAAGCCAAAAGCGACCGTCAAGAGTCGACGGTTTTCCAAAAGTTCAAAAAGAATTGCCCGGCGTTTTTTCATACAACTCCCTTCTAATCTCAAACCTTTCGTGTGAGTTTAGTTGAAAAACTTCTGGCGAACAGGCGGGATTTATCGGGTTTTAGGCCCAAGAAAGCGGCAGGGTGGCACAGGTCGCACAAACGCTTTCGTAACCGGAGTCGCCAGACTTCGGTCGCGCCTTTTTCGGTCTTCCCGGAGATGCCCGAAGTCTGGCGACTCCGGCTACGCGGGCGAGTCCAGCTACGAAGGGCGTGCTTAAATCAGCTAAACCGAAAAGCTGCTGCAACTTCGATTCGTCCACCGCATCATCCAAATCGCCATCTTCGCGCGCGGACTTAGTTCGCAATACAGGTCGATCATGGTGGTAGAAGGGGGCTCTAATAGAACATGCAACTGGCCAGAAGAATAGTGCGTAGCCCTGAACCGTACGCCAAGTGGCGAAAGCCTGTCAGGTTCATGATAGGTGCGTTAACGGAACTTCTCGATCAATCGTAAAACTCTGTCTTAACTCCTTTCATTCGTAAAGTGATTGGTTGTCTGCGGGAGGAATTCTGCAACCGGCAGCATGGAAAAGGCGAATCTTGAATGGATAGCGACGTCAGCTTGAGTGCATTCACCTTTCCTCCAGGCCCGAATATGCCGGAATCGAAAAAGCAGATGCTAAGAAAATTAGCAGAAGGCTTGAAGAACTGGTTCAGAGGCCCAGCCCAGCCGCGACCGCGTCGGCTGGACATAATGGTTCTTGAGGATCGCATTCTTTACAGTGCGACTGCGATACCTCTGCCCGATGCCGCCGCAGTGGAACTGAGCGGCTTCGACATGGAATCGATTGAAGCGGCACTTGAGCAAGCGCTCTCACAGCCGGTGAAGATTGAAGCGCTGCAGGCAACAACTGAAGATAATTCAACGGAGGCCGTGGGCACTCAAATTGCAAGTGCATGCGATGACGCCGGTACGTTCGATTCGCAGATTGGTCAGATTGATGGGTTGCTCCGTGCTTTGGACGAAGGTTCGAGTGGTCGCGCTGTAGTGGTTGTGGATTCAGGTTTGTCGGACTTACAGCTGCTGCTGACTGAGCTTGCGCAGAGCGACGTCGATATCGTCTTCATTGAAAGTGAAGCGGACGGCATTTCGCAAATTAGCGACGCTTTGTCCAGCTATGAAGTGGGTTCGATCAGCTCGTTGCATATTATCACACACGGATCCGAGGGCACGGTTCAACTTGGAAGCAGTTGGCTGAGCGGCGGAAACGTGGCGCAGTACCAAGCTGAGTTCGCGCGATGGGGAATCGTCTTCGCGAGCGATGCTGACATTCTGATTTACGGTTGCAATGTAGCTGAAGGCGGTAGCGGCGAATCGCTGTTGCAGTCGATCGCAAGTTTCACCAGCGCCGACGTTGCGGCAAGCGACGACTTAACCGGCTACTTTGCGCTAGGCGGCGACTGGGACCTTGAATATCAGATCGGCGAAATCGAAAACGCTGGTCTAATCAACGCAACGGTTCCAGCGAACTGGCACCATACGCTGGCAACGATCAATGTTACGACGACCAGCGATGAAAACAACGGAGCCACGTCGAGCATCTCAGCTCTGCAATCAACGTCCGGTGGCAGCGGCATATCGCTGCGCGAAGCGATCATTGCCGCCAACAACACAGCCGGATCCGATACGATCGTACTCGGATCAGGAACCTACACGCTGAGCATTTCCGGTGACGGCGAAGGATCAGCGGCGCTCGGCGACCTGGACATCCTCTCCGACATCACCATCGTTGGCAACTCGCCGACGCTGACGATTATCAATGCAACCGCGATGTCCGATCGAGTATTCGAGGTAACTGTCTCCGGGACTTTGAACCTGAACTCCTTGACGATCACTGGTGGCAGCGGTGGAACGTACGCTGGAGGCGCGGTCAACAACGCAGGCAATTTCTCAGCGACAGATGTCGTATTCGATTCAAACATCGTCGGAAACGCAGAAGGTGGAGCGATTTACACTACCGGCACTGCATCACTCAGTCGCGTTACGATAATCAATAGCGACGCAAATGCTGGTGGCGCGATCAATGTGGCCGCAGGTACAACGATGATTGTGAATGCGACGATCGCTGAAAATAGTGCAACGTATGACGGCGCTGGGATTCGAGTGACCAGCGGTACTGTTGCAATCACCTTTTCCAGCATCGGTGACAATTCGAGCGCGTGGGGAAACGGTGGCGGTATCTTTCGTTCCGGTGGAACATTTGCGCTCGGCAGTTCCGTAGTCGCAGATAACTCGAGCATGTATGGCGGTGATGATGTTCATGGTGCCTTCACCTCCAGCGGCTACAACATCATTGAGAGTTACTCTGGCTTTACGCTGGCAGGCACGGATACTTCTGCAACGTTGACCTTGCCAGCGTTGACAATCGACGCCGCTTCTGGCCATTCTGTTTATGTGATCAGCAGCGGCGGGTTAGCGCAAGGTGGCGGCAATCCAACAGGTGCTCCATCGACCGACATTCGTGGATCTCTGCGAGACGGCGCTCCAGACATCGGTTCATTCGAACTGAATATTGCACCGACGTTGGATGCAACGAAAACTCCAACGCTAACAAGTCAAGCCGAGGATCAGGGTGCGCCAGCTGGAGCGGTTGGTACATTGGTCTCGAACCTTGTGGATTTCGCTTCACCGACAGGTCAAGTCGACAATGTGACCGACTCAGCCGGCGCGCAACTTGGTGTGGCAATTACAGCGGCAGACACCGCCAGCGGAACATGGTGGTATACGACGAACGGAGGTACGAACTGGTTCGCACTAGGAACCGTTTCATCAGCCAGTGCGAGGCTGCTAGCAGCAGACGCCAGCACGCGCGTCTTTTTCCAATCCAACGCAAACTACAACGGTACGATCGCCAACGCGATCACCTTGCGGGCATGGGACCGCACTACGGGATCGAATGGAGCGCTCGGTGACACTTCGACCAACGGCGGAACGACAGCATTCTCTACCGCGACCGACACAGCCGGCTTAGTTATCAGCGCAGTGAATGATGCTCCGGTCAACTCGCTACCGACTTCGTGGACCGTCGCTGAAGATGCAACCTTAGTGCTCTCCGGCATCAGCATTTCGGACGTCGACGGAGCGAGCGGAACTTTTACAACCACGCTTCGCGTTGGCGCAGGCACGCTAGCGGCAATTACCGCAGGCGGAGTTACCGTTTCGGGCTCGGGATCAAGAACACTGACGTTGACCGGAACGCTCGCAGACTTAAACGCCTTCCTGAGTGGAGCATCAACGCCGACGTTCGTTCCCGAAGCAGACAATAACGGTGCTGCGCAACTGGAAGTCATCACCTCCGATGGAGGCAATACAGGCTCGGGCGGTGTTCTAAGCGATACCGACACTCGCAACATTTTTATCACGGCGGTTGCCGATGCGGTGAACGATACCGCGACAACGAACGAAGATACCGCAGTAACGATAACTGTTTTCAGTAACGACACCACGACGAACTCGGGTAAGTTGGTCACCGCAGTTAACGGCACAGCCATCACAGCGGGCGGGGCTGCAGTAGCAGTAACTGGTGGACATGTCACATTGAACGTCGCGGGCCAACTGCTGTTCACGCCCAATGCAAACTTCAACGGTGTTCCTACCTTCACTTACTCGACCATCACTTTTGCAACAGGTGCGCTGAACTACCAGTTTTTCGATGGTGTAACGAGCGGATCGACCGTGGACAATATTCCGACGAGTGGCGGCACGGTCGGTGTTGATGCCAACTTCGATCTCACCAACATTGCGACGTCGATTACAGGCAGCGCCGAAACGTTCGCCATTCGTTATACGGGCATAATCAAGATTGCGACCGCTGGCACTTATACGTTTTACGTTGGATCGGACGATGGCTCAGCGATCTACATCAATGGCATTAAAGTGGTCAACAATGATGGCGTTCACGCATTCCAGGAAACCAACGCTACGGTAGCGCTCACAGCAGGCGAGCACACCATTGAAATTCGCTACTTCGAGAATACTGGCGGCGAAACTCTAACTGCAAGTTACAGTGGACCGGATACGCTTGCGGCCAAAACAGCTTTGCTGCAATCGAACGCGGTCGGACGGTACGTTACTGAAACAGCAACGGTGACCGTGACAGTCAATGCGGTCAACGACGCGCCTGTATTGGATACAACTAAATCGCCAACGATGAACTCGATTACGGAACTATCTAACGCAGCTCCAGTTGGCGAGGCTGGAACACTAGTCTCTTCGTTAATCGACTTTGCGACGCCAAGCGGCCAATTAGATAATGCGACGGACGTCGACGGCACTTCGATGATCGGCATTGCAGTCACGAATGCGGACGAACGCTATGGCACATGGTGGTATACGACTGACGATGGAACGAATTGGCAGCGACTGGGCAACGCTACGGCGACCAGCGCGCGATTGTTAGCTGCTGATGCGAACACCCGCGTCTACTTTCAAATCAACTCAGCGACCGAAGCTTGGGGCAACTTGGGAAGCGTCCTGACGATTCGAGCTTGGGACATGTCAACTGGCACCAACGGTGGAATAGCTAGCACGTCGAGCAACGGTGGATCGACTGCGTTCTCTTCAACGGTCGATACCGTCGACATCATGGTCACTGGAGTTGCGGATGCGGCGCAGTTCCTTGGAAACGAACTCATAACGAACGGAACATTCGATTCGAACATCAGCGGCTGGACGACTTCGGGAACAGTCACCTATGGTTCCAACGCACTGGTTTTCGGCGGCTCCAATGCAGTCGGACCTCACTCAGCTTCGCAAACGATCGCTACCGTCGCCGGACAAACGTATCAGCTCACGTTCTCCTATCGCGACGATTCTGCTTCGCGAAATCAGTCGTTACAAGTTGCCGCCAATGGAAACACAAACCTGCTAACGACTCCCCACATTACATCTTCGTTGTCAGGCTTCAGCAACGTCACCTACTACTACACGTTCGTTGCCGATTCGAGCTTGACGACGATAACTTTTACGGACACTTCCGATACTTCCGGGTTAACGCTCAGCGGAACGACGTCGGCCAACGGCTATGTAGACAACATCTCAGTACGGCAAAGTAACGGCGATTTCGGAACACTTGCTTACACCGAGAACAGCGGCAATCAAGAGCTTTTCAGCAGCTTTACGCTTGCCGATGTCGATAGCGCGAACTTGACGGGCGCAACGATCCAGTTCAGTAGCGGTTACCTGTCCACCGAAGATGCACTCACTTTCACGAATCAGTTGGGCATTACAGGTTCTTGGAACTCGACCAGCGGAATTCTGACGTTGTCGGGGACGGCGAGCGTCGCGAATTACCAGGGCGCGATCCAGTCGATCGCCTACGCAAACTCAAGCGAATCGCCGAGCGCCTCAAAAGAAATCAGCTTCGCGGTTGCTGACGGCACCACGTCAAGCCTAGTAACGTCGCGACACGTAGCGATTACTTCCGTGAATGACGAGCAGGTATTGGTTTTCAATACAGGCACGACAGTAGCTGAGAACTCTGCTGGAACGGTCATCACGAGCGCGATGCTCTCGACCACAGACGTTGATCATAGCGCATCACAACTGACTTACACAATCACCTCCGCAACATCAACCGGCACACTGCGGCTGAACGGAATTGCACTCAGTTCCGGCAATACATTCACACAAGCGGACGTGAACAGCGGCTTAGTCACCTACGACCACAACGGAGCTGAAGTCTTTGCAGAGAGCTTTGCGTTCGCAGTCGACGATGGCGTCGGAACAAGTTCACTTGGAACGTTCACTATCGTTGTGACTCCAGTGAACGATAGCGCAGTCACGATCACAAGCAACGGTGGCGGAGCTTCTGCTGCGATCAGTTTGAACGAAACACTAACGACCGTTACGACCGTCACTGTCGCGGACGCTGATTTGCCTGGAGATACGTTTACTTACAGTATTGTTGGCGGTCTGGATTCGACGCAATTTCAGATCGATAGCGCGGGCGTGCTCATGTTTGTGGCCGCGCCGGATTTTGAATTGCCAGCCGATTCGAACGGCGACAACGTCTACGAAGTGGTCGTTCAAGTAAGCGATGGTGTCCACCTCGATACCCAGACGATTACTGTCACGGTGTTGGATGTGCAGAGTACGCAGTTGGCAGTTTCGACAACCGCCGACACGAATGACACTGGACTCGGATCAAGCTTCACGATTGAACAACTTTACGCAGTCAATGGTGGAGCGGATGGGAAGATCTCGTTGCGCGAAGCGATCATCGCAGCCAACCATTCGCTCGGCACGGACACGATCACTTTTGAAATTCTGAACACGGACAGTGGCTATCTGGGTACGGCAGGTATTGATGCCTACTGGCAGATCGCACTGACTGCCGCGCTTCCAACCATCACTGAGTCTGTCGTGCTGGATGGACTAAGCCAAACGAGCTTTGGGGGTGACGTAAATCCAGGAACGCTAGGAGCGGCTTCGATAGTCGGAACAGGTAGTCAGAGCATCAACGGAGTGGATCGACCCGAGATTGCTATTCTCGGTGCCGCTGGGTTCGTCGGTATCACCGTCGCAGCGGACGACGTGACCATTCAAGGTCTTTCGATGTATGGATTCTCCACTGTTTCGGCACTGCTACTCGATGACGGTTTCTCGGGCGCGATCATTCAGTACAACGTGTTCGGTAGTGGGCCGAGCTCCATAACCGATCCCGGCATTGCCTTGAACAATATGCAAAACGTCCAATCACTGGGGGCTGACAACGGCACGCTTTCGAACAACATACTCGCGTACTCACATGCAACTGGTTTTTACGGATCGCTTGGGACCGACAACTGGCAGATCACCGGCAATCACTTCATCAGCAGCGGCCTGAACTTCAGCAATGGAGACGCCATTGCGCTGAACGCAACATACGGTGCGACGATCGATGGGAACTACTTCAGTGGCTCATCGACTCAAGCGATCATCTTGTCGGGTGGGACAACCAACGTTGCAATTACAAATAATACGATCACGGGTAACGGAGTGGGTCCGACTTCCGGTAGTCACAGTCAGTATGATGCGATCGCGCTTCGCTCAGGGACGACCGCAGTCACGATCAGCCATAACATCATCGCAGACAACTATGGCGCCGGGATAGTGGTTAACTCTGGTGCGAGCGGCATCGAGATCACGCAGAACTCCATTTATGGAAACGGGACCGTCCTGTCGCGACAGGGAGCTGCCGCATCGGGCATTGTCGGCATCGATCTGCAGTCGAGCGCCGACAACGTGAACTTCGGAACTGCACCCTACGTAACTGCAAATGATTTGAACGATGTTGACTCAGGCGGAAACTCGCTTCAGAACTTTCCGGTGCTCGCATCCGCAGTCAGCAACGGAAGTCAGCTTACCATCACAGGCAGTTTCAATTCCACGCCGAATCGCAGCTATCGGATCGAGTTCTTTTCATCCAGCTCTGCTTATAGCAACGGCATCGGCCAAGGTGAGCTGTATCTCGGTTCTGCAACGCTGGCAACGGATGCTAGCGGCAACGCGACTATCAACACAACGATCTTGTCGCACGTCGATGCGGACCAACTCGTTACGGCCACCGCCACGGACACAACAACCAACGAGACCTCGGAGTTTGCAGCGCAACTAGCAGTGAATGGACCAAGTTTCGCGCAGAATGACGATGGTTACTTGGAGTTCGATGGTATTGACGATCAGGTAACGATCGCGGCGCATTCAAGCCTAACGATGTCGGACACGATGACGATGGAAGCTTGGTTCCGCGCTGAACCGTCAGCGAATGTCAATCAGATGATTATCAACAAGGAAGGCGAATACGAAGTTGCAGTTCACGCCGACGGTTCGCTGCAGTGGGCGTTCGCAAACAGCAACCCAGGTTGGGATTGGCATAACACAGGGTTCACAGTGACCACTTGCGAATGGACTCATGTTGCAGTCACTTACGATCATGGACTTGTACGCACCTATGTGAACGGCGAGTTGGTCGACACGTATAACGGCAGCGGGTCGATCGGTGACGCTCACCTAACATTCAATGATCTGATTATCGGTGGTCGAGCGAGCAATCCGGCAGGCAAGAACTTTGATGGCGCAATCGATGATGTCCGAATCTGGAATGTCGCGAGGACACAGTTTGAGATCAACGGCTCGCTTTATAATCCGCCCTCTGGTGCAACGACTGGTTTAGTAGCTCATTACTCGTTCGGCGGTACTGGTAACACGGTTATCGATTTGAGTGGCAACGGAAATCACGGCACGCTAGGTGGGGGAATCGGCGGTCAAGAACCGACGCGTGTTGGCTACTCAGTCGCCGAAGACAGCCTTCTGTCTGTGTCAGCCGCGAACGGGTTGCTCGCGAACGACTTTGACCTTGATGGTGATTCGCTATCGGTCACACACGTCAACGGCAACGGATCTGCGGTGGGAGTTGCGTTCACTCTGCCATCCGGAGCAACTCTAACTCTGCAGTCCGACGGCAGCTACACTTACGATGGCAGCGCAGCCTTCGCATCGCTCGCCGCAGGTCAATCGACTACAGACTCATGCTCTTACACAATCACCGATGGACAAGGCAATTCGGATACTGCGACTGTTGTGATTCAAATTGACGGCCAAAACGATGCACCTGTGCTCGATACTCAGGCGCCGTTGAGGGGATTGCGATCACATCTCTGTCGAGCGGCAACGGCGACTGGGAGTACTCGATCGACGGCGGTACGAACTGGATGACGATTGGTTCAGTCGAAAACAACTCGGCGTTACTGTTGCAAGCGACCGATCTTGTTCGCTTCGTACCCAACGCGCAGAACGCCACCAACGCAAGTTTCACGTTTCGCGCATGGGATCGATCCAGCGGAACGCATGGCACGAAGGTGGATACGACATCGAATGGAGGAACGACTGCGTTCAGTCTCGCGAGCGAAGTTGCGTCGATCAGTGCTAGCGCCGTTAACGATGCGCCAACGATTGCCAATGGAACTCTCATCACACTTAACTCGACGAACGAGGATGCACCCTCGTCCTCCACAACCGTTAGTTCACTGTTGACGTCAGCCGCTTGGAGTGATGTTGATTTGGGTGCTGTGAACGGCATCGCTATAACGGACTTCACCGCCAATTCAACTTGGCAATTCAGCACCGACAGCGGCACGACTTGGACGAGTATCGGCGCCGTAACTGGAACGAACGCACTGCTGCTCGAAAGCACCGCACTTGTTCGTTACTTCCCAGACGGGCAAAACGGCGAGACAGCGACCTTCACCTTTGTCGCTTGGGACAAAACTTCAGGAACTGCCTCCACCAACGCATCGCCAGCCTATGCGGACGCGACCATCAACGGCGGATCTACCGCATATTCAACGCAGTCAGCAGTAGCGGAGATTGCAGTCTCAAGTGTAAATGATGCTGCAATCGCGGTAGCTGATGTGGCGTTTGCCGACGAAGCGGGCGGAGTTGCAAACGGAACCGTGGGTAACAACCCGACCGGAAACGTATTAGCGAATGACACAGACGTTGACGACGGCGATTCAATGAGTGTCACCGGAGTTGCATCGGGCGTTGTGTCAAGTGCGTCAGGAGATGTTGCGTCATTCGTGAACGGAACGTACGGTTCCATTCAAGTCGATGCCAACGGAAACTACATTTACGTCGTCGATAACAACAATGCAGTTGTTCAGTCGCTGCGCCTCAGCGGCCAGACGGTTACTGACACTTTCACGTATACGATTCAAGACTCAGGCGGCGCGCTCTCCTCAACACAAATCTTCGTCACCGTTAGAGGTGCTAACGACGCGCCGGTGCCAGCGATCGACAACGTCGACGCACTCGAAGCAGGCGGAGTTGCGAACGCAACCGCGGGAACGAATCCAACTGGTAACGTGCTGACGAACGACATTGATGTCGATGGTGGCGACACGAAAACGGTGCTGGGTGTCGTCACCGGCGTGCAGGCATCGGCGTCTGGTAACGTTGGTTCAAGCGTCGTGGGCAGCTACGGTGCAGTTACGATCGCGAGCGATGGAAGCTACAGCTACGTTGTCGATAACACCAACGCAACCGTTCAAGCGCTGCGCACATCCGGCGATACACTGAACGATGTCTTCACTTACACTATGACAGACACACTTGGGCTGACTTCGACAGCACAAGTCTCGGTCACAATCCACGGCGCGAACGATGCTCCAACTGCGTCGGACGATTCGGCAGTTGCGATTGAAGCGGGCGGAGTCGCGAACGGTACTGTCGGCTCAAACGGATCGGGCAACGTGCTGCTGAATGATGTGGATATCGATGCAGGTGATACCAAAGCGGTGAGCGGCGTGGTATCGGGTGCGGCAGCCAGCGCAAGCGGGTCAGTCGGTGCAAGCGTGCTTGGCCAGTACGGTTCCGTGACGATCGCCAGTGACGGAAGTTACGCTTACGTGGTGGACAACAGCCACGCCGCAGTTCAATCGCTCCGGACCAGCGCGCAGACGCTCAGCGAAGTCTTCACCTACACGATGCAAGACACCGGCGGACTGACGTCAACGGCAACGTTGACCATCACTATCGAAGGCCAGAATGATGCGCCTTTAGCGGTCAGCAATACCGCTTCCGCACTGGAAGCCGGTAGTATCGCCAATGGAATCTCCGGAACCGATCCGACTGGGAACGTATTGTCGAACGACACTGACGTGGATTCAGGTGATACGAAAACCGTTAGCGGCGTTGCGGCGGGCGTTGTCGGCTCAGCATCCGGAAATGTCGGCTCAGCAGTCGCAGGCAACTATGGCTCGATCGTCATCAATGCAAACGGTATTTACAACTACACAGTTGACAACAATAACGCGACCGTTGAAGCACTCAATGATGGCCAATCGCTAACCGACACTTTTACTTACACGATGATCGACGCTGCCGGTGCTTCATCTACGACCACGATCGTAATCACAATCGACGGTGCTGATGATCTTCCGTTCGCAGTGGTCGATCACGCCACCAGCGAAGAGGCTGGTGGCGAGAACAATGCGACGCCTGGTACTTCCCCCACGGGAAATGTCTTTACGAACGACCTCACGCCCAACGGCAACACCTTGATCGGAGTTTCCGCAGGAGTTCAAACGACCGCGTCCGGCAACGTGAGTTCAGCAGTCATTGGTCTCTACGGTTCAATAGTGATCGATGCAAGCGGTGTTTACACTTACACACTCAACGATACGCTGACCGCTGTCGAAGCGCTACGCGTCAGCGGTGACCATCTGACTGATGTGTTTACTTACACTTTTGAAGACTCTCTCGGCTACATCGCTACCACACAAGTTACGGTGACGATCGATGGTGCCAACGACAATCCCATCGGCATGGACGACTTGGCTCTCGCCGTGGAGTCGGGTGGCGTTAGCAACAGCACGCTCGGAACGAGCGCAACCGGCAACGTTCTCGACAACGATACCGATGTCGATGATGGCGATACGAAGCATGTCGTTGGAGTTGTGTTCGGGGGCGCGGTCAGCGCGACCGGTTCAGTCGGTGCCGGTGTGGACGGCGATTTTGGTTCCGTAGTTGTCAATGCCGATGGAACATACACTTACACAGTGAATAATGCGCTGGCCGCGGTGCAGGCATTGCGCACCTCCAGCGACACGTTGACCGACATTTTCACCTACACGATGGAAGATACTGCAGGCGCAATGGCGACTGCTACTCTTACCGTCACGATTCAGGGCCAGAACGACAATCCCGTCGCAGTGCTTGATATGATTACCGCTTTCGAAGCGGGCGGAACCCACAACGGCAGTACGGGCAGCAACCCGAGCGGCAACGTTCTTCTGAATGATACGGACGTCGACTCAGGTGACACGAAAACGGTCAGCGGCGTTGCGGCCGGAGTGCAAAGCACTGCGTCAGGCAATGTTGCTTCTGTCGTCGCCGGCGATTACGGCGCAATTCAAATCAGTTCCGATGGATCTTACTCGTACGTAGTCGACAATGCTAGCGCTACCGTTCAAGCCCTGAGAACCAGCGGTCAATCGTTGCAAGACGTCTTCACTTACACGGTTACCGACACTGCGGGTGCGACTTCGAGCACGCAGATTACCGTAACAATTCAGGGCGCCAATGACGCACCGGTTGCAACCAGCGACGCTGCAACAGCAATCGAAGCGGGCGGCGAAGCAAACGGTAGTGCTGGCTCGAATCCAACCGGAAATGTGCTTAGCAATGATTACGACGTCGACGCAGGTGATACCGCAAACATCAGCGGCGTTGCGGCTGGCGTTCATTCAACTGCGGTCGGCTCAGTCGGTAGTGCGGTCGCCGGTGCTTACGGTTCCATTCAAATCAACTCGAACGGTACCTACAGCTACATCGTCGATAACAGCAACGCGACAGTTCAAGCGTTGCGGCTGTCGACCGACACGATTACTGACATCTTCACTTACACAGTTCAAGATGCGTCGGGTGCCACCTCGTCGACGCAGATCACGATCACTATCGAAGGTCGCAATGACGCACCCGTTGGAATCTCCGATAACAATGACGCTTACGAGTCCGGCGGCTATGCGAACGCGACTGCCGGAAGCAACGCCACGGGGAATCTGATCGCAAACGATCTCGAGTTCGACGGCGGCGACACGATGACCGTCAGCGGCGCTGCGGCAGGTGCTCAAGCTGCGACCTCCGGTAACGTGGGCTTAGCTTTGGCAGGCAACTACGGATCGATCGTGATCGAGGCGAGTGGTTCTTACACTTACTCGATCGACGAAGCGAACGCTGCGGTGCAGGCCCTGCGCCTTTCAACGCAAATGCTAAGCGATGTATTCAGCTACACAATTGTCGACGCCGCTGGTCTCGAATCGACGACGCAAGTGACGGTCACGATACACGGCGCAAACGATGCACCCGTTGCAAACGGTGATACCGGAGCGGCAACGGAAGCCGGTGGACTTGCAAACGGAACGGCTGGTACGAACGCTACCGGCAACGTGCTGAGCAACGATACGGACGTCGACAGCGGTGATTCAATGACCGTTGCGGGTGTAATGGCTGGTTCGTCCGGATCGCCGATAACGAACACTGGCACATCGGTAACCGGATCGCACGGTGGCATAACGATTAACGCGAACGGAAGCTACACGTATGTCGTCGATAACAACAACGCAGCCGTTCAAGCGCTCCGCGCCAGCAATCAAACTCTGCAAGACTTCTTTACGTATCGCATGATCGATAACGCTGGACTCGAATCGTTCTCACAAGTCACCATAACCATCGAAGGTGCAAATGATGCTCCGATGGCTGTCGCTGACAACACTGGCATCGCTTTGGAAGCGGGTGGTCTTGCAAACGGCCTTGCTGGATCGAATGCAACCGGCAACGTGCTTAGCAACGATACCGATGTAGACTCGGCCGACAACGGGGAGACAAAGACCGTCAGCGGTGTAGCGGCTGGAGTCATCGGCAGTGCGTCGGGCTCAGTCGGCGCGAGCGTTACAGGCGACTTCGGATCGATCTCAATCGCCGCCGACGGTTCCTACAGCTATATCATTGACGAAGCGAACGCAACTGTTCAAGCGCTGCGAACCACTGCCAACACAATCACAGACATCTTCACTTACACGATGGTCGATGCAGATGGACTCACTTCGTCAACTCAAGTAATGATCACTATTCAAGGCGCAAACGACACGCCAACTGCAGTTGCCGATAATTCAGCGGTCGCAGTCGAGTCGGGTGGCGTCGCAAATGCGACAGCGGGATCAAACGCAACGGGCAACGTGCTGACAAACGATATCGACGTAGACTCTGTCGCCAATGGAGAAACCAAACTGGTGGCTGGTATCGCGGCCGGCGCGCAAGGTCCAGTTGCCGGGAATGTTGCAGCGAGCGTTAATGGAACTTACGGTGCAATCACGTTGGCCGCAAACGGCTCGTACACCTACGTTATCGATGAAACCAACGCGAGCGTCCAGGCGCTGCGAACCGCCGCCGACACACTGACCGATGTGTTCACCTACACCATGGTCGATGCAGGCGGATTGACATCGACAACTCAGGTGACCATCACCATTCAAGGTGCGAACGACGCGCCGATCGCCGTGGCAGACGATACAGCCGTAGCACTGGAAGCTGGCGGATTCGCTAATGGGACCGCGGGCAGCAACGCCACTGGCAACGTGCTGACAAACGACACCGACGTCGATTCGATCGCTTACGTTGAAACGCAATCGGTCAGCGGAGTCGCAGCAGGCGTACAAGTATCGACGTCCGGCAATGTGGGCACGAGCGTCGTAGGCAGTTTTGGCGCGATCACGATCGCCAGCGATGGATCGTACTCTTACGCAGTTAACAACAGCAGCGCATCCGTTCAAGCCCTCCGCACCACAGCCGACACGCTGAGCGATGTGTTCACTTACACGTTGACCGACGCAGGCGGCTTAACTTCTACGACGCAAGTAACGATCACGATTCAAGGTGCCAACGATGCACCGCTCGGAGTGAACGACAACTTTACTGCAATTGAAGCTGGCGGAGTTAACAACACAACCGCAGGCAGCAACGGAGCTGGTAACGTTCTCACAAACGACACCGATGTCGATTCTGGCGACAGCAAATCAGTTGACGGAGTTGTTGCTGGAGGGCAATCGAGCGCGAGCGGCAACGTTGGATCGAGCGTCCAAGGAACCTACGGCTCGATCACGATCAACGCTGACGGATCGCTAACTTATATCGTCGACAATTCCATCGCCGCCGTCCAAGCCCTGCGCACGAATGCGGACACGCTGACGGACCTCTTCACTTACTCAGTGGTAGATGCGAGCGGTTTAAGCAGCCTTGCGACTGTCACGATGACGATCACTGGGCGAAACGATGCCCCCGTCGCGTTCGATGATATAGCGACCGCCATCGAAGCGGGCGGTGTTGGCAACGCGACTGCGGGCGCCAACGGAACGGGAAATGCTCTCGCGAACGACACCGACGTCGATGCTACTGCTTACGGTGAAACCAAAGGCGTTGTCGGCGTCGCCGCAGGTGCACAAGCGAGCACGAGTGGCAATGTCGGCGCGAGTGTTACAGGCAACTACGGTTCGATCACGATCGCGGCCCATGGTGCGTACACCTATCTAGTGAACAATAGCAACGCAGCAGTTCAAGCACTACGAACATCGTCCGATACACTTACTGATACCTTCACCTACACGATGGCCGACGCTGCGGGACTGAACAGTACCGCCACGCTAACCATAACGATCACCGGACAAAACGATGCGCCTACCAATTTAACAGCGCCCGCTTTAGCGTTGGTTGAAAACGCCATCAACGGAACGCTGATCGGAACGGTAACTCCGACTGACGTCGACAACGGCGATACGTTCACTTATCAATTGACCAACAACGCGAATGGCCGCTTTGCAATCGATTTGAATACCGGCACGATCACAGTCGCGGACGGAACGCAACTCAACCGCGAACTCGCCGATTCCCATTCACTCACCGTCCAAGTCACCGATGCGGGTGGACTGAGTTACAGTCGCAATTTCACGATCGGAGTTGACGACGTCAACGAGTTTGCCACCGGCGCTGTCTCAGATAGCCAAATCGCTGCAAACTCGGTTGCGGAAAATGCTGCAACGGGAACCACAGTGGGCATTACGGCAGTTGCGATTGATGCCGATGCGACCACCAACACGCTGACTTACACGTTAGATGATAATGCAGGTGGTCGATTTACGATCGACTCTGCAAGCGGAGTTGTTACAGTGCTCGATGGCAACCTGCTGAACTACGAAATCGCTACTCAACACAGCATCATCGTTCGAGCGACGAGCGCGGATATGTCTTTCAGCACCGCTTCGTTTACCATCAATCTCGCTGATGTCAATGAAACACCAGTTGGTTCAGTTAGCGATAGCGATGCCACCGCCAACTACGTTCTAGAAAACGCATCGATTGGCAGTGCAGTTGGAGTGACCGCTTCAGCAACTGACTTGGACGGGACAGCTACGGTCAGTTACAGTCTTGATGACAACGCCGGAGGTCGATTCGCGATCGACGCAAACTCGGGCATTGTCACGGTGGCTGGTGCGATCGATCGCGAAGCCGCAGACAGTTACACAGTCGTTATTCGCGCGACATCGAGCGACACGTCGTGGAGCACGCAGTCCTTTACGATCAACGTTGGCGACGTGAACGAGTTTAGTGTCGGCGCGGTAGGTGATAGCAACGCGGGCGCGAATGAGGTTACCGAGAACGCACCCATGGGAACTGCAGTTGGCATCGCCGCCGCAGCGACCGACGCCGATGCAACGCTGAACACAATCACTTACTCGCTGGTCAATAACGACGGCGGCCGATTCGCGATCGACGGTGGAACTGGTATCGTCACAGTCGCTGGTGCGATCGACCGCGAATCCGACGGAAGCTCGCGGTCAATAACCGTCCGAGCAACTTCAGCGGACGGTTCATACAGCGATCAAGACTTCTCAGTAAGCATTCTCGACGGCGATGAATTCTCGGTAACCGCTCCAACGGACAGCGACACTGATGCAGACTCAGTCGACGAAAACGCTGCGATCGGGACGTCGGTCGGAATCACGGCGAGCGCAATGGATGTTGACTCAACGAACAACACAATCACTTACTCATTGACCAGCAATCCCGGCGGCTTATTCCAGATCGATGCGGTGACTGGCGAAGTTACCGTAGCCGCAGCCATCGATCGCGAAACGCATGGTGCCACACGCAACATCACTGTGCAAGCGCAATCGTCCGACGGATCCACAGCTACAACCGTGCTGAGCATCGCCATTAACGACGTCAACGAATTCAGTGTGTCGACGCCAATCGACTTGAATGGCGATCCGAATGAAGTTAGTGAGAATGTAGCAATTGGAACTGCAGTCGGTATAACCGCCAATGCATTTGACCTGGACGCTACAAACAATACGATTACGTACAGCTTGACGAGCAACGCGGACGGGCTCTTCGCAGTTGACGTGAATACAGGCGCAGTAACGGTCGCTGCAAGCATCAACCGCGAACAACACGGAGCGCTGCGTTCGATCACACTGCAAGCGCTATCCAGCGACGGTTCCACGGCGACTCAGTCTTTCAACATCGCGATCAACGACTTGAATGAGTTTAGTGTTTCGACGCCGACCGACAGCGACGCGAACGTTAACGCGGTCGACGAGAACGTGGCAATTGGAACAACTGTAGGTGTGACCGCCAACGCCTTCGATTCAGATGCTACGACAAACGCAGTCACTTACTCGTTGAGCAGCAACGTCGACGGTTTGTTTCAAATCGATACCACTTCGGGCGTGATTACCACAGCGGCTGCGATTGATCGTGAAACTAATGGTGCCTCGCGTTCAGTGACCGTGCGAGCGACGTCAATTGATGGGTCGACAGCCGATCAAAGTTTCATCATCGCGATCAATGATGTGAACGAGTTCAATGTCACGCCCGTTGTCGATAACGATGCGACACCGAATAGCGTTGCTGAAAACGCGGCAAGCGGAATGTTGGTGGGAATAACAGCCGCGGCAAGCGATGCGGACGCGACAACCTATGCGATCATCTACACATTGGATGACGACGCAAGCGGGCGCTTTGCGATCGACAGCAACTCTGGTGATGTAACGGTTGCGGACGGATCTTTGCTCGATTACGAAGTCGCTACCAGTCATTCGATAACGGTTCGTGCGCAAAGCGCCGATGGATCGTCGAGCACGCAGAGCTTCACGATACAACTGACGGATATCAACGAAAGCGGCGTCACCACGGTCAGTGATTCGAACGCTGCCGCCAATTACTTACTTGAGAATTCAGCGGTCGGCACTCTCGTCGGGCTCACCGCATTCGCAAGCGACGCTGACGGAACCGATACGATCACTTACTCACTGGATGATAGCGCCAGCGGCCTTTTTGCCATCAATGCGAACAAGGGCGTTGTAACAGTGGCAGGCTCTCTCGATCGCGAACTCGCTGCATCTTACAACATCACAATCCGAGCGACCTCGACCGACACATCGTTCACAACGCAGACGTTTAACCTAAGCCTTGGCGATGTCGACGAAGCAGACACCACGCCTGTTATCGACCAGAATAGTAACACTAACTCAGTTGTCGAAAACGCCGCGTCCGGAACAACTGTTGGCATTACAGCCTCCGCCAGCGATGCTGATGCAACGACGAATACAATTTCCTACACGCTAGTTGACAACGATGGTGGGCGTTTCGCAATCGATGCAACAACAGGCGTTGTGACTGTGGCGGGAATATTTGATCGCGAAGCGGACGGAACAGTTCGATCGATCACGATCCGTGCAACCTCCGCAGACACTTCTTACAGTGAGAACACCTTCACGATAGACATCGTTGACGCAAACGAGTTCAATGTTTCGAACCCGATAGATTCTGATATCGCAGTAAACCATGTCAGCGAAGACGCGGCGATCGGCACTTCAGTAGGAATCACAGCCAGCGCATTCGATGTCGACGCAACGACTAACACCGTAACGTATACTCTCAGCGACAATCCGGACGGCCTGTTCCAAATCGACCCGCATACCGGAATCGTTATCACCGCAACTGCCATCGATCGCGAAGTTCACGGTGGTGCCCGCACGATTACGATTGCAGCTCATTCGTCGGATGGTTCAGTCGCTTTACAGGCGTTTAACATTGCCGTAAATGACGTAAACGAGTTCGCGGTGACCGTGCCAGCTGATGTGGATGTAGCAGCGAACGCAGTCAATGAGAACGTTGCCAGCGGTACCGCGGTTGGCATTACCGGCAACGCATTCGATCTCGATTCATCAACAAACACGATTACCTATTCGATGACAAACAATCCTGACGGTCTGTTTCAAATCGATGCCGTCTCGGGCGTCGTCACCACCGCCACGCCGATCGATCGAGAGTTGCATGGCCCGCTGCGAACGATTACTATTGCCGCCCAGTCAGCTGACGGTTCCGTTGCAACGCAAACGTTTAACATTGCCATCAACGACGTGAATGAGTTCGTGGTCGTCGCAGCCACCGATACAAACAACTCCGCAAACCAAGTGGCTGAAAACGTTGCGATCGGCACCTCCGTGGGCATCACCGCCTACGCTTTCGATCTCGATGCGACCACCAACAAAGTCACGTACAGTTTGGCAAACAGCGCTGGTGGACTCTTCCAGATCGACATGAATACTGGCATCGTCACCACTGCAGGTGCCATCGATTTCGAGTTAGCTAGCTCACACACGATCACGATTCGATCAACCAGCACTGACGGCTCTACATCCACAGCCAACTTTGCGATCGCAATCCTCAACATCAACGAGGCGCCGCAAGCACGAGCAGACAGCTTTACAACGACCTACGCTGACGCCTTGAACATTCCCGCGGCAGGTCTAATAGCGAACGACACCGACCCAGAAAACGACAGCTTGACCGCAACGCTCGTATCGGTTCCAAACTCCGGAACACTCGTTCTAATGGCCAATGGAGCCTTCACCTATACGCCCGTTGTTCCCTTTGTTGGCGATGTTTCGTTTCAATACTTTGTGAGCGATGGAGTTCTGTCATCATCTGTTCAAACGGTCACAATTCATGTGACAGTGCCAATCGTACCGCCACCGACGAACGACACTTCCGCAGACAATAGCAGTCAGTCGAATCAAACGGAGCAAAGCACATCTGCAAATACCAACGATTTCATAGCGGACTCAAACATTGCCGCCGCAAACGACTCTGATAGAGCGGACCTAACGCAACTTGACATCCAAGCGGTCGACGCGTCATCGAGTTCCCAATCGCAGACGCAGGATGCAGGTGACGGTGGATCGCAACCGTCGGGAGCCTTTATCCTTGATACCACGTCACGAAGCTCCCTCTTTGCGACCGACACAGAAACGAATTCAACTCTTGCGAATTCAAGTTTGCTGAGCGATAGTCATCGAGCGGTCACGCGATTGAGTGCGCAGCAGACTGCTCGGCTGGTGCAGGAGTTGTCTCATACGCATGACACGTTGCGAGAATTGCACGATCAACTGCAAATGACGAATGAAGTTCCGCCACTTGAAGGCGTGGAATTGATCGCTAAGACCGCGATTGGTTCCGGCGTGGTTGTCTGGGTGATTCATGTCAGTCAAGTCATGGCAGCGTTGCTTGCGGCCTCTTCCGCGTGGATGCACATCGACCCGCTCAGCGTTCTAAACGCCTCGAAAGACATCATCGAATCGAAAACGGTTGATGCCGCAGAAGCGATGTTCGACAATGATGGATCTAAGAAGTTGGCGACTCATTTGAGCGGACGTCAGCGACAGAATGCCCCTCGGATCGTAAACGTTGCTCGATCTTGTTAGCTTATTAGCAAGACTTCGCATTCCACCACCGCGGCAAAGATTCGCAGAACACCGTGCCAGCCAACTTAACTCAACAATACCTCAAAGCGGAAGCGGCTTATCGCGATGCGCAGACGTTGCAAGACGAACTCGCTTGCCTGCAGGCGATGTTGCGTGAGATTCCCAAACATAAGGGGACGGATCGCCTTCAAGCTGAACTGAAGAGCAAGATTGCCAAGGTGAAGCTCGACATCGAGAAGGCAAACTCTGCCCCATCGCCAAAGTCGGTTGCGAAGATTCCAAAGCAGGGCGCCGGGCGAGCCTTACTGATCGGTGCACCGAACTCTGGGAAAAGTCAGTTGCTCGCCGCGCTTACGAGGGCTCAGCCCGAGGTTGCGCCCTATCCATTCACCACGCAAGCGCCGTTGCCGGGAATGATGACATTCGAAGACTGTTCGTTTCAGTTGATTGACATGCCACCGGTCACGGCTGACTATATGGACGCTTCCACGATCGGGTTGGTGCGCGGAGCAGATTTGATTCTCCTAGTTATCGATCTAAGCAGCGATACTTTAATCGAAGACACCCAAGCAATTCTCGCGAGGTTCATGCAAAGTAAGACGCGTTTCGGCCGTGATACAATGCTCGACGAATCCGATGTTGGAGTGTCCTATACAGCCACGCTCGTTTTGCTGAACAAATGCGACGCTTCCGATGCTACCAACAGACGCGAAACGCTGGATGAGTTCGTTCGGTTGCCGTTCGAACGACTGACCGTTAGTGCAACGGAGGGAACCGGGCTAACGGAACTTCGCAGAGCGATCTTCGAACAACTGAAGATCGTTCGCGTGTACACCAAGCACCCCAAGGAGAAAGAGCCTGACTTGAGCAATCCGTTTGTGATTCGCCAAGGGCAAACGCTGCTTGACGTCGCTGAACAGGTTCATCATGAAATCGCTGCTTCGCTTAAGTCTGCGCGTATCTGGGGCTCTGCGGTCCATGACGGAACAACCGTAAAGCCTGACTATCAACCGCGCGACGGCGATGTCGTGGAGCTGAACGCGAGCAATTGAAACGCAACTAGCTAAGCCACGAATAGCTAGCGGCAAGCTTAATGTTCAGATGCTGCTACAGACTTCAGCAATTCGTGAACGATTCTGTTTAACATCGTTGGAGTGAATGGCTTTTGGATGAAGTCATCGGGCGCGGCGACTAGACCGTACCGTACGAACTTATCATCGGTGTAGCCACTCATGTATAGCACTCGCAAATCTTTGTGCCGAACTCGTAGACGAGCTGCCAATTCGGTGCCAGTGATTCCTGGCATCACCATGTCAGTGATCAGCAGTGGCAATTGCCCTTGATGCTGACTCGCCACCTCCAGCGCCGCTTCACCAGAGTTCGCAGCCAGGACCGTGTAGCCTTGCGCTTCGAGAGTGGTAACCACTATGTGCCGAACGATGTCTTCATCTTCCGCGACAAGAATCGTTCCTCGCCCGCGCGTTGCCGGTGCGATCGCTGAAAACGGCTCTGCCTTGGTCGCTTCTTCATTGACGACTGGGAACCAGATCTGAAACTTCGTACCAACTCCGACCGTTGACTCCACAGCGATCGATGCTTGGCTCTGCTTAACGATACCATACACCGTTGACAGACCCAACCCGGTACCCTTGCCAACGCCTTTCGTACTATAAAACGGTTCGAAGATACGCGACTTTACTTCATCACTCATTCCAACTCCCGAATCCGACACCACGAACAACACGTACTCGCCTGGCGCCAATTCGGTGTGCGTTGAGTTCGTACTGTCGATCTTTTGAACGCGTGTTTCAATCTTCAAGCTTCCGCCGTTAGGCATCGCGTCCCGCGCGTTCACAGCCAAGTTCAGGATCACTTGATCGACCTGCCCCGGATCCGCTTTGATGTTTGGCAAGCCACTTTCCAAATCGGTCTGAACGAAAATATTCTCGCCAATCAGCCGCTTGAGCATTGTCTCAGACCGCACAATGATCTCATTCAAATCGATCACGCGCGGCTCAGTGAATTGACGTCGACCGAGCGTCAGCAATTGTCGCGTGAGCGCTGCCGCTCGATCACCGGCTTGCTGAATCTGCTCTACATACTCGCGGCGCGATTCGTTCTTCGGCAACTCAGCCAACAACAACTCAGAAAATCCGTTGATGACCGTTAGTAAGTTGTTGAAGTCGTGGGCAACGCCACCCGCCAACTGGCCGAATGCATCCATCTTCTGCGATTGACGAAGTTGTTCTTCCAGCTTGGTGCGCGAGCTAATATCTTGTGTGACTCCAACCAGATGAGGCGTTGGAAAGGCACCACTGACCTCCAACGAAGCTTTCGAGCTGACCCACTTCATCCGATTGCGAATGACAATGCGGTACTCCAAATCGAACGGAACACCGGCCAGCATTTCGGCATACGCCCTTCGCAAACGCGGCAGGTCATCGTGATGAACCATCGCCAGCCACTCGCCCAAAGTGCACGTAGGTCCATCGAGTTCGAATATGCGAGCAGCTTCCTCCGAACATTCAAAGATCTGCGTCTCCATATCCAACGTCCAATTTCCGACGTTGGCCATCATCTGAGCACGTCGCAAGAACTCTTCACTCCGCCGCAACGCCTGCTCCGCCTGCGCGCGTTCCGTCAAATCGCGATGCGTACCCACCATCCGAATCGGCACGCCAGACGGGTCGCGAGTGAGCGTTCCTTTAGACTGAATGATTCGGTATCCGCCATCTTTGTGACGCATCCTGAATTCGATCTCGTAGTTTCGCGCGTCGGATGCGAGGAAGTCTTTAAGTCGCTTTTCGGAGAGTTCTAGATCGTCTGGATGCAAGAGCGAAGTCCATGTTTCATAATTCGAACCAAGTTCGTTCGCATCAAATCCAAGCATCGTTTTCCAGCGAGGTGAGTAGAACAATTCGTTTTTCTCGATGTTCCAATCCCATAAACCGTCGTTACTGCCGGAGAGTGCCAGTTGAAAGCGCTCTTCGCTCTTTCGCAGAGCCGACTCAACCGCCTTTAGCTCGGTAATGTCCATCAATCCACCGATCAGCGTGACAACGCCTGTGACTCGGTCCTCAGCGTACAATTTTGCATGGATCTGAACGTGCAGAATCTGTCCCGACTTGGTAACTAAGCGAACTTCCGCTTTCGACGATCTCTCCGTCGTGATATCGCCCAACAGTTTCTCGCACTTGGCATGATCTGCGGCATGAATTAAACCTTCCCAACCAATCTCCAACAGCTCCTCGCGACTGTAACCCGACAACATTCCGACTTGCGGTCGCGACCAGAGGAACTGCCATCGCTGGCCAGGCTTCTTGGTCAGTCCAAACGTTACGATGCGACTGATCTCAGATACTACGGCATAACGCGCTTCCCCCTCGCGCAAATCGATCATCACGCGGTTGTTACTAATCGCAATCCCGGCTAACCGGCAAGCGGTTTGCATCACAGATATCAAACGCTCGTTTGGCTCGCCGGTCATCGTTCGATACACAGCCAATGTTCCGAGCACGTTTCGCATCTGATACGGCTTGTCCTCTTGGGTGATTTCCAAAATAGGAGCCGACCAACTAGAACGAGCGTTGAAGTCGTTAGCAAGCTCGCGATAACTCGTCCACCGCACATCCGTCGCAGTGTCCGGTGAAAAAGTCATCTCACGTGACCACGCTGCATGCCCGCACGAACCGACATCCTGTGCAATCGGAACTCGCAACGAACGAATCGATTCCGGATAACGATCACCCGCAGCATAGATTAGATGTTCACGATCTTCGCTGACAACCAAGATTCCACAGATTGAATCTGGAATCGATTCTTCCACGAAGCGTGTAATGCGCTCCAATATCGAGTTCAGTGGCTGACCGCTGGCGATCGATTCGGCGACTCGAGTGTGCCCTTCCAGCGCGATCACCGCGCTGCGCTGTTCAGTTACATCGATAGTCGTGCCAATAATCGAATCCCACTTGCGATCATCGTTCGTCTCACAGAACGAAACTAGCGAGCGCACTGACAGCCAGCGAATCGAGTTGTCGGACGTTATCACTCGGAGTTCAAGATCGACACGCTCGTTCGTTGAGTTCGGATTCAAAGCGCTGGCGAAGTCCGCTACCACCTTGCTGTAGTCGCTCGGGTGCAACAACTTGTACATGTCAGCAAGCGCAAGCTCAGCGTGGGTGACGCCCCAGTGTTGCTGGGCGCGTGCGTCCAGTCGGATTATGCCGGACTTGGCTTCGTAACTCCACGTGCCAATTTCTGCGGTGTCAAGCGCCAAGCGATAGCGACGTTCGCTCTGACGCAACGCCATTTCAGCTTGCTTGCGCTCCGTGATGTCTCGCGACAATGTTACTGCAAATCGTCTCCCATCAAGTTCTACCGGACGAATGCGGACTTCTGCGGGAAACGTCGAGCCGTCTTTTCTCCGGTGCACCGAGTCGTAAGCCACTGACCTTCCCTGTGCGAGTTCGTTGAGTAACCAATCCATGCGACCTTCGTCGAGCGCCTCAGAGAAGAAGTGAGGCGTCTTGCCGATGAAATTTTCTTTCGAGTAACCAAAACTGTCACACGCCCGCTGATTCACATCGACGATAACGCCACCCTGTGCGTGCAACATGAACGTATCAGTCGCCAAGTTGAACAACGTTTCATAACGCCCTTCGTTGTTCTCCAACGGCATCGCATTCGCCCCCTGCATCGTGATGTCTAGAAGGGTGCAGGACAGCCAAGCGAAGCGGCCTTCAGCATCGCGGGTTACGCGACGGCGGTTGCGCAAACGCTTCCAAGTGTGTTGCTCAGTCTCAAACAGGACTTCGCTTTCATCCGTTCCGCCATCGATCATCAACTGTGCGATGGATTCGTCGATCTGCTGTCGACTACACCTGTCCATACGCCGAAGAAACGTCTCATGAACGTTCTCCGATATGCCCAGCAGCTTGACGAGCGACTTCGAACAATGACTTTCACCGGTAACAAGATTGACTGAGTATGAACACAAACCCGCTTGCACTTCCGCCTCAGCCAAGAAATCGTCTTGGTCGTTCAATGACGTGACTTCACGAAAAGGTTCATTCTGGCTTCTGTGCAACGCAGGGCGTTTGACTTGCTGCCGCGAATCCGATTTTGACATGCCTTGGCCGCGATTCATTTAGTTCAAGTACTCGACGGCCAGAGCCGCCTAAATCAAGCGTGCCGTCGTCACAATTAAAATCCGCATGCATTCTATCGCTTTATGCCCATGGATGAATTGGTACGACACCCAACCGAGCCGCCATTTGCTCGTTTCGAAACGTTCACCGCTCACAACCTACGCCATTTGGCATCGCGTGTGGCCTTGTGGGGTATCGGAAAGCAGTTCCTTCGTTACAGACCGTTCGATTTAGCAAACTTCTCCAGGCGAACTGTTAAAATCGCTTTTTTCCAACCCAGTTTTTGTTTAACCTGAATCTATTGGCATCACTGTTGCGCAGCGACTTGGACACTTCCCTATTTGGATGAGTCGAAATCGCCTCCACACGCGAAATACGCGGCGGAGAAGACTGCCTTTCAAAACGTTGTGAGAAAATTATGGTGACTCGCAAAATACTCAATCGCTGCTCCACGTTCGAAGTCGTCGAAGCACGCTGCCTAATGTCAGCCGACTTGCAAGCAGCAACTGATTCGAGCGGTTCGGACAACGGCACTGTTGCAAGCATTGCAAGCCATCAAATCTCAATGAACGTCTCCGCAAACTCAGTCGCGACAGCAGTTTACCTCAGAGTCAGCCCAAGAAATCAGTCGTCCGATCTGAACCTTGATGGCGTGATCAATCATCGCGACGTGCATTCGCTGATAAGTACTTTGAAAGCTCGGACCAGCCAAAGCACACAGCGGAATGCCTCAGCTGGCGAAGGCGAGAATGCGTCTGCACCGTCTGAGAAGGATCTTGTAGCGGAACTTGCCAGAGTTCCTGCATTGTCAGGCTCAGACTCTGGTTCAGATCCTGGGCTAGTCGCAGTTGCCAAGTACGACGTGAACAGCGATGGACAAGTCAGCCCTGCGGACTTGCTGTGGATCGTCAAACAAATCAAAGAGTACGATCCGCTGACCCCCTGCGAGTGCGCTGCCTGCGCGCAGACGACCGTCGAAGGCCGATGCGAAAACGCTTCGATCGCCGCAACTCAATCCGCCTCGTTGCTAACTGAAATTACTGGAATGCCGGAAGTAACGGTTGCACCAGAGGGCGAACGCGACGCGTTCCACCTGCTGAGCCAACAGACGTCACAGCCGATAGAGGACTTCCTACGCAGCAAGCAGGCTTAGCATTGAACTATGGCCGCCATGCGTTCGCAGACTGAACAGCAAACTAAACGTCGGTGCGTCGGCGCGTCGGACGTTGCGGATTCGAAGGCGACGACTTCTCCGGTTGTGTTCGACTTACCGGTTGCGCAGCGGTCGATGCTGGTTTGTTTCGTCGGAACCATCCGTGCGGAGTCGGAACCGTTGCGGCAGATTGCGGTGCAGCTTCATCGACTTCTTCGACGTCTACTTCCGAAGCTTCAGCATCAACGACAGCCAATCGCACACCAGCACTTAGCGCTTTTTGACTGCGTGCGTTCTCATTACGTGCAGCCGATGTGACCGGAGGGCGCTGAAAATCGCTGCTGATGTCACCGAGATACTCTTTGCGAACATCGGGATGCTGCATCACTTGATCCGGTGTACCTTCGCATAGAACGCTCCCTTTGCTGATCACATAGCAACGATCCACGGTCTGCAAGATTTCGCGGGCCGCGTGATCTGTGATCAAGATCGCAATGCCTCGATCGCGGAGCTTTAGAATAATCTCCTGAATACTTTGAACGGTCACCGGATCGATACCCGCAAACGGCTCGTCGAGCATCACGATCTGCGGATCGGTCACGAGGCAACGAGCGATCTCCAACCGTCGACGTTCACCACCCGACAGTCGCCCCGCTTTGGATCGTCGGATCCGCGCGATGTCAAAATCGTTCAGCAGCTCCTCAGTTCGAACTCGTCGTTCGCGGTACGATACGCCCAGCAGTTCGAAGATTGCCAAGATGTTCTGCTCGACCGTCAGCTTGCGGAACACACTTGACTCTTGAGCCAAGTAACCCATGCGACCTTCATTCGCGCGACGAAACATCGGCCACTCAGTTACCTCTTGCTCGCCGAGAAACACTTGGCCGCGATCCGGTTTGACGATCCCGCAAGTCATTTTAAAACTCGTCGACTTCCCAGCCCCGTTTGGCCCCAGCAAACCGACAATCTCCGCTGCGTGAACGGTAAAATTCACTCCGGCGACAACCTTGCGACGACCGTAATTTTTTTCTAGTCCGCGAACTTCGAGCACTGTTTTCATGACTGTCATCCGTGACGTTGGTTGATCTATTAAGCTACTTCGAACAATACCACTCGAGGAATGCGCGCTAGCGTATCAGACCCATTCTCGAGAAATTGGGAAAGAACGGTATCGGTCGATTCCACCAGTGCGGCCAAAACACAAGCAACGCTTTGCCCAGCATGAATCTCTGCTCGACATAGTTGTGATCGCCGTTTGCATTTCGCCATTCGCGAGCATCTAAACTTTGAGCGCTGTTGTCGCCCATTGGAAAATACTGATCATCCTCCAACTGAAAATACCGCTCGCCGCGCATGCGAAACAACGCGGTTTTCGACCACCATTCGGGATGCGCGTAGATAGATTGAATAGCCGCTTGACTGCGCTCCATGTACTGACCAACGATCGCGTTGCGAGCTTCGCGATCGGGAATCGCTGCTATGAATTCATCGGTGCGGTTGATTGGAAAATCCGTGTAAATGCCGCTGTTCGATTGATCGACCGCGATGTAATAAAGATCGCGCCACACCTTCGCTCGCTCAACTTTCAACGCCAACCCCTTGCCACCTATCGCAACCGGAGCGGCATCGAGCGGATTGGTCGGCGTCCAATGCGGTCGCCGCTCAATCTCCTTTCGCACAGCCTCATAATCGAAGATCGCGGGCTGATTGAATTCGACCAACGTTCCGTTGACCCATACCACAATTTGGTCATCAATGTTCGCCATCTCAAGCCGATGCGTGCCCGTTCCGCGTAGCGACGTTTCTCCAGTCAACTGAGTTGTTTCGGACACGCCGCTGAAAATAGGTAACGCCTGTTCGCCATCAAAGGCTTGAAGCGTTGCATTGCCGGACGCGACGTCGATATCCAATCGGAATTCGATTCCGTATTCGACCAGCAACGCACTCAACGTTCCACTCTCACTTGCAACTTCGAGATCGAAATCTCCGCACAGGTCACCGACCCAATGTTCGCTGTCGTTGATTGGCGGCAGCGTAGCGTGCGATTGGTGCGGAGTATCCGAGTGAATTTTCGCCGGCGATAACGCTTCGTAGGGACGCACCTTGCCTTGGATTTCCTCTCGAAAGTTTCCTGAGCGATCGAAGACATTGCTGCGGTCCGTAGTGTACGAGCTATTGTAGGCTTGATAGTCAGTGATCAGTCGGCTGCTTGTCGGTTCGACCACAGGCAGTTGCTTCGAATCGACAAACGCTTCCCATTCGCCGCTCGTCAGAAACTTGTGGTAGTAGCGCAACCACTGAGTTGACTCGCTGGGCGTGAGTTCCGCGGTCCATTGCTGAACCGCCTGGGTTACTTGCCAGTTCGGTGCAGCCGTTTGTTCAGCACTTTGCCCCGACGCTTGGGGTTGCCACAAACTGGGCCAACCGGCCGCAACCAATTCCGTCGGCAGAAACTTCGTATCAGCCACGATCTGTCGCATCGCGCGAATTTTGTGCGGCGGTTTGCGAGCGATCACCCAAGATTCCGAATCGCTGCGGCGAGTGTAAACATCGCCACCTTTGATACGCAAAGATTCCCCCGGCAAACCGACCAACCGCTTGATGTAGTTCATTCTCGCAGCTAACGGATACTTGAAAACGATCACATCCCAGCGTTCCGGATTGTGCAGCACGTAATCAAATTTGCTTACCAAAATGCGATCGCCCGAAAACGAGGCGTGGTTCGCGTTGTTCTCCAAGTCGAACGCGTTAAGGCAGCGGCACGTCGGGCAAGTGCTTGCGATAACCAAAGAATCGGTCGGCCGTTCGTTGTCAAACTCCTGGCTCGCCGAACTCTGATACTGCTTGCCGCAATGTTCGCACACGATGTCTTTGTGAACGCCCATGAGAGTCGGCGCCATCGAACCAGTCGGAATCACAAACGCTTCAGCCACGAACGCGCGAAACAAAAACGCGAGGATAAAAGCCACGACAATCGATTCAACCGTCTCGCGAACACTCTGCACAGGTTCGGCTTGCTCGTCCGATTTTTTCTTCTTCTCAACAGAGTGGGCAATGGTGATCGTCATTTTGGTTTGATTGCTTATTCCGAAATTCAGTTACAAGTTTTTCGTAAGTGGACTCGCCAGAGTTCAGGCTTTACCACTTGTCTGACCGAGTCGAGCATGAAGTTGGCCGAGCATGTACAAGCCCGAGTATAGCGAACCGCAAGGTACCGCAAAATGCGAACCCACCGTCTTTATCGTACGTCTCCGCCCTCCCAAGCTCTACTTCCCCAATGCTAGCTAAGTCGGACATCTACGCCGGTACTAAGCCCAGAGTAGCTTCGCTCCGCCGTCAATAGTGGATGTTTATCTATTTTGAAGGAGTTGCGGCATGGAAGCCCAGGTTTGCGAGCGGAGCGGGACTACCCTGGGACCCAGCTTTCGGAGTAGGCGGCAATCCCGCTCCGAATCGATCGCCGTTAATGTCCCATCGGGCTGCTTTTGAGGAAAAGCGTTTCGAAGCCTCGCGAAAAACGGCCGACTGAGATAGAATCACAACGTTTTCACACTCTCTTTCACAGCTGCTCGTGTCCAATGCCAGTCCCACGCGTCGTAATTGTAGGCCGTCCCAACGTCGGCAAAAGCAGCATTTTCAACTGGCTAGCTGGCAAACGCTTGGCCATTGTCGACGACAAACCAGGCGTAACGCGCGACCGCATGACCACGCTGATCAAGCACAACGATCGCTTTTTCGAACTGGTCGACACCGGTGGGATGGGAATCGAAGACGTCGATAATCTCACGAAAGATATTGAACATCAGATCACGGTAGCGATCGAAGACGCCGATGTGCTCCTGTTCGTTGTCGACACCAAAACGGGGCTCGTGCCGCTCGACGAGCATGTGGCCGAGCGTCTGCGGAAGATCGAAAAACCCGTCTTGCTGCTCGCAAACAAAACTGACCACCCAGGACTCGATAACTCTGCACACGATTTCCACCGACTTGGCCGCGGATGGTTGATCCCCGTCAGCGTGCTTCAGAACCGCAACAAAGACACGCTGTTCGATGAGATCCTCGAACGCATGCCAGTGCTTGAAGCGGACGAAGTGGATACAAGTGCTCCGCGGATGAAAATTGCGATCGTCGGTCGCCGCAACGTGGGGAAAAGCACGTTCGTGAATACGTTGGCTCAAGCCGAGCGGATGATCGTAAGCGAAGTGGCCGGTACGACGCGCGATAGCGTCGACGTTCACTTTGACCTCGACGGACACCGCTTCATCGCTATCGATACACCGGGATTGCGTCGAAACAAGAGTCGCCGAACTGATATCGACTTCTACGGCTTTCATCGCGCTCAGCGAAGCATTCGACGCGCTGACATATCGCTGCTGTTCTTCGATTGCATGGAGTCGATCAGCAAAGTTGATAAACAGTTGGCGCATTACATCGAGCAGAATTTTAAGCCGG
>JBGSJB010000519.1:0-7009 GCA_041742175.1 Pirellulaceae bacterium
CGTGAAAGCGTAAAATGGGCTCGAATCCTTCGAGTCTAGCACCATCGCTCCCTGGTCCGGCTCACATTGTTCGTCTGCACATTGACTAAAGACAACCCCTGCCTATTATTTCTCTCGATTACGCGACCTTCAAAGCACTGACTTCAATACTTACACTTCGTTTACTCGTACGCCCGCAGGTACCGGAACTTCCCTAATCCACTGCAGCGCGTCTTCGTATTCTGCCTCTGAAAAGTGCTTGACGTCTGGATGCAATAGGTGAGCAGCGAATTTTGGCAATTGCTCCAGCAAGCCATTGTCGCTAACGATCGCCAGCTTTTTGATTCGTTGGTGATATTTTTCAATCAATCTCAAGTGAGCAATCGCGGACTCCAAATTCATCCAACCTGGAAATGCCTTGGCGACAATTAGCACGCCAGACAATGTTCCATGATCTGCAATATAGGGGTCAATATCATGAGCCACCGCTTCAAAGTCTGCGGTTTCGAGTGGCGATGACGGCTCGAGAATGAGTATCCCTTCCGCCGAAATGAGTGTGTGCTTGAGCATTTTTAGCTTACTTCGTAAAAGTTCTTCATTTACTGCCGCAAACGCAGTGCCAAAAACCACAATCGAAGTACCAAGGATCTAGAAGAATATCGGTTACGACTATCGAGTTAGTTTGTCCACTTCCAGTTGCGAATCTCTGGCATATCAAGTCCATACTTACGGATATACACGTAATGTTCTTGAAGTTTGTCCGTCAGTTGCTGTTTCAAGCGAGTTCCCTTGTCGCCGGTTTGCTTCAAGCGGTCGATGGTGTCCATCACTAGATGAAAACGATCGAGATCATTCAGCACGGTCATGTCGAAAGTCGTAGTAATCGTCCCTTCTTCCTTGTAGCCGCGTACATGCAAGTTGTCGTGATTGGTTCGACGATAGGTCAGTTGATGAACCAGTGACGGATAGCCGTGAAACGCGAAAATGATTGGCTTGTCGCGAGTGAACAGCGCATCGAACTCTTCATCGTTCAGCCCGTGTGGATGTTCTGATGCCGGTTGCAACTTCATCAGGTCAACAACATTCACGACACGCACTTTGAGCTCCGGCAAGTGTTCGCGCAGGATAGAGACAGCGGCCAGGGTTTCAAGTGTCGGCACGTCACCACAGCAGGCCATGACCACATCAGGTTCGGCGTCACCGTCATTGCTCGCCCAATGCCACTTACCGATGCCTGCAGTACAGTGCTTGACCGCGTCATCCATCGACAGCCACTGAGGCGCCTTGTATTTGCCGGCAATCACGACATTCACATAATGCCGACTGCGCAGGCAGTGATCCCAAACCGACAACAGACAATTCGCGTCGGGCGGTAAATAGACACGAACAATCGACGCCTTTTTGTTCACGACATGGTCGATAAAGCCCGGATCTTGATGCGTGAAACCGTTGTGCGCCTGCTGCCAAACGTGCGAGGCGAGCAGATAGTTCAGCGACGCGATCTTTTTCCGCCAAGGAATACCGGCTGTGACTTTCAGCCACTTGGCATGCTGGTTGAACATTGAATCGATGATGTGAATGAAGGCTTCGTAGCTGTTGAAAAGCCCGTGCCTTCCCGTCAGCAGATAGCCTTCCAACCAACCTTCACACTGATGCTCGCTGAGCATTTCCATGACCTGGCCGTCACTGTCCAGAAACTCATCGTTGTCTTGCGTTCGAGCTTCCCATTGCCGATTCGTGACTTCAAAGACGGCGTTCAGGCGATTGGACAGAGTTTCATCAGGCCCGAAGATACGAAAGTTGCGTTGCTCGCGATTCAGTTTGGCAATGTCGCGAAAGAACTCGCCTAAGACGTGCGTATCCGCCGCTTCAGCCGCCCCGGGAGCCGAAACTTCGACCGCTTGTTTTCTGAAGTCTGGCATGACCAAGTCCTTCAATAGCAATCCACCATTCGCATGTGGATTCGCTCCCATCCGCCGTTCACCGACCGGAGCCAGTTCAGCAACCTCTTCAAGCAGTCGCCCGCGCTCATCGAATAGTTCTTCCGGACGATAGCTCCTCATCCATTCTTCGAGCATTTCCAGATGTCCGGGATGATCGTCGTCAATTTGTAGCGGCACTTGGTGCGATCGGAATGTCCCTTCGACCTGAAGACCGTCGACGAATTTCGGCCCAGTCCAACCTTTTGGCGAATTGAGCACGATCATCGGCCAATCTGGTCGCGTTGCAACGTTCTTCTCGCGTGCACTGGACTGAATATCGCGAATCTCTTCAATTACCTGATCCATGACATGCGCCATCCGCTTGTGCATCGCTTCAGGCTCGTCGCCTTCGACGAAATACGGCTTCCAACCGCAGCCTTTGAGAAACTGTTTCAGTTCCTTGTGAGTGATACGTGCAAAGATCGTCGGACTCGCGATCTTGTATCCATTCAAATGAAGGATCGGTATTACGGCTCCGTCGGTGATTGGGTTCAGGAATTTGTTGGAGTGCCAGGCGGTAGCAAGCGGTCCCGTCTCCGCTTCGCCATCGCCAATCACACAAGCCGCGATCAGATCGGGATTATCGAAAACCGCTCCGAAAGCATGGCTGAGCGAGTAACCAAGTTCGCCACCTTCATGGATAGAACCTGGACATTCGGGCGACACGTGGCTGGGGATGCCCCCGGGAAACGAGAATTGTTTGAACAGTTTTTTCAGACCAGCCTCATCCTGAGTGATCTCTGGATAGACTTCACTGTAAGTCCCTTCGAGATACGTGTTGCCAACGATCGCGGGTCCACCATGACCGGGGCCCGAAATGTAAATCATATTTAAGTCGAGCGATTGAATCACTCGATTCAAATGCACATAGATAAAATTCTGCCCTGGCGTGGTCCCCCAATGGCCGAGCAAAGTCGGCTTGACATGCGCCCGTTGCAACGGCTCCCTTAGCAATGGATTGTCGTACAAATAGATCTGCCCAACCGACAGATAATTCGCCGCTCGCCAATAAGCATCCATTTTGTGCAGGATGCTTTTTGCCGACTTGCGAGAGTGCCTTTTCGTGATCGTACTCATTGTATATTTCTCTATTTTAATGCATCTTCGTGCCAGGGGGCCGACGAAGTACCGCGATGTTGACAGTCCTTGGTGTTTCGCTGCTTGCAGTTTCGCCTAGCAGGCCGTTGACAGCCATTGAGCGATTGACCAAAGCGGTATGGTGGATTCCACCATGTTTCAGACGTGGCAAGGGTTCATACGTGGCAAGTCAGGCGAGTTGATCGTGCTTCCTGCAAAAGCAAAAAATGGCTGGGCGAAAAGATTTTCTACGGTGCGGAGGCAGGAATGCGTTGAAGGCGATTACGCCACATTTTGCCCAGATATATTTTTGCCATACTCAATACTTGCGGATGTTTCCAACAGGGCCTGCGGCGTGCTCCGTCCAAAGAACTGACGGCAGAGCTTTACCAATTCAATTATCGTGACGGGCGTGAGTGCCAATACCAACATTAAGTACCATTCTGATGGCTTTTGGGTCGTCGCCTCGAAAATCGGCCGTACGAATGGCAAGGCGATGATTCCGACCTGCAGCAGTGCAGAGAGGACGACTGCGGCGACGACATACAAATTCGTTCTAATACCGAGTTGCCAAAACGTCAAAGTTTGGCTGCGCGCGGCCAGAGCGCGAAACAGTTCGGCAAAGACGACAACGCAAAAGGTCATTGTCCGCGCCGAATCGAGGTCACTTTCCTGATCATAGCTAAGCCAAAAAGCCGCAAGCCCCACCGCTGCCAGTAGCATCCCCTGACCAATCACCGCAGCCGCCAACGACCAAGACAACATGGATTCGGTCGATTGTCGCGGACGGCGAAGCATCAGCCCGGGCTCTGGCGGTTCCATCGCAAGTGCCAACGCAGGTAGTCCGTCGGTTACGAGGTTGATCCATAACAGTTGCACTGGTATCAATGGAATCGGCCACCCTAGCAGCGAAGCGATCAGCATCAGCATCAATTCACCGGCATTGCACGACAACAAAAAGATAAGGAACTTGCGAATGTTGTCGTAGATCGCGCGACCCTCTTCGACTGCGTTCACGATGGAGGCGAAGTTGTCGTCCATCAGCACCATCGCCGCCGCTTCGCGAGTGACATCGGTTCCGGTGATCCCCATCGCGATGCCAATGTCGGCCGCCTTCACGGCTGGCGCGTCGTTAACTCCATCGCCGGTCATCGCAACGATCTCACCACGAGCCTTCCACGCGCGCACGACGCGCAATTTGTGTTCGGGTGCGACGCGCGCATAGACCGCGATGTGTTCGACGTTCGTCGCCAAGTCATCATCGGACATCGCTTCCAGTTCCTGGCCGGTGACGACGCGATCCGTCTCGGAAGCAATGCCGAGTTCTTTCGCAATGGCCATCGCCGTGGCAGGATGATCTCCCGTAATCATCACCGGACGGATGCCCGCCTCGCGACAGCGCACTACGGCCTGTTTCACCTCGTCGCGGGGCGGGTCGATCATCCCGACCAGGCCCGCGAACGTCAGGCCATTCTCGTCAATTTTGGGTTCTGCTCCGTCGTCGTCTCGATAGGCCAAAGCCAGGACGCGCAATGCGCGTGACGCCATCTCGACGTTGGCTTCGGTAATCGTACGCCGACGTTCATCGGTCAGCGCGATCACCTGGTTATCCTGGCGCTCCGAGACGCACTTTTCGAGGATGCCCGCCAGAGCGCCCTTGGTGTATTGCACTCGGTGACCGGAATCGTCTTTAAGCAAGACCGACATCGCTTTGCGATCAGCGTCGAAGGGAAGTTCCTGCACGACCTCCGGTTTCTTATCGCTCGAACTCAGGCCTCCCTTTGTCGCCAGCACGATCAATGCTCCTTCGGTCGGATCGCCGATCACATCCCAACCGCCTTCGGTTTTACCCGGCTGGACTTGAGCGTGATTGCAGTAAGCCGCGATTCGCAATGCCGTTTGCCCATCCTCGTCGGTCAGTGTGACTGGCTGTTCATCTCCAGAAGTGGCCTTAAAAAATTCTCCTTCAGGGCCATATCCGGAACCGGTTACTCGGTATTGCACTCCACCGGCCAGTAGTTCTCGAACGGTCATCTCGTTGTGAGTCAGTGTTCCAGTCTTGTCCGAGCAGATGACGGACACGCACCCCAGCGTCTCGACGCTCGGCAGTTTCCGGACCAGCGCGTGGCGCTTCGCCATGCGTTGCAGGCCGAGCGCTAACGCCGTAGTCACCACGGCGGGCAATCCTTCGGATACCGCCGCGACCGCCAGACTGACAGACGACAACATGGCCTCAAACCATGACTTGCCGTGCAGCAGTCCCAGCAGAAAAATGACACCAACCAGAACCAGGCAGATGATGACCAGCGCGCGGCCGAGTTTGGCAAGCTGGCGTTGCAGGGGCGTTGTCTCGCGCTCATACGTCTGTAGCATGCCCGCAATCCGTCCGATTTCCGTGTCCATTCCCGTCGCCACGACGACGCCTCGGCCATTGCCGTTTGCCAACACCGTGCTTGTGTAGGCCATGTTTCGCCTATCCGCGAGTGGCGTGGACTCCGGCAGAACGAGTTCCGCATCTTTCTCGACCGGCACACTCTCTCCAGTGAGCGATGCTTCTTCGATTCGCATCGCGAACGCTGTCAGCAACCGTAGGTCCGCCGGGACATTGTCTCCCGATTCGATTTCGATGAGATCACCCGGCACAAGTTCGCGTGCAGCAATCGAGGCGAGCTTCTCATCGCGAACGACTTTTGCCTTCGGAGCGGCCATGCTCTGTAACGCCGCGAGTGACTTTTCAGCTTTCCCTTCCTGGTAGAATCCCAACAATGCATTGAGCAGCACGATCGTTACGATGGCTGCCGTGTCAGTCCACTCGCCCATGGCTCCCGAAATCACCGCCGCCGCAATGAGAATCCACACCACAATATCGCTGAACTGAGCCAGCAACTTCTTCCAGGCTGGCTCCGGAGCGGCGGTGGCGAGTTCGTTCCAGCCATGCTGCTCACGGGCGGCAGTCACCTGTGACGCAGATAGGCCGGTCTGTTCGCTGCTCGACAACGCTTTCAGGACTAGGTCCTTTGCACTGGTGTGCGATGGCTTCGTCAAGGTGATCGTTTCCTTTGGGGATAAGTGATTGTGTCCACGGTCATCCTGCAGATGGGGACTTTGGTCTTTGGTTTGTCATTCTCACAGCCAGCCGCTGGTGAATCCGGCACGCCGTAAGCCTGTGACGAGGTAGGGGCAACGCCGCATTAGCTGCCAGAGCAGACCGGAGCGGTAGTTCTCGCACATCAATACAACCGGCCCCAGGTTGATTCCGTAGTGGTACAGCGAAGTCCAACCGCGCTCACCCTGCGACTCGCGAGGAAAGGTCAAAATGAAGCTGCACTTGAAGCAATACTTGCCCGTGATCTCTGGGTAGACCTCTTTGAAATGCCGAACCGTCGGCAGCACAATCTCAGGCGCAAAAGGGAGCGAGGCCGCCACTGCCCACGGGGCGACGGTCCCATCGTCCGGTCCGTACGGCACACCGCGCGCCACATAGCCGAAGAAGCGGCGTTTTAATTTTGACACCTGTCGTATCATCCGACCAGGACCATCGCTCGCGGTCAGACCCCAGAAGTATTGTCCGTAGCCTGCGAATGCGTGTGGATTATCAATCGCGTACAGTTGCTGAACATAGGTCGCGCGCCGGCTATTCTCGAAGTAGTCGATGCCCTTGTCGCGCATGAAGCCATCCTGAATCCCACGGAAGTCGATCCACTGATGCGAGTATTGGTGGACGAAAAGCGAGCTGCCATACAGGAACTCGTGCCCATAGATCTCCTTCCATTCGTAAGTGGAGGCCCACGCCGAATAGCATTCCTCTGGCAGCGGGTACGTCGGCGAACCGAGGCCCAGCACGTACACGAGAAGGGCCTCATCGTAGCCCTTCCAACGGTACTTCAAAAAACCGCTTTTGGGCTTCCACCCGTGAGTGATTGTCGCACCACCTTTTCTCGCCCATTGCCAATCAGCACGGCGATAGAGCC
>JBGSJB010000520.1:0-5535 GCA_041742175.1 Pirellulaceae bacterium
CGTCGCGTACCAGCCGTTGCGACCGCGGGCTACACCGATGCCGGTTGGTGACCGTTGGCCCCAGTAACAGCACTGACGAATGGCTGCGTCGGCTGAGACTGTCGAAAAGCCTACGCCTTCGTAGCGACCAGAACCCATCGAACCGCCAACGTGCCGCATACGACCTTCGTTAGCTTGTTGTTGAGCCTTCTGTTTCGCGACGCAGTTGTCGCACGCATTCGCATCACGTGGCAACAGCGAAAAACTGGCTCCGAGACACAATACCCACAATGCAAACCTTTGCATTACTACACTCCGTTAGGAACGACATTCGAACTCGCTTCCTGCTCGACTAAAAAACGCGATCGTCTTGATCGTGTTACCGTGTTCACCGTCGCTAGACGAGCGAAAACTGTCAACGGTGCAAATTTCAGTCTGCTCCCCACTTGAACTCGTAAACCTAGAACTCACCAGGACCTACACACCGCGGCATTCTTTCGCCACAACGAGATTGGCGAGGTTTCGGCTGGCAATTCTTGTGGAACTCAAAAAATCGTCGTCTCAATCTCATAACAAGATCTGAAAATCAAAACTTAGTCTTATAAAGATTCAACTTCGTGAAATACAAGCCGACTTCTTTGGTACGAAGCCCTGTGGTTTCACTCCAACGACGAGCGTATTCGTGAAGTTGCGATTTATAGTAACTCACCGCCTCCGCAATATCGCTCGCTGTAATATCGTCGGTCTTGTAGTCGACGATAACCCAGCCAGCAGATTCGGAGGCGGTTTGCGTTTCTTCAAAGATTAAGTCGATAACTCCGCGAAGAATGGTCGGTACGCCACCGACATCGACAAGCGTTTCGAAGGGAAGCTCGCTGAAGCAACGCGTCGCTTGCTGAGCGCGCCGCCAGAGGTCAGACTTGGTTACTGAATCAACTGTGGTCAGCAACTCATCGACTCGTTCAAACGCCAAGTCATACTCGCTTGCAAGCGTCATCGCCCAAGATCTCAAATCAGCCTTAGGCGACTTAGTGTGAATCTCAAGGAGTTCGTGAACGGCGGAGCCCCATTTGTAACCGTACTCGCCGGTTGTTTCCCAGCGTGGACGACGACTGCCCTTCAAGCCGAATTGTTTAGCCGTCGCAATCGCATAGTTTGAATGCATGGCGCTGGTCCACTTTCGCTCAACTTGATCAGGGGTAACCGAGTTAAATCGTGTAGGTTGTTTTGCAGATCGATTCTTCGATGGATCATTAAGTTGCTGATCGGTTGGAACCTCCAAAACCGGAGCATCACTTAAGTAGCGATGCAACCCGCTCCAGTTGGAGTCTTCCTTGCCGACACTTACAATCGTCGCACAAGCGGCTCGAGTCGTAGCCACGTACAGCAATCGATCAGCTTCGGCAGCAATAAAAGTTTGCTCGAGCTCTCGGAACTTCTGCCAGTTCTCGGGAGTCGCAACATCTTTCCTTGCAAATCGCCCTTTCTCCGCGGTGATCCCCATATATCCAATCGCTTCGCTGCCCGACCGATCGATATGACAGAGGACCGGATGGACATATTTCTCCGACGTGCCAGCCAAGAAGACAATTGGCGATTCCAATCCTTTCGCTTTATGCAGATTCATAACTCGCACAACGTTGGTATCAGGCGGTAGCGCGGTGCAGCCTTCCGTTTCATCGACTTCCAGCAGCCCTTCGAAAAAGCTGATCAAGTCCGTGGCGCTGTCGAAGTCGAAACTGTGCTGCCGAGTCCACTCGAGCGCTTTCAACATCCCGCCGACAGTCACATTGGCTTCCACTCCAGCCGCAGCGCTAGCCAACAAACCCAAGTCTTCCGCCACGCGAGTCACAGCGGCCGTAAACGGCAACGATCGCATCCAACTCTGATAACGCTTGAAACGTTCCATCGCATCGGCGAACCGACATCGTAGACTTTCCTCTAAGCGATCTGGTACAGGTGCCGTGAAAACAAACCGACCACCAGCTTGCTTGAATTGATACAAATCGCTGTCGCTAAATCCGAACAGGACATCGCGAAGCACCGCTAACAGATGTACTGGATTCTGAGGATCATCAATCGCTCTTAGGCAGTCGATCAACAAAGCGAGTTCGGGAATGGTGTCGAAAGCGTTTCCACCTGTCACTTCGCACGGAACGTCATAGGACTGTAAAGCGGTTCGAAAAGTACCGATCCGCTTTTTATTCCATGGTATGATTAAAAAATCGCGTGCCTCTACTGCATGCGTTCGACCGATCTCGAGCTCACGCTTCGTGCGAGGCACTTGCAAACCAGCATCAATGGCATGGCGAATGAATCGAGCGATGGCATCCGCCTCTTGATCGGTTGCATCGTCAATGCCGGCTGAAGTATCCACCAGAAGTCTGTGGGAACCGAAAAAAAGTGGCTGCTGATTTGGAAAGATCGCATCCTGGCGACCTAAAACCATATCTTCCGCAGCAGGCGTGTACTCATCGGCAACTTGCCGAAATTTATCACGGAATATTCTGTTCGTCCATTCAATCAATTCTGGCCGCGACCGAAAATTCTTCACCAGCGCTAACACTTCGCCGCCTGCCGTTTTGAAAATCTCTTTGACGCGATTGTAAGTCACAATGTCGCCGCGTCGAAACCGATAGATCGACTGCTTTGGGTCACCGACCACGAACAGCGAACCGGGCCGTGGAGTACATTTTTGCCACTCCTGCTGACTCACATCCGCTGAGGTTAAGTAGAGAATCATCTCAGCTTGAATCGGGTCTGTGTCCTGAAACTCATCGACAAGCAGATGTGTGTACCGCGTTTGAAAATACTTGCGAAGTTCGGGCTGGGTCTTGAGTCCCCGTGCACAGATCAGCAACAGATCATTAAAGTCCAGACCGCTAGAGGCTAGTTTCATGCGTTCGTAAACAGCAACCGCGCGCCGCAAGAAATCAACAACGAACCGATATCGTACGCGACACCAGTATTGCATCGCAGGCTTCGCTACCGCTTCACGAAAGTGTTCCCAAAATTGCTTTTCAGACTTGGCGACCGCTTTGTCATGCCAATGCTTCTGCACACAATTACACGAAGTGTCGAACAGTTCTACGAAGTTAAAGAAATCGCCCAACCGCGACCAGCTTCTTCCACTCGCCGCTCTCCCACTTGCCCTTACGATGGCTTCGTAGCGCGCCATCAAGTTATCAGTGCCGCGCGCCGCCGGAAACATTGGCAGCAGACTTCGCATGCGATCCACATACTTGTGTGTTTGTTGTTGAAGGGCATCAATGTCTATCGCCGCCGGAGCGGAATGCGGCCAATTTGAAACATCGCGCTGCTCAATAAAACTAGGGAACCGCTGCTTGAGCAGTTGACGATCGATTCCCAGTTCGTCAAACTTGTCGATTAATGGACCGTTACTGGCAATCAGGTCGCTGATGTTCTCCAGCCATGCTAACTCACGAAGCTGTGCATCTTCTTCGGCGTCGAGCTCACGAAACGCTGGATCAACACGGAATTCGATCGGTCGTTCACGAAGCAACGACGCACAGAAGCTGTGGATCGTTCCCACGAACGCTTGCCCACTGTTGTCACTCGCATGAAGCAATCGGTCACGAGTCGCACATTCTTCTGAAGTCGACGCACTCTGATCTGCGACGCGCTTCCGCAACTCAGCCTGAAATCGTTCACGCAGCTCAGCGGCCGCTTTCCGCGTAAATGTCACGGCAGCTAGTTGCCCAACTTCACACTCGCCACGCGCTACGAGACTGACCAAGCGATTCACGATGCTTGTCGTTTTTCCGGTCCCGGCCGCCGCTTCCACTAAGAAGTTCTTATCGAGCTCGTCGCGGATGCGCGCCCGAGTCTCCGCGTCTCTCAAGTCGGCTGCACAGTTGTCTTCACTTTGAACGCTCTTCATCATTTCGACTCCCCTGCCCCGTCGAGTTCTCGCAGCGCAATCCACGGCTTGAGAGTCGTCAGATTGCAAGGTTCAGTCGCTTTTCGTAACGACTCGGCAGCTACAAACTTAAAAGATCTACAAACCGATCGGTATGCGCAGTACTCGCAGTCGGAAGGGTCCGTAGTCGCTACGAATAGGCCACTCTTAATCAGATCGCATATGTGCCTGAGAATCTCATCGCCACGCTTCAGTTCGCCACTGGTCCACAGCAACCGCAAACCCTCGGTTCTGGGGCTCGGAAAGAAGTAACCGAATCTCGCTCGCCACCCATTGCTGCGATCCGGTGTCGCAGCATTCCAACGTAGAGAAACGGTTGAAGCTTGCGACCGAAATGGAATGGATCTTCCTGGCTGAATCCGAAATCCGAGCCCGATTTATAATCCCAGATCGCGTAACGTTCACTGCCATCGACCAACAGTTTATCGACGCGATCGATTCGCCCGCCCATCCGAATCACTCGACCATCGCTCAGATCAAGTGCGATCGGCTCGCTGCAATCCAGTTCCGTGCGCGGTTCACCATCCAACCCGCAAGACGCTTCCAGAATCCAAGGGCGAGCTTTGTAAGTCTCACAGTACTCCTGCTCCTTACGCAAAAATATTTCGCAGACACTTTCCAGCACTCTTCGCTGCCGCAGAAAGGCATCTTGATTTGGGATCGGTATTTCAGATTGCAAGCGCTCGATCTTGCTATTGAGCAATTCGAGCAGTGGCTGAAGATCGCGGCTCAAATTCGGTAGCAGTTCACTTTGCGTATGGCCGCGTAGGAAATCCTCGAACAACTCATGGACGAGGTTTCCGAATTGCAACGCATCCAACCATCGCTCAGAATCCACCACGCATTCATCCGGCGACCATACTCCGAGTCCGTACTTGAAAAAGTAGCGACGAGGACACGTGCCAAAAGTCTCAAAGCGACTTGCAGAAAATCGCTTAGCCATGGTCGGGTCCAAATCATTGCCAGCCTGTGGAACCCAACCATCGTGCTCGCACAACTGCGGCGCAGCACGTTGTTCCGCAGCAACGCGACGGTGCTCCAAGTGCTTGAACTCGCCCTCAAGGAACTCGCGCCGCTGCAGTACGTCTTGCTCCAACAGCAAGTGCGCCAACTTGCAATCATCTGCGACCAGTTGCTCGTTCGCCTTTTCACTCACGAACGATAGCGCTGGTCCAACATGTGTTAGCAGGTCGTCCAAGTGCGCATCTTCGTTCCCCGATGTCATGCGGTAAATATCCAACAGCAATGAACTAGGAAAGCACAGTCGATCCTCTGCCAAGTTTCGCGATGAGTACGATAGATGGACGCTCACGCCAATGCCTGCTAACGCTCGGCAAAGTGCTCGACTAAGCGACTGCCGCTGAAGCTTTTCAAGATCTTTCGAAGTCTGTAGCAGCGGTGACAGTCGACTTCGCTCCGCATCCAACAAAATCGGATCAACTGCGGCCCGCTTCGGATAGCGTCCATCGTCCAGCCCGATAACACATTAAGGATTAGATGATGCGTCGCTTGGTTGTAGAGGTAGCGGCGGGAATGTTTGTGATGGAGGCGTGGGAGTTGGCGGCGGTGTGGTCAGCCAGCATCTAATCCTACGTTCGAGAAGCCTGCGGCTGTTG
>JBGSJB010000521.1:0-10708 GCA_041742175.1 Pirellulaceae bacterium
AAGCGATGGCGAGAACGAAATCGTCGTGCAAGTGATCGATGCGACCGAAGGTTATCAGTTGCATGGCAAACAGAAACTGCGCAACGGCGGGATTTGGTACACGCGCGTTACCGGCATCTGGCAAACGGTTTGGTTAGAGCGAGTTCCCGTGATGCACATTGAGGACCTCGATTACGTCTGCAATATCGAAGACGGTACCGTTGCCATCACACCGAAGATCGCCAATGCCGCTGCGGGTCTAAAGCTGCGTGTGAAAGCTTCGTTCGATGGCCGCGTGGTAGCAAGCGGCGAATCGCTCGGCACCGTTGCATTTGCGGTTCCAGACGCAAAACTTTGGAGCCCCACAAAGCCGAACTTGTACGATTTGCAAGTCGATCTGCTGAACGCTGACGGCACCGTGATTGACAGTGTGAAAGCCTACACCGCTCTACGCGCGTTTGGCAAGTCGAAGAATGATCAGGGGCGCTGGCAACTGACTTTGAACGGCAAGCCGCTGTTTCATTGGGGCCCACTCGATCAAGGTTGGTGGCCCGACGGTCTACTCACTCCACCATCCGATGCAGCCATGAAGTCCGACATCGAGTTCCTCAAGGCTTGCGGCTTTAACATGATTCGCAAGCACATCAAAGTTGAACCGCGACGCTACTATCATCATTGTGATCGCCTCGGCATGATCATGTGGCAAGATCAAGTGAGCAACGGTTACGGCAAGAACCGCGACGCGGAATCGACCAGCCCACCGTGGACGCGCATGGCTCCGAATCCGAAAGACGCCGATTGGCCCGCAGAGGCGCACGAACAATGGGTGACGGAATACAAACGCATGGTCGCACACCTTCGCGACGCGCCTTGCATCGGAGTTTGGGTTCCGTTCAACGAAGCTTGGGGGCAGCACGCAACGATGGACGTTGGAAAGATGGCGGTCGAACTCGATCCGTCTCGCATCGTCAACATCGCTAGCGGTGGAAATTTCTGGCCAGTCGGCGATATCGCTGATCATCACGAGTACCCGCATCCAGCGTTCCCAACGAAGGACAAACGCTTTGATGACTATGTCAAAGTGGTCGGTGAGTTCGGTGGACACGGGTGGCCCGTTGAAGGTCATCTGTGGAAACCAGACGCAAACAATTGGGGATACGGCGGGTTGCCCAAATCGATCGAAGAGTGGCAATCGCGCTACAAGACATCGATCGCCGTGTTGGCGGCGCTGCGAGCCGAAGGAATCGCCGCTGGAGTCTATACGCAAACAACGGATGTCGAAGGCGAAATCAACGGCTTGCTCACCTACGATCGCCTTCGCAAAGCTGATCCAGCGTGGCTGCGCGAGCAATCAGAGTTCTTGCTGAACGCGCCGACCAAGCTTTCAGACAAGACGGACCTCTTGCCCACCGCAGAGACATCGGACGCCAAGTGGCAATTCACCACAACCGCGCCAGCCGACGATTGGAGGCAGTCGAAATTCGACGCGAGCGCTTGGTCTGAATCCGCGGCAGGTTTCGGAGCCGGCAATCCTCCGCCGCCCGGCGCGCCTATCAAGTCCGCTTGGACCACGCCTGAGATCTGGATTCGCAAGTCTTTCGAATTAAGCTCAGTTCCAACCGATAGAGTTTACTTGCGGTTGTACCACGACGAAGATTGCGAAGTTTACATCAATGGTGTCGAAGTCACTCGCTTCAACGGTTACTCGACCAGCTATATTAATCTGCCTCTAGCTAACCAGGGCGGTTTGGTGAAGGGCAAGAATGTGATCGCCATTCAATGCAAACAAACCGGAGGCGGACAATACATCGACGCCGGAATCTTTACTGCAAAGTGATCGCAGTTTAGTCGTTGAGGTCTTAGGTACTTCTCGCTCAACACCATCACCTTCACTCACTTCCAACGCAGCTTAACCCTCGCCAAACGCAGTTCGCTGGGAGGGTTAGGAGCTAAAGAGTCGATCCCAGGTTGTGGCTGGATAGTGTTTTGTCATCATTTAGTTTTCGGGTACAAATATGCCAACTCAAATTAAGATGTAGCGTAGCACTCCCGGCTTGTGACACCGAACGTAGCACTTCTTACCGAAAGTTCAATTACTTACCGAATGAACGCAGTAGACCTTCTAATTGCGATTGCATCCCGGACAGTCCGGACTCGACGAGCAACCCTTCCTTCTTCGACTGAACGATTGCTAGTGCGAGCGAAGGGTGAGCTTGCCAATCCGAGCTGGTGAATTTGCGAATGTCGTAGTACGGCATCTCAAACTTCGAAGCGACTTTAGGGATCAGGTTCACGGTTTCCTTCGAGCGAATGACGTAGTAGTTTTCGGAGACGTACAGGCCTGCTGCGCCGACGATGATTCCCAATATAAACGAAGAAAGTCGCGTCATCATTCATTCTCCTTGCGATGCTTAACGCTGAAGCAAGCTATCGCTAGCAACGATTACAAACTACCGGGCGAATAATACCACGTTCGCGAATTGCAAGCCCAGAGCAAAACCGGCAATTGCTGCGTGAACTTTGTGAACATTTGAAGTGTGGTCCGCTATTGGGCCCAGACTGGTTGAATAGCTCGCATAGGAAGCCTAGACTCTTGAAGTTTCTGTTACCGTCGAGAGCTACGCGGAGATTTTCAATGCCCTATTTCAGCGCTATTACCACACTTTTCCAGCCGTGCAAACGATACCGTTTCGTTTCATTCTTCGTGGCGGCGATCTTTGCGATTGCAGTCGAGAGCGTTGCGAATTCGCAGGAGCGTGCTGCAACTGCGGTTAATGAGCAAGACCCAAATCCCGTTACCACTACTCCGTTGAACAAAGAAAAAACTGCAATCGATCGTTATGTCGCGGCGCCGGATGACAGCTTTCGTTGGGACTTGGTTGCAACGTATGAAACGCCGGAAGGAACGCTGTTTGTCGTCGATCTCAAAAGTCAAACTTGGTTAAAGCCGGATGAAGTCGACCGCCCCGTTTGGCAGCACTGGTTGACGGTTTTCAAACCCAAAGGCGTTACCACAAACAAAGCGATGATGTTCATCGGCGGCGGTGGAAACGGGCAGGAGCCACCGAAGAACGTCGATGCGAGGGTGGCGGCGATTGCCGGAGCGACGAAGAGCGTGGTGGCGGAATTGAAGCAAGTGCCGAACCAGCCGCTAATATTTCATGGTGACGGAAAGCCGCGCGTGGAAGATGACCTCATTGGTTATACCTGGGATCAGTTCATTAAAACTGGCGATGAACGTTGGCCGGCACGAGGACCGATGACGAAAGCGGTCGTGCGGGCGATGGATACGGTCGAAGCGTTGATGATCAGCGACGAAGGCGGCAAGCTGAAGGTGAATGAGTTCGTGGTCGCGGGCGGATCAAAGCGCGGCTGGACGACTTGGATGACTGCAGCGGTGGACAAGCGAGTTATCGCGATCGCGCCGCTAGTTATCGACGTGCTCAATATGGACGTTTCCATGCGCCATCACTATGCGGCTTACGGTTTTTGGGCGCCTGCAATTTCTGAGTATGTTGATCATCGCATCATGCAACGTCGCGACTCGGAGAATTACGGAAAACTGTTGAAACTGGTCGACCCTTTCGCGTATCGCGATCGCTACACAATGCCAAAATGCATTATCAACGCGACGGGTGATCAGTTCTTCTTGCCTGATTCTTCGCAGTTCTACTTTGACGAACTGCCGGGCGAAAAACACCTGTGCTACGTTCCCAACGCCGACCATTCGCTGAAAGACTCCAACGCCGTTGAGACTTTGATCGCATTCCACCATTGCATCGTCAACGGCACTCCGCGTCCCGAGTTCACGTGGAGTATCGACGACAAGAATCTTTTGAGGGTTCAGTGCAAGACGCAGCCGAAACGGGTGCTGCTGTGGCAGGCGGCGAACGAGGAATCGCGAGATTTCCGAGTCGACACGATCGGCAAGGCTTACAAATCGGAAGAGCTGCAGGAGATTGGCGACGGCATCTACGAAGCGCACTTAGTGGCACCCGAAAAGGGTTGGGAAGCGTCTTTCGTGCAATGTGAGTTCGACATCGGCGCGCCGGTGCCTCTGCGGCTGAGTACCGAGGTCAAGGTTTTGCCGGAGACGTTACCCTTTTTTGACAAACCGATTCCCAAGGACTGATTTCCTCGCGGGTCTGTTGTCCAAAAGTCGAGCTGGTTGTAACCTTAACTATTACCCCAAAATTCTGTAACTGTATTGAGGAGTGAGAGTTACTATGGCACGCGTAATCATTGCTGACGAAAACCGATCGATAACTGATGTGAACGAGATTCGAACTTTCCTCGAACCGTTTGGGATTTGGTACGAGCATTGGCCGGTTGCAGGTCGGTTGCCAGCGGACGCGAGCAATGAGCAGATTTTGAGCGAGTTCGAGCCTGAGATCGAGTCGCTGAAGCAGCGCGGCGGTTTTGTAACAGCGGACGTGATCAATGTGAATCGCGAAACGCCAAACTTGGATGCGATGTTGGCCAAGTTCGACAAGGAGCACACGCACTCGGAAGACGAAGTGCGATTCACGGTAGCTGGACGCGGCATTTTTCACATTCACCCAGAGGTCGGGCCCGTGTTCGCCGTTGAAGTTGAATCCGGCGATTTGATCAACGTGCCCAACGGGACCAAGCATTGGTTCAACTTGTGTGACGACCGCGCGATTCGCTGCATTCGCTTGTTCGAGGATGCTGCGGGTTGGACGCCGAATTATGTCGATGACGCGGTACACTCGAATTACCAGCCGCTGTGCTTTGGACAGAACTATGTGCAATCCGGCAATCGTGTCGAAGCGGTCATCAAGTTGTAATGACGCAATTCGATTCGATAGATTTGTCGGCGCGGGGTGTTTTGCTGGACATCGAAGGGACGACGTCCAGCATTTCGTTTGTGCACGAAGTGATGTTTCCGTTCGTACGCGAACGTCTCGGTAACTTTCTGGCAGCTCACCACAAGCGCGCGGATGTGATCGCTGCGTGCGAGCAGATCGCGCGCGATGCTGGCCACGATTCGCTGGTGGCTTGGTCGAAGGTTGCAAACGATTCTGAGATGCAGTTATCTGAGACGCAGTTGATTGAGGCTGAAGTTCATCGATTGATGGCCGGTGACGTCAAAGCAACGGGGCTCAAGGCGCTGCAAGGCTTGATTTGGGCCGATGGTTTTCATGAAGGTCAACTGCGGTCGCATGTCTATCCGGAAGTCATGCCGCAGATTCGCGCGTGGCGTGACAGCGGGCTGGATGTTCGGATTTATTCTTCGGGCAGCATCGCCGCGCAGAAGTTGTTCTTCGGTCATGTTGATGGTATCGGGAATTGTCTAGAGCTTTTCAGCGGTCACTACGATACGACGATCGGTTCGAAGAAGGAAACTTCAAGTTACCAGCGCATCGCTGGCGATTGGGGTTTGGCGGCGGCTGAGATTGTATTCGTCAGCGACATCGAAGGTGAATTGGCGGCGGCTTCGGCGGTGGGTCTGCAAGTTGTCGCGAGTGTACGACCTGGGAACGCTCCGCTGACAAATGAGTCCAACTTCCGTTGCGTGGACTCGTTCGAGAAGTTGCGAATAAAGCGCTGCACGCCTTAGGAGTTTGAGTTATCGTGGGTTTAAGCGTTCTAGCAACTGGTTCCCAGGTTCCGCCTGGGAACCTACTGCCTTGCAGGCTACGCCTGATGGAAATGTCGAGGCGGCGCCTCTGAAGCAGTGCGTTCCCAGGCGGAGCCTAGGAACGAGGGCAAATACCTGCCTCGCATATATGCTAAAGTGAGTGCCATTTGGCTAGCGCCTTCCGGCCGATCGTTATCCCTATAGGCTTTCCAACTCTGCGACGAGGTCGTTGAAGTGCTTGAGAGCTGTTTCGACCGGTTGCGGACTGGCCATATCGACTCCCGCGTCGCGCAGCAGGTCGAGCGGGTCTTTCGAGCAACCGGAGCTGAGAAATCGCAAGTAATCTGCGCGCTCGGAACCTGATCCTTCGAGTACTCGTCGCGACAGCGCGATGGCAGCCGACAAACCGGTTGCATACTTGTAAACGTAGAACGCGCGATAGAAATGCGGGATTCGGAAGCACTCGAGCGACAGTTGATCGTCGACGACGAATTGAGTTCCGAAGTAAGCGTCGAGTAGCTGACGATAGACAGATCGAAACGACTCAACCGTCAGCGGCTCGCCGCGCTCAGCCATCTCGTGGGTCGTCTTTTCGAATTCTGCGAACATCGTTTGTCGAACGACGGTCGCGCGGATGCTGTCGATCTCATGATTCAGCAAATAGGCTTTGAGGCGTTTGTCCGTCGTGCTGCGCAAGAGGTAGTGCGTCAACAATTGCTCGTTGAATGTCGAAGCGACTTCGGCGACGAAGATCGTGTAGTTGTAATACTGAAAAGGTTGCGTCTTGGACGAATAGTAGCTGTGCATCGAATGGCCAGCTTCGTGGGTGAGCGTGAACAGATCGTTGAGTACGTTCGATTTATAGTTCATCAAGATGTACGGATCTGCGTCAAAAGTGCCGCAACTGAACGCGCCGCTTTGTTTGCCTTTGTTTGGATAGCGATCGCACCAGCGACCGCGGAGACCTTTGGCGAGTACGGCGCAGTAATCTTCGCCCAGCGGTGTGAGCGAATCGATGACGGTTTCGACGGCATCGTCCCAAGGGCGGTCTTGTTCCATGTCGCTGAGGATGGGAACGTAGGTATCGTAGTGATGGATGTCATCGAGCCCCATTTTGTTGCGACGCATATCGATGTATCGGTGAACAGCGGGCAAGTTGTTGCGGACGGCGCTGATCAGATTGTCGTAGACCGATTGGGGAACGTTGTCGTGAAACAGAGACGCGGCTAGCGCGGATGGGTACTTGCGAGCTCGAGCGTAGTACACGTCGGTATGAATGCTTCCGGCGAGTGTTGCGGCGAGCGTATTCTCGTGTGCTTGAAATTGTTCGTAGTACTGATGAAAGGCTGCTTTGCGAACGCCGCGATTCTGCGAGATCATGAACTGACCGAAAGTGGAGTTGCTCAGCTCGACCGATTCGCCCTTCTCGTTCTTAACTTCACCGAACTTCAGATCCGCGTCGTTTAACTGACGGAAGACTTTGGTGGCGGTCTGAGCCATTTCACCTTGCAAGGCGATCAGAGATTCTTCGGTATCGGTCAGCGTATGAGCGCGGTAACGCACGATGCGTTGCAACAGCAAGCGGTACTTTTCAAGGATGGGAGCGGCAACGATCGCTTCCATCTTTTCGGGGTCGATCGCGAGCAGTTCCGGACGCATGTAACTGGCCGCTTGACCGGCTCGGACGGACATATTTTGGAATCGGCCGGTGAGCGCTTGGTAAGCGTTGTTGGTCTGATCTTCGGTTGTGCGGAGGAAAGCGTAGGTTCCGAGTCGTTCGGCTAGGCGGTCCATTTCGAGATCGAAATCGAGGAGCTCGGCGATGACTTCCGCGCCTTCGGATAACCGACCACGGAAGCCCGCATAGCGCGGAATTTCGGCTTCAAACTTCTTAAAATCCGCTTCCCAGGCTTCGTCCGAGCTGTATAGGGTGGACAAGTCCCAACAATCCGAGGCGGGAACTTCACTGCGGATAGGAATGCGTTTGATATCAGACATGTGCGGACTCCATTTGTCTTAGCGTCAAGGATTGCGACGCGGTGTGCCTGTGTGGTTCTTGCAGCCTTGCGGCGATCGGTCAGCGGTGATTGGGTAATTTTGGCTGATCGGATCGGCAACAGTTTATGCTACAATGGGCGTCTGCGGGATTGGACTGTTGAAAAACCGGGAGTAACTACTGTGAGTAAGCGTTCGACTGAATTTCGTTGGTTTTTGCGTGCATCGTTAGCCTCACTTTCGCTCGCTTCGATCAATGGTCTTGCGCCACGCGCCAGTGCTCAGCAAACTGCACACTTAGTATCTCAACAACAGATCACGAACTTTTCTGACGCCATCATTCTGCCCAAGTACTATCCGGGTGCTGGTCGTATCCTAGTACTCGGTGGCATCGAATCAGCTCGACCGGCTCAAGTTCACGCGTCTTCAGCGATTCCGACAACGTTTGTAAATTCGCAACTGTCTGATGGCGGTAACATTACCGTCCGTGCAACGGTGTCACCTGCGAATCCAAATCGTATTGAAGTCGTTGTCCGCCCGGCTCAAGTGGTCGCTCCGCCAGCGGCGGTGGTTCAGCCGGTCGTACAAGCACCGGTTGCACAGCCGACTGCGCAACCCGTTCCACCAACGACACAGCCAGCTATTCAACCAATCATCCAGCAAGCGGAATCATCTGTTGCGCAGCAGGTTGTTGAACCAGCCGTAGTTCAGTCTTCGCAGCCAGTTCCGCTAGTAGTGCCGGATTCTATTCCTCTTGCTGTCGTGCAACCCGTTCCTGTTCAAAAAACTGCTGATCCATCGACCACCGCTCAGGAAACTCCTGAAAAGGCCGCTGCGCAAGCCGTAGGTGAGAGACTAAGCGTTGCGCCGAGTCAGCAATCGGAAGCTAAGCGAGATGAAGAGAAAGCTGAATTGAAATCGCCAGAGCTTGCGCTAGCAGCCGTTGAGCCTGCGGTTCAACGCGACGAAGACCGTCCGCCGCAACGTGATCGCGGTCAGCCGCGTGAGCGTGGATCAGAGGGTCGTGGCCCAGAGGGTCGCGGTCAAGAGAGTCGCGGTCTAGAGAGTCGTGGTCCAGAGAGTCGTGGCCCAGAGAGTCGTGGTGGTATCGACCGAGGCGGGATGCCGTTCGGTCCGCCGGGATTCGGTCCGCCGGGATTCGGTCCGCCGGGATTTGGTGGCCGCGGAAATATGCAGGGTGTTGAGGAAGAACTGGACGTTGTTGAGCGCATCTTCAAATCGCCGGTGGTACGTGAGTTTATGCAGTTGAAGGAAGAGAACTTAAAACTGAAAACTGAACTGAAGATGTTAGAACGCGAAATGCAGTTTAAGTTCGAACATTCCGAAATGAACTTCAACAAGGACCGCGAGCAAGCTGAGTTGCGGTTGCAGATGCTGAAGAAAGAGCTCGAAGGGTTGAAGACGCGTCCGCAACGTGTTCAGAAACCTGCTCGAGCTGAAGCGGCCGCGAAGCAGGAGGCGATGCGTGCCAAGAAAGCTGAGTCTGAAAGTGGTCGCATCGAAAGCGACGCGAAGCGAGAGATGGCTTTGCGAGACGAACAGATCGATAAGCTGAAGCGGGATTTGAGCGAAGCTGCAAAGTCGCTTAAGCAAGCATCACAAGAACGCGATCGTGTGGTTCAAGAGCTTAACAAAGCTACATCGCAGACTGCTGAAGTAAAACGGAAAGCCGAGCAGCTTTCGAAGGAGAAGTCTCTGGTAGAGCAATCGTTGAACGAAGCGAAGAAGGCGCTTACAGCGGTGCTTGAACAGCAACGATCTGAGGCTCAGAAGGCGCATAAGGAAGATGGCAAGAAAGACGAAGCTAAAAAGGAGAAGGCCCGCGATCGTAAGAAGGATAACGGCAAGGAAGATGACGATGAACAACCAGAGCAGGATGAGAACGCAAACAATGGCCAATAGTTCGGCCATTGAGGTTTTTCAATAATGCAGCGAACGACGCGGTTAGGCGTGTTCGCTGTATTGATGTTGGCTTTCGTCTTGCGGATTTCGGCGGCCACTTACTGGCAGCGAACTGCCGAATCCGAGGGGCAACTCTTCAGGCTGGGTGACAGTCACAGCTACTGGACGCTGGCATCACAAATCGCGCGTGGTCTGCCTTATCAATACGGCAGTCCAGATGCGAGCATTTTCCGAGCTCCGGTGTATCCGCTTGTTCTGGCGCCTTTGACGTTGATTGCAAACGAACAGGCAGCGGTTTGGGCGGCGCGATTGGTTGGTTGCTTGCTAGGATCGGTTGCGGTGTACCTTGTGATGTTGCTGGCCAAGTCGCTGGCGGAAAGTATTATTGAGCCTCGGTGGGTCAGCAAGGCGATGCTGTGCAGCGGCGTGTTAGCTGCGATTTATCCTGGTGCGATCGGGATGAGCATCGTCATTCTTAGCGAAGCCGTTTTTATTCCGCTCATGCTCGTTCACTTATTGCTGTGGCAACGCGCGTGGCGGAGCGCTTCACTGCGGATTTCAAGCGTGTTCGGTATCTTGGCAGGCTGCGTGGCTGGAGTAGCCATCTTAGCGAGGCCAAGTTGGCTATTGTTCGCGCCGTTCATCTGTGCTGTCGGGCTCCTGTTTGGTCCCAAACGCGGCAGGCATGCGACGATCTTTGCGATGACCGTACTGGGAATTGCGATGACGATGAGTCCCTGGTGGATTCGCAATGCGAGTATAACCGGCGAGTTTGTGTTGACGACGTTGCAAGTCGGACCAAGTTTGTACGACGGCTTGCATGCGGGTGCGTCGGGTGCGAGCGACGAAGGCATGAAGTTCATGGCCCGATTTGTGGAGGAGCAGAAGGCGGAAGATGCTGTCATTGGAGAGAGTCGGAGCACATTCGAATTTCGGGTCAATCAGCGAGCTCAGAGAGCGGCGGTTGAATGGAGCCGAACGCATCCGGATAAGGTTGCATTGCTAGCGTGGCGGAAATTCTTGCGAACATGGAGTCTTTGGCCTAACGGTGGCGACGTCGGATCCGTGACTCTACGGATACTTGTGACGGTCGGATGTTTCGCTATCGTTGGCTTGGCGATGGTGGGGACTTGGGCACACAGATGTAGTTGGCTGCGCTGTCAGGACGACGGTTGGTTCGTACTATTCTGGATGCCGACACTCTACTTC